>JAKFFP010000404.1:0-25632 GCA_036675045.1 Bacteriovoracales bacterium | reverse complement strand
CGTCGATCGCGAGTAGGGTAGATTTTCCCGTCTCTCCGAAGTAAGATGAGACCAAAATTACAAGGAAATTGCCATGCGCATCAACACCCCTGAAACAGAGGCCACTGAAGTGAATTCCAATCGCAATCCCGCTTATGACAAAAAGCTCGATCTCATCAAGAAACACAAGCTCTCAAAAGCGGACCTGAAATGGTTCCTGCATAATATTTTTGTTTCCCGTAAAACCGATGATGCCGAAATCAGCATGAAGAAGCAGAACAAGGCCTTCTTCCAGATCTCAGGCGCGGGCCACGAGGGGATTCTTTCTGCCACGGCTAAAGTGCTGAAGCCTAAGCACGATTACTTCATTCCGTATTACCGTGACCGGGCCCTTTGCATCGGTCTTGGTGTGACACCTTATGAAATGCTTTGCCAGGCGAACGGAAACACCGGTGACACCGCTTCTCACGGCCGCCAGATGCCAGCTCACTGGGGAAATGTAAAACTCAATATCGTCTCGAAATCATCCTGCACAGGAACTCAGTTCCTCCAGGCCGTCGGTGTGGCGGAAGCGGGCCTTCATCTTAAAAAAATGAAACTGAAAGATTCACCGGTTTATCACGACCAGGAAATCGTTTACGTTTCCTGTGGTGACGGAACAACTTCTCAGGGTGAATTCTGGGAAGGTCTCACAACTGCGTGTGTGAACAAGCTTCCGGTTCTTTTCATGGTGGAAGATAACGGTTACGCGATCTCAGTTCCTGTGAGAGTTCAGACTCCGGGTGCTTCGATCTCAGTTGCTCTTGCTAACTTCCCGGGCCTTAAGATCTTTAACTGTGATGGTAACTGTCCGATCGAATCTTACGATACGATGGTAGAGGCTGAGAAATATCTCCGCGCAGGAAAAGGTCCGGCCCTCGTTCACGCGACCGTGACCCGTCCTTATTCTCACTCACTCTCGGACGATCACTCTTACTACCGGACAAAAGATGATCTCGCGGATGAAGCCTTCCGTGATGTCTACAATTCCTTCCCGCGCTTTCTCACAGACACGGGCCTCATGACATCTGAAGAAACAAAGAACGCTCTCGATGAAGCTTCGAAAGAAGTTAAAGACGCCATGGCGAAGGCCCTTGAGACAGCGTGGCCCACAAAAGATACGTACATGGATCACCTATATTCCATGGAAGTGGATCCTTCTTCTTCAGACTTTGAAACAGAACCGAAATTTTCCGGGAAAGATGATATTCCTCTCGCCTCAGCGATCAACATGACGCTGAAGAGTGAGATCAAGAAAAACCCTCTCATGATGGTTTTCGGTGAAGACGTTGCTGACTTCACGGAAGTGGAAAAATACGAGAACCCGGATCTGAAAGGTAAGGGCGGAGTCTTCAAGGTCACTCACGGAGTCCAGAAAGCGGCCAAGCCGGGGCAGGTATTCAATTCACCACTGGCCGAAGCAAATATCATTGGTCGCGCCATCGGCATGGCGATGAGAGGACTCAAGCCCGTCGTTGAAATTCAGTTCTTTGATTATATCTGGACTGCTTACATGCAGCTCAAGAACGAAATGGGGACTACTCGCTATCGTTCTGGCGGTGACTTCAAGTGTCCGATGGTGGTGCGTGTTCCGATCGGGGGTTACCTTCGCGGAGGAGCGATGTACCACTCTCAGTCGGGTGAATCACTCTTTACTCATACACCTGGTATCCGGGTAGTTTATCCATCGAATGCTCTCGATGCCATTGGACTTCTCAGAACAGCCATTCGCTGTGATGATCCGGTGATGTTCCTTGAGCACAAGCACCTCTATTATCAGGGCTACAATCGTTCCGCCGATCCGGGTGAGGATTATATGATCCCGTTCGGAAAAGCGCGTATGGTTCGCGAAGGGAAGCACGCGACGATCGTTTGTTGGGGAGCTCTGGTACAGAAGTCAGTCGAAGCCGCTAAGATCCTCGAGACAGAAGGTTTCTCGATCGAGATTCTCGATGCCCGGACCATTTCGCCCTTTGATTACGAAGCGGTTTATAAGTCCCTCAAGAAGACGCATCGACTTCTTATCTGTCACGAAGAGCACAAGACCTCCGGTTATGCCGGCGAGCTTGCTGCCCGGGTGAATGAGGAATGCTTTGAGGCGCTCGATGCTCCGATCATGCGGGTGGCCTCAAAAGATGTGCACGTCGCTTACTGTCCGGACCTCGAGGAAGTCATTCTTCCGCAGACAAGTGATGTGGTCGAGGCCCTGAGAAAGCTAGTTAAATACTAGTGCCTGTCATCACCGCTGATTGAGGAGATGTCTTCGAATATTTGCTGAACGTCTTGCGGCGTTTTAAAAGTACAAATACTTGAGGAACTTAAAACTTCACCATTAGTGTACACCCACTGACTCGTCATAAGGATGCGACGCTGGTCAATGACGAGTTGATGAAACACGGAATAAGAGTTTACCGGGCGACGATGGCCAAGCTGTCCCAGTGGATTATCTCCCATGATCGAGTCCCGCCTGGAGGAGCTAACGATTTCATTTCCCCGCATTTCAAAACGTTTGAATGGCACCGATGACGTTCCCACTCTAAAGTAATCGCGGCGAGGGCCAGACTCAACATAGGCCATGACATTTGACAGCTTAAGCTTCCTGGATTCTCCAAACGAAGGATTGAACTGTTCGACGCAATCGGCGAGGCCTAGATCAATTCTCTCTTCGGCGTACCCCGAGAAGCTCACGAAGATAAGCGATGATAAGATAAATAGTTTAAGCATAAATGATCCTTTAAAATTGGCCCTGGATTCCCAGAACATTTCCGTTAAGTTTTGTCACATTCAGTTCTTCATTTTCCATTTTAGTTATCCCTGAAGGGCGAACGATGGTGATCTGCGCCTGATCGACTGTAAGTGGCTCGTCGACTTCCACATTAATATCGAGGAAACGGAGCTTGTTCGCGGTGTTTTTCAGGATTGAGCAGTCAAAGCCGAATTCAGTTTTGGACTTATCCGGAGTGAGAGCACCCACCTGGATGTTGTTGATGGTGAGACTGAACGTTCCCTTCACGTTGCCGAGATTTTCCACATTGAGTTTACATAGCTGAGAGGCAGGCGTCGTGGCTACGTTGCGCGCGAGATTCTGGTACAAGAGATTCCCGCGCAAAGAGTGATACATAAAGTGATCTACTTGCGAGAGGTAGCCGGAGAATGAGAGCAGAGGAACCTGGCCCGCCTGATAAGAATAAGTTTCATCCACTTCCACAAATGAGATGTGGCGAAGCGGGTGATGGGACTTCGCGGAGTTAAATTCCTGCGAGAGTCCGTAGTAATCATCAATCTTTTGACTGAAGCAGCTGAAGAAGTTCAGCGACACGATACTGGGGGAAATATTTTTGAAGAAGGTACGCGGGATTTCATTCATCTGAGAATCGATGATCTTTCCTTTTTCCGTCCCGTGGATCACGAGGATGACGTTGGCGACATCTTGTGAGCGCAGGAGAGAATGGATGGTCGAAATATCCCCGTTTTCAATCAGCTCCCACTTGAGTTTTGTTCCGCCGATCGGAATGAACTTCGATGCTTTGCTGTTGAACTGGCCCTTAACCACACTGTGCTCATAGAGCTTCTTACCGATATGATCTTCTTCCACTGCGATCGCCAGGCGCTCGAAAGCTTCATAGTCAAACTTGTGCTGGCGACGGAGCCTTTCGCAATCGGCGATGGTGTCGGATTCCTGGAAGATCTTTCTTCCGGCCTTCGCCTGTTTCTTGAACTGCTTATAACGAGCCTTGTAGTCTTTGAGTGCCTGATGAGCATCTACACCCTGAAGCTCATGGGGAGCTGGCCCGAGTGAGATCACGATATTCCGATGACGGGTAACTGTTCCCTCCGCCGGGATTTCAATTCGGTCTTTGCTTGAAGTAAAATCTGCGATCGCAGGAACTCCGTATCTTTCCGGATAGGTCCCCAGGCGCCAGGCTTCACGATTGGCACTTGCCTGGATGGACTTTCTTGATTGGCGATACTTTTCACCGATCTTCACCATGTGCGTACAGAAATTATTATTATCGAGTTTTACCAGGTCTTTCAGGATTTCATCCTGAGTATAAGGAACTGAATCCTCTTCTTCGGTTTTCTTTTTTCCGACGATGAGGTTGTGGATCCAGGCGCCGGCGTCTTCCGCCGGCTCCGAGAGTTTCGACATGGTGGTTTTAAAACCGATGAACTTTGCGCAGTATCTTTCTTCCTCAGGGCGAAGAGAATTTTTTCTCTTGCAGATACTCATCACCTTGCTGTCGACATAGGGAGCTGCGATCAGCGGAATCAGCCAGGGATTGGCGATGGCAAAACCGAGATAGCGCTCGCTGAAAAGAAGGTTAGATGCAGTTCCGCCGTAGATGCGCGGACCAAAAAAATCATATTGATTTTCGCCGGGGCCCTCTTTCTTATCTCCGGTCACAGCAGAGCGGCCGAATTTCCAGACGGTCTGGAAAGGAATGGCAGCGGTACTCATGATGATATTGGCACCCCAGCCAAGTCCCTGGGCAATTCCCAGAACTGCGGCTTCGGCAACCTTACAGAAGTCCTCATTCGTATTGCGGTTACTCGCTTTCATTTCCTGAAAACGAAGGAGCTTTTTCAGGACGCCGCGGTTCTGTTTATAAATTCGCTTCTCGCGATAGCTGAGCTGGTTATCTTTCAGGAGAAGTTCGTAACCTATGACCTCTTCCTGGATCTTTGTTCTGATCTCATCCCTGGTCATGTCATCGAATGACGAGAGGAGAGTCGTGTACCGTTCGCAGTGGAGCGTTCTTTGTTCGTTATGAAAGATGCCTGCAACTTCTGAATCCTGCGACCACGCGGATACTGAAGAGATCAATGCGATCAGAAGGATAAGGTTTTTCATGAGTTTATTTTAGGGGATCGGAAGAGAGGGCGGGGAAGGATTGAAACTAATAGGGAGGGTGCTTAATTTTTAGACATTAAAAAGGGGACCCAAGCGGGTCCCCTGTTCAAAAAACAATTACTTAGTAAGTGTAGCGAAAAGAAGCTCGCCTTCAGCTGAACCTTCGAGGCCTTCAAGAGCAACGATCTGATTAGCAAGTGAAGCAGAGATGGTAGTCATGAATTCAGCAGACTCAGACTGAGCCGCAGCTTCAGCAGTTGCATCCTGGATCATCGCTACAGAAGCTTCAGAAAGCTCCGGCATTTGAATGGATGAATCAACAGAAGCATCTTCATCAACAACGAGACCGATGATTGTTGCCCCAGTAAGAAGGATTGTGATGATACCAACGGCCTTATATCCAGAGAACTTGTTACCGATGTCGCCGGTAAGAATCAGAATACCAGCGTGAGAAGCTGAAGAAGAAAGAAGCATAGTAGCGATCATGAATGTGGCGAGAAACTTTTTCATTGGAAACTCCTTATAGGGTTGTTCGGAAGCGTTTTTTTGGTGAGAGGCTTATACCGATAAAACACATGGCGAGGGAGTAAATTGCGCTCCGCGTGAAAAACTTATAGTCCTTAAGATTCTCATAAGATGACTAAACTTTAGACAGCTCTATGTAATGTGCGCCACTTTCATCTGAACTCATCTTCTATCTCTTATGATTTATACATTGTTTGAGAAGGAGAGTTATGAAGTCCCTGTTCGTCTTTATTAGTGTGATCCTCAGTCTGCCGGCCGCCCTGGCCACGGATATTGAAATCACCTCTGAAGATTGTAACTTTGAGGTGAGAAAAGAAAGGGACTCGCTGAATCTTCGGGTGAGTAAAATCATCGCAATTGAAAATTCAGTTTCCAGCTGGGACATCGATCTTCCTTCGGACAAAATTAAACTTCCGCTTCAGGACGGATTTCAGACTAAGTTTTTTAATTCTTTCGGTGAAGAAACTCTCATCACTTTCAAGAACGGCGTTCTGATCCATGATCATAAGGCCAAATCCAACTTCACCCACGATACACTTGAACTTCATATCTCCGCGGACCTGAAGCACATTCGTTCTTCTAAGTTCACCAGAAAGGGGACGGGTATCCTTTCCCTCTTTGGAAGTGAGAAATTTGAATGCAGGTTCTAAAAGCTCAGTGAGGCGTGGGAATCGTAATCGTTCCGAGAGATCCGTCGATGGAGATCACCGTACCGGACTTTAATTTCTGAGTCGCATTTTCAACTTTTACGATCGCGGGAATTCCCGCTTCCCGCGCCAGAATAGAAGCGTGGCTGAGAAGATTTCCTTCCTCCAGAATCATTCCCGCAGGCTTATGCTTCATCAGAAGAGGAAGCTCCTTACTGTTTTTCAGGACAATGATCTTTCCGGTCGGAGAGTCTTTCGTCGGATGAACGAGACAGGCAGCCGTGACCTTGCCCGCTGAAGCCGGAAGCCCTAAAAGCGCGTCTGACTTACTGATCGGCGGAACTTTACTGACAAGCATCGCACTCACCGAATTTTCCGCAAAAGAGATTTCCAGCGGTGGGAAACCCGCTGCTTTAATCCTTTCCGAAATCGTCATGACTCTTTCGAGTTCACCGAAAGTGATCTTCGGATTCCCACTCAGGAGTGAGGCTTCTCGGATATCTCCATTTCTGATTTTCAGAATATCAGTTCCCACCGCCACCGTGTCGGTAGCACCCTGGTAAAGGATGATATTCCTGAGAGATTTAAGTAAGGGAGAAAGGCCCGGTTCAGAAAGAAGTTTTTTGAACCGGACCTCGTCGAAATTCATCAGAACT
Organism: Bacteriovoracales bacterium; assembly: GCA_036675045.1. Classification (GTDB taxonomy): domain Bacteria; phylum Bdellovibrionota; class Bacteriovoracia; order Bacteriovoracales; family Bacteriovoracaceae; genus Peredibacter. Next base: position 18,934 of record JAKFFP010000404.1, on the reverse strand, counting down.
TAATCTTTTTAAAGAGCTCTTTGCCCTTGGACTTGATGTCGTTACTTCCGCCGGTCTTGAGCTTCGCAATTTCCATCTTGATCCGATCCTCATTTTTCTTGTAGAGGTCTTCCAGGTTGCCGAGCTGGGAAAGATTCTTATTGTTGCCATTTATGGCATTCATGAGCTCCGCTTTGGGCTGGTTGATCTTTTCATCGACCATGGCCGTGAGTTTGGCCTGAGCTTCAGTGAGTTTCGCTCCGATCTCGCGGGTGAAACCCTGGGAAAGCTCGGTCCCGAGATTGGACTTAATATCCATGTTGAGATTAGCGAATGTGCCGGTTGCACGACCATCGAGGTTAATGACCGGAATATTATTTACGACATTCGTAAGGATTTCATGGGCGAGCTTGTTCTTCGTTTCAATAAGAAACTTCGGTTGTGTCAGCGCACTGACCCAGCTCATGTTCACTTTCTCACCTTCAAGCGTGGCATTGATCGTGCTCGAACCCACAGCGTTCAGAAAGCCGAACTTTAATTTCTCATCGTTTACAAACATCTTCTCGGGCACACCGAAGGAGTTCACCTGAATAAGCGCGGACTGACGTCCGATATCACGGGTGAAATCTGCGGTCAGGACGGCCTTGACTCCCATGATCTTCGCGGAAGGAAAGTTACCCTGAAGATCGAGAACCACGGGCTTCATGATTTGCTTCGGATGTGTTGTCACGTTCGAGAGAACACCGGCCACGTCTCCTGAGTATGAATCAGCTGTTCCCTTGGAACTGATGGCAGCTTTTTTAAGCCAGAAGAGCGGATAACCGGTAGTCACCGGAAACTGATAGCTTTTCCCTTCGCTTCTTTTCGGAGGGATGACTTCTTCTTTTTCTTTTTTCTCAGGGAGATATTCCTTTGCGAGGGCCTGGTACTTGCGGGCCTTCGCGATCTTGTCAGCGAATTCGCCGGCGAAGAGATGCATGGCCATGTCTTTAAAATCGATCTTCGGAATCTGGAAACGATCCTTGAGCGAAGCCACGTCTTCTTTCACGAGCTTCTCAACTTCCTTCGGATAATTTGAGAGCGCCTTTACTTCGGACTGGAGCTGTTTGGAAGACTTTTCGATTTCTTTATACTGCTTCTGCACATCTTTCAAAAGATCAGTGAGTTTTTTCACACCTTCGGCTTGTTTCAGGAAATTCTTTTCCGAACGTACGGCCGCAATCTGAGTTTCGACTTCTTTCAGCTTGCTCGTATCCGAAAGGTCTTTAATCTTTTCGTCCCAGAATACTTTTTTGTTGTTCACATCTTCGGCCATGGCCTTGATCCGCGCCTCGGACTTCAGCTCGTCACGGATCTTTTCGAGCTGCGCCTGCGGATCTCCGCCTTCGAGGAGAGCGATGATATTCCCGAGAACGTTTCCGCCATACTTATTCTTAACCTGATTCACTACCTGCGCCTGAAGTGCTTCCATCTTCGAAGGTTTTGCCGGTGATGGAGGAAGGACATGACCAGGGCTCGACCTCTTGCTCATGAGCTGGATGTTATTGATGCTGGATTCTTCCACCACGAATTTCGCGCGAAGAAGAGCGTCCCAGAGAAAGCCAAAGTGGACGTTACCGATCTGAAGAGAGTTATGCGTAGGTCTTTCAGCATTTGTGACCTGAAGGGTATCAAGGTCGAAAGTTCCGCGCAGGAAACTGATGCGGATTTCATCGACATTGACTTCGGCGCCATTGGCCTGAGTTCCTACGTATTCGATGATCTTTTTCACATGGTGGTCAAAGAAAAAACTGAAGTAGATGAACGTGAGAAGTGAAATAATCAGCACAGGAATGATCGCCTCGTAGCGGATCGGACCTTTTGCCTTTTTCTTTTTTGGTTCTTTTGTCGCTTCCATATGTGCCCCGCTTAATTCCACTTGTATTGTTCGTATTTGTAGTACCACTGGTAGAATTTCGTCGCTTCGACGGCCTTCCAGAACTTCGTTGTCTTGAACCGGGCAAGGACGGTTTCACGGTACTTGATGATGAGACGCTGGCTGATGATGAAGACGATCGGCGAAAGCGCGAAGGTGATAACTGCTGAGCCCATGACGATAGAGTTATTAAATCTGGTAAAGGGAATGATCGGCATGTTGTAAAGCTCGGTGAAAAAAGATGCGAGCGAATCCATCTCAAGAACTTTTCTTCCCACAACATCAAACAGTGGATCGAGCAGGAAAGCTGCAAACTTAAAGAAGAACGCCGTCACCAAGGCCGCGCCGATCTGAATCCTGAAAAAAAACAGGATGAGAAAAACGATGAGGCTGTGAAGCGAAAGAACCGGAGTCATACCCAGAATGAATCCACAGGTCATTCCGGCGGCGAGGGAAATCGTTCCCGTATCCGAATTCAGTAGTTTAATGAAGGCAAAGATTTGCTTGAGAATTAATTCCATGAACACTCCTCAGAATTTAATATAAAAATTCTAAGGGCCGGGGACAGATTTGACCACAGGAAAGGGCGACGTGCCCTGCGCTAAGAACAGGGCAACAGGCCTATTCTCCGAGATAGCGATAGGTCTCGGCCATCCGGTACTCTTCTGTCGCCATTTCCATGAGGATAAAGTGAGATTTCTCTGATTCCTGCACATAACCATCCGGATGAGTCGAATGCCAGTTCCAGGCATGGGCCACGATGGTATCCATCTCCGGATACCTTCTTTCCCAACCAAGCTCCGCTTTGATCTTCTGCGAGCTCGCTACGAGAATCGCCGGATCACCCGCGCGTCTTCCGGACTCTTCCACGACGATCCTTCTTCCCGTCACGCGTTCGCAGGCGGCAATGACTTCTCTGACTGAAAAACCGTGTTCCGACCCAAGGTTATAGATATTGCCTTTTCCGGGAACTATTTTTTCCAGGGCCAGCACATGGGCGCGAGCGAGATCCACCACGTGAACATAGTCGCGAATGCAGGTTCCGTCTTTGGTGTCGTAGTCTGTCCCGAAGATCTTAACTGCCGTGCCTTCGCGGGCCGCCGTCAGGATCCGGGGAATGAGGTGACTTTCCGGATGGTGGTCTTCGCCGATCTTTGCGTCCGCGGACGCACCGGCGACATTGAAGTACCGGAGGATGGTGTAACCGATACCATAGGCATGGCAGGCGTCTTCCAGTGCCATCTCCATCATCATCTTGGAGCGGCCATAGGGATTGATCGGATTTCTAAGAGCAGATTCCCAGATGGGAGTTTTTTCCGGATTTCCATAGACAGCAGCGGTAGAAGAGAAGACGAATTTTTTTACTCCGGAGATTTGAAGTGCTTCAAGCAGCATGAGCGAATTGGAAAAATTGTTCTGGTAGTATTTGTAAGGATCGGAAACACTTTCACCCACTTCAATGTCAGCAGCAAAGTGCATGACAGCTTCAATTCCGTGAAGCTTCAGCTTGTTCACGATAAGATCCAGGTCCTGAGTGGAGCCGCGGACAAACGCCGCCCGCTGATCGATCGCCTCTTCATGGCCATTTGAAAGATTATCCAGGACTACAACGTGATAGCCCGAATCCAGGAGCTCCCTGACAGCGTGACTTCCGATATAACCGGCACCGCCGGTGACGAGTACTCTCATCTTGTTCATCCTTTTTTATGCGAGTGGGTGGACACTGAACTTCGGCCACTTCGAACTTTCATTTTTCAGGCAAGTCTCTGCGAGATCGAGAGATTCGCCGATCACGACATGCATGTCTAGATAGCGATATGTTCCAAGTCGTCCGATAAAAGTCACATTGGTTTCTTTTTCGGCCATCTTCACGTAGCGCTCGAGCATTTCCTTGTCGTCATTGAGTCTCAGTGGATAATAAGGCGTATCTTTCTCTCCACAGAGGGCCGAGTACTCCTTGAAGCAAACAGTTTTCTCGTGGCTTTCCCACGGGGTAAAATGCTTGTGCTCGGCAATCCTGGTAAAGGGAACATGTTCTTCGCAGTAATTGATGACCGGGTTTCCCTGATGATCACCATTTTCCACGAAACGCTCAAATTTCAATGTGCGATAGCCAAGGCGGCCGAGCTGAAATTTATAAAACCCATCCATGGGCCCACTCCAGAAGACGTGGTCAAAATCCTTTTTCCTTTCTGGTTCAAGTTTTGTGCCAAGGCGGACGTCGATCTCGTGATGATCAAGAATGCGCTTCACAATCTCGGTGTAACCTGAAACAGGGATTCCCTGGTATTTCTGATTATAGTAATTGTCGTCGTAATTAAATCTAACTGGCAGGCGCTTCAGGATGGAAGCGGGAAGTTTCGAGGGCTCAACACCCCACTGCTTCTTGGTGTAACCATAGAAGAAGTTCATGTAGAACTCTCTTCCGAGAAATTTCATCGCCTGGTCTTCAAAACTCTTCGGCTCCTTGATGGAATCATCCGCGAGACCGCCGACGAAATCCCGTGCTTCTGCCGGTCCCATTCTCTTTTCAAAAAACTGGTTGATCGTCAGAAGATTGATGGGAAGAGAGAAGACACCTTTAGCGGTGTGGGCCTTCACGCGATTGACGAAGGGTTCAAATTTGCCCCACTTGTTCACGTACGCCCAGACATCTTCCCGACTGGTGTTGAATATATGCGGACCATATTGGTGTACCATGACCGCGGTTTCATCATCCCTTTCAGTGTGACAGTTTCCGGCAACGTGCGGGCGCTCATCGAATACGGTGACTTTAAATTTACCGCTCTCTACCAGCTCACGGGCGAGTACTGCGCCGGCAAAGCCCGCGCCTGCGATACCAATGTGTGCCTTCATCAAGTCATCTCCTGTTGGTCTATGTGAACTTCAAGCTGATTGAAATATCTGACGAGAGCATCTTCTAGCGGAGGAAGCATGGTATATCGCTCTGAAGAAAGAACTGAATTTTTCGGACGGGCGGCGCGGAGATTGAGTTCCTCCGTGGTTTTCCCGATAATAAATGCCGGCTCCATGGGAAGACTTGAGCAGGAGACTGCCTTCCGGGCAAATTCCTGCCAGCTCACCTGAGATTGATTAGTCAGATGGACGATTCCTCGCTCACCATCGATCAGAAGATCAAGTGAAGCATTCACGAGATCCGGAACATAGGTGGGCGAAATAAGGTTATCAGTAGATGCGATGACAGTGTTCTTCTTCACCAGATGTCTCAAAGTCTGAATGACAAAATTATATTCATCCCATGGCCCGAAGAAGGAACTTGTTCGCACAATAAGTGCTTTGGGATTTACGGTGAGGACCCTTTCTTCTGAATCGGCCTTGGATCTGCCATAGACGTTCAGTGGTCCCTTGGAGTGGCTTTCGGTATAAGCTTCGGTATGCGTCCCATCGAAGACAAGATCAGATGAGAAGTGCACGATGGGAATTCCGTTTTCCGCACATACTGCTGCGATGTTAAACGGTCCATCGACATTTTCCCGATGACATCTTTCCTGGTCGCCTTCCGCTTCATCGACACGCACGTATCCGGCGGCGTTGATCACCGCCCAGGGCTGGAGACTTCTCACAACATCTCTTACCTGAGAGATATCAGAAATATCCATTTCCGACCGGTTCAGCAGTCGATAAGGGATGTCCCTCAGGCCACAGATTCTCGCGAATGCCTGGCCAAGAGTGCCGGTGGCACCGGTGATGATGACCGGACGATATTTTCTCCGTGGACGGACCGGTGAGTACGCGCCTTCCTTTGGCGCCCACAAGATCCTTCTAGAAGTTCTCCACCAGCCTGGTCTTTTCAGAATCGGGTGGTCTGAATCGCCCCGGCCTGAGAGCTCTTTAATTAATTTTGATACGCCAGTGTGACGTGGTCTTTTGTCCGGCGAGCGGAGATCAAAAACACCTGGCTCATAGAATCCTTCACATGTTGTGCACAGATTGTGCCAGTCGTAAGTTCCGAGGAGACTCCATGCTGTAACTGAAATCACATTGGCGCCGAGAAATCTTGCCTTCTTTGATTCTCTCCACATCTCAAACAGCCAGCGCATCTGCGAGTCACGATTCCCCACTGTGTGGACTTCTGTCACGGCCACCGGAATTTTATAACGGTTCCACGTTTCCAGAAGTAATGTGTGAGGTTTCGGTGGAATGGCCTGGCCGGTATCGACGGCACCGATGTCCGCATAACGATCAATCCCGTTTCCGCCATGGAAACTTTCCGGATAAAGCTCGAGCCGGTGATCGAGAAATCTGTTCGACAAGTGATAATGATTTACACCGATCACGTCCGGCGGGCACTTGTTGTCGATCACCCAGCGAATTTCGGCAGGTGAAAGATCACCATACTTTCTTACGTACCAGAAGATCGGATGATTCTCGTCGACTTTCCCGCAAAGAAAGTCCCATCCAAGCCAGCGTCTCTCGTTCTCAAAGGCCACCTGATACATCAGGGGCTCAGTTCCCTGAGCGCGTCCGAGGTCGTCGGTTTGGATGAGACGGGCCTTCGGATTGATCTCGCGAATGGCCTTCATGGCGAGGATAGTTCCTCTTACCTGATTGTAGAGTGCACGGATATATGAGGAGTCCGATTTATCATGCGGAAACCAATGTCCGTACAAACAGCTGAAGCGCGCAGTGGTGTTGATTTCATTTACCGGCGTGTATTCCTCAATCCACGGATAACGTTCGGCAAATGCACCCGCATAGCGAGCAAGCTTTTCCGGGAATAGTGGGTCGATGAGACTCGTGTAGCGAGGGCCGCTCCCGTGGTGGAGGAAACCAGCAATGGGAGAAATCCCTAATCTTTTGATTTCGCCTAAGCGCTCATCCAGGAAGGTCCAATCAAAATGATCGAGGTCATCGGGTGCCACTTTTTCCCACAGGCAAGGGTAACGGAGTTTTTTTACTCCGAGTTCAGAGAATAGTTGGAGGTCTTCCAGTCTTTCGTAGTGTCCGTTCTTAACAGACTGGTCGACAAACCTGTCGTGCACACGATTAAGCGTGCACTCAAGTCCTGCCCACATCTCCAGTGGTTTCACTAGATAGCTCCACCAGCAGAGATCATGGTTGGTTGCGATCTTTCAATTCTTGACTCCCGTTTTTTCTTAGGAAGTTCTTTCTCGAGAGTTGCCATCCGGAGGAACGTTTCTTCCCAGGAGTTGCCGGCGAGGAAATGATCCACCCGCTCAAGCCAGTGCGCAGTTTCCTGTCGCTCTTTCATTGCGGATGCACAGCACTTCACAAAACGTTCTGCTGAGTCAGCAATATAAACGAGGTTACTGGTGCCGTAAGGATTAACCACGTCAGCGATCGATGTGGACACCACCGGTTTGCCGGCGGCCAGGAACTCAGGAGTTTTAGTCGGGGAGATAAATCTTGTAGAATCGTTCAGTGCAAACGGCATGATGGCGCAATCCCATCCCGCGAGATAAAGCGGAAGAGCGTGATAATCTTTTCTTCCGAGATAATGGATGTTCGCCGCCTTCGGAAGAGTTTCCGGATCTATCTTCACTACCGGGCCCACCATCACGAACTGAAAGTCCGGACGAAGAGTTGCCATCTCACGAAGAAGTTCCACATTGAATCTCTCATCAATAACTCCGTAGAAACCAAGGCGCGGACGGGGGATATTCACCTGATCATCCGGCTCGACGAGCGCCTGACGGCCCTGGGAGAAATGGTCATAGTCAATCGAGCTCGGAAACGGATGTATGTTGTGATGGGCGTGCTTACTCGCTTCATAAATTGAGTGACCGCCGGTGAAAACGAGATCCGCTTTTTTCAGGAGTTCCTGTTCCATATCAATGAGTGACTGCGGAGCTCCCTTGAAAAGAGAAAGCTCATCCATCTTATCAAAGATCACGTTAACCGGTTCCAGGTGTCTGGTAAAAGGAAGCGCCATTGGAGTGTAGTACCAGACAGCGTAGGTAGAGAGGTCTTCTTCAAAAATAAGTTCATCTACTAAATCCCGAAGAGCAGCTTCCACATCTTCCGCTTTAATATTCGACGGAAGATAAGGCACGGCCACTTGTACAGCTTCAGTGGTTTCTCTTAAATGGAGTCGAGGCATATCAGTCATCCCGAAAACTGGCTCTTCAAAATAAAACACACGGCGATGTTTTGCGTGACGGGACAATAAATGCTGAGGACGCTGGAAGACAAAATCCCAACGCAGATGAGAGAAAACTAAGAGATCCGACGTTTCGCAGTGTGTGTTCATGAGCGAGCTCCAGCTGTTTATGAAATCTTAATAAGGCCTGAGAAAAGCCTTTCGAGTGCGGCCATTCATGCTAAAAGAGTGCCAATAAAGATTTGCTCAAACTGTCAGGGCACAACTTTTGAAATAACTCAGAACACTCAGAAGTAAGCGCTGATATTCAAGGGGTGAGCGGATGGCAGCAGAGGAAATAATGGACGGTGATGGGGCAAATCACCCGAGAAAAATATTCAGGCGCGATAAATGGAAATCATTGAATGGCGAGTGGGACTTCGCGTTCGATGATGCTCTGTTAATAAATAAACCTTCTGAAATTGAAAAGTGGACGCACAAAATTCAGGTTCCCTTCGCGCCGGAATCACCGGCCAGTGGGATCGGCGATCAGGATTTTCATCCACGCGTCTGGTATCAGCGCACATTTCATTTTGAGAAGAAAGACAAGCGTTACATCCTCCACTTTGGTGCTGTCGATTACGAAGCACGAGTCTGGTTAAATGGGCTTCTTTTGGGTTCACACCAGGGCGGATTCACGCCTTTTTGTTTTGATATCACCAATGAGATTAATGAGCATGGGACAAACGTCCTCACGGTTTGTGCTGACGATGATCCACATGATCTCGCCAAACCTCGCGGAAAACAGGACTGGCAAAGAGAACCGCACAGTATCTGGTATCCCCGCACCACCGGAATCTGGCAGACGGTATGGATCGAAGAAGTTCCCCAAACATATATTCATAAGCTTCATTGCTCACCACTCTTAGAGCGGTGGGAAATCGGAGTTGAGGCCTGGATCGCGGGACCTTGTCCCTTTGGTCTCGAGCTCAGGGTGAAACTCAGAAACGGAGAACATCTTCTGGCGGATGACCGGTATAAAGTCATTCACAATGAAGTTCATCGCCGGATCGCCATGTCTGATCCGGGGATCGACGACTTCCGGAACGAACTTTTATGGAGCCCGGAAAAACCGACGCTCCTGGATCTCGATGTCGAACTCTGGTGTGGCGAGCAGATGATAGATCACGTTTCTTCTTATACCGCCCTGAGATCCGTTGCCTTCAATCGTGATCGCTTCATGCTGAACGGCCGGCCTTACTACATGCGACTGGTCCTTGATCAGGGTTACTGGCCGGATACTTTCATGACCCCGCCCGATGAAGCCGCCATCATTAAAGATATTACTCTTACCAAGGCAGCCGGATTTAACGGTGTGAGGAAGCACCAGAAAGTGGAAGATCCGGATTTCCTCTATTGGGCAGATAAACTCGGGCTTCTTGTCTGGGGGGAGATGCCGAGTGCTTATCGATTCACGAAAGATTCGGTTGAAAGAATCACCCGGGAATGGATGGAAGTCCTTGAGAGAGATATCAATCATCCATCGATTGTTGTTTGGGTACCATTCAATGAATCCTGGGGGGTTCCGGATCTCGCTGATAAGATCGCACACCAGAGTTGCGTGCAGGCACTTTATCATTTCACAAAAACCATCGATACCACCCGCCCTTGCATCGGTAACGATGGCTGGGAAGCGGTTGCCACTGATATCATCGGTATCCATGATTATGATGACCAGCCGGAACGCATACTCAAAAAATACACATTCAGCCAGAACCCAGACGATGTCTTCAAACGGTATCGTCCCGCCGGCCGCGTAATCACGGTCGATGCCTATACCTTGAAAGAACAACCCGTGATGCTGACCGAATTTGGTGGTATCAAGTTCGTTGAGCCGAATGAAGAAATTAAAAAGGCCTGGGGATATTCGGAGGCCAATTCCACTGCGGAATTCAGGCGTCGCTACGAAGAGCTCATGAATGCCATTCACCGGATCGAGCTTTTCTGCGGTTTCTGTTATACCCAGCTGACGGATACTTTCCAGGAAACGAATGGCCTCTTTAAGGCAGACCGGACCCCGAAAATTCCACTCAATATTATTTGCCGGGCCACCCGTGGGGTGGGACTGGGTCGGGGAGAGCTTTCCAGCGTTCCTCAGCCACCGCCACTGGAACATGATAATGACCACATGGGACGGGTAAAGGATCAGGCCTAGTAAAGTTTTCACAATTCCCCCACCCGGAAACGGGAGAGTGTATATTCGCCCTCCATGAAAACTCTCATCGCGCTATCGCTTCTTATTTCGTTTTCAGCTCTGGCCGACTTTACCGACGAGCACACGGGCCTCTGCCAGTCGGCGGAAGCCAGAAAGCTCATAGGGAAAACCGGCACTTGTCAGCTGGCGATGGGGGGAATCCAGGTCAGTCAGGTGAGCAGTACCTGCACCGGAAAAAGCGGAAAGATTAACTGTCGGGTGATGATGTTGAAATCGTCTGACTCTGCCAGCATGACTCTTATTTGCGGTGATGCGGATACACCGCTTCTCTCTCAGGTTCTTCCTGCCGATGTCATGAGCTACAATGTTTCAGCGGTAGTAAAGACTTCGACTGGTGAATTTCAAACGATCAATGATCCTAACGACTATCATATCTTCTCCAACCCGGCGCTGGAGATTCAGCTCACGCGCGGATCATCTACGAAGGCGAATATCACGCTTACGATTCACGATCGCGCGATTACTTTAGATGATGTTACCTGCGAATAATTATTTCTGGATTTGAGTTTTCATCAGGCGATCAAGCTGAAAGCGACTATCAGTCTTAAACCAATCATTACCGGCACCACGACCAACGGCCTTCATCAGTTCCGTCTGGATTTTTCCGTCCTTCATCACAGCTTCATCGACATGAACGAGTTTCACTTCCCCGGTAATGAGTGAGCCAGAACCAGGAGTCTTGCCGTAACAAAGCATGTCCCGGAAGACGCATTCAAAATGAACCGGAGATTCTTTCACGCGCTTGGCCTTCACCACTTCTGAATCCAAAGGTGTGAGCCCGGCGAAGGTAAATTCATCTTCACCGTAAGGGAGCTCTGTGCTTGCGAGATTGATTTTTTCGTAATTGTTTTCCGTGCAAAAATTCAGCACGAACTCACGCTCGCGCAGGATATTTTTAACGGTATCCTTGAACTGGCCGTCGGAGCTTCTGATCAGAGGACAGAAGGCTATGATCATGGGCTGGGCGGAAATGGCGGTGAAGAATGAAAAGGGTGCCAGATTGTTTGTGCCGTCGACGTTTCTGGTGGAAATCACCGCAATCGGACGCGGAATGATCGATCCGATGAGGAATTTATAATTGTCGGCGAAAGCACCGTTTGTCTGATATGTTTTCATAAAGCTAGCTTATAAGAGATCCTATGATGTTGAAAAACCTATTTTTTATCTGCGTCCTTCTCTTGCCCTTTTCCCGTGCCTTAGGGGCGATAGAGCTCCGTTGGCTCGGTGTGGCCTCGTTCCTCATCGAAGACGGTGAATCAAAGATCCTCATTGATCCGGCATGGACCAGACCAGGTTTCTTTCACTGGCTGGGCATGGCGAGCTTCAAATCGGACCAGGAGCTGGTTGATCGGGTCCTGAAGAAGATGGATGTGAGTAAGCTCGATGCGGTTCTGGTGACTCATTCACATTATGACCACATCATCGATGCTCCTTACGTGGCGATGAAAACAGGCGCCGTTTTTTATACCGACAAAAATTTCGAGATCATCGCAACAAAAGCCCAGCCTGAAGCTCTCACCAGACCACTGGAAGTGAACCGGCCCTTTCAGGTCGGAAAGTTTAAGATCACCGCTTACCAGCGCGACCATGCTCCCTTCATAGGAAGTATTGATTTCGTACCGGGAAACATCCCGAAAGATTTTAATTTTAATTTCTGGGACTATAAGGCGGGCCGGACATGGATCTATCTCATCGAGCACCCCGATGGAGTGATCCTCTTTCACAATACTCATGATGATGATCAGGACCTGCCGAAATATCGGCCTGACGTTAAATCCATCGATCTTCTGGTTCAGGGAGTGACGAAGAGTGACGCGGAACTATTGGTCAATGGATACGTCAAAACGCTGAAGCCGGATTATCTCATCGCCAATCACTTCGATAATTTTCTCGTGGGATTTGATTTCGAAAAGACCCGCTATCTTCCCAATATTGACCTGAAGAAAGTGGAAGCCGAAATGCAGGAAGCTTATCCTTATATGAAGTTTGTCGTGCCGGAACTCTGGCAGAAGATGAAGTGGGAAGCGGGGATACTGAAGATCCCCGCCCCATGATTTTTCTAAAGTAAATCTTCGAGCTTATCAAACGATCCGGTCCAGCCCATCGTCATATTTCCTCTCTGGCCGGTGAATGCTTCTGCCTCTTCCTTATTAAAGGCGCCCGTTGGTTCCATCGAAACCGTGACTCTGGTCTGGTTGGGGCCTTCTTCATTCAAGTCAATTGTCACCAGCATCGCCGAAGGAAAAACCTGAAGCATGGGATGGCGGGAAAGATTTCCTTTGTTATCGAGGAATTCCTGAACATACATGATCCGTTTTTCGGGAGCGAGATCTCGGTATTGTAAGCGCCCGTACATGGTCATATTCTTTCCATCCGTCATCTTAAAGACGACGGCACCGCCAACTTTCACATCCGCCCGTGAGCACTCCATGGTTAGCCCTGTCGGCGGCATCCATTTCACCAGATGTTTCGGGTCAGTCCACATCTGATACATGTTTGCGGCACTTGTTTGGAAAGAACGATTGATAATGAATTTATTTTTACCTGCTTCATCGCCCAGATATTCGCCAAGGCGATCCCAGGTTGCATTTCCGCCGGCCTGTTTGATGAACTTGATCATCTCACGGGCCTTCTCCTGTGATCCAAAGTCCATGATCATCACCATCACGGTCTTTCCTTTCACTTCGTCGAACGTCACCGTCACTTTAAAGAGTGGCGGCTGTGTCTCATTTCCACCGTGATCGTAAACCAATTTCTTCATCGGAATGACTTCATGGTACTTCGTTATGTTGGGCCAATCCGTTCCATCCGGACCGTGCATGGTATAGTTCCAGGTTCCACCGGGACGAAGATCCTTACTATGAGTCGTGATGGTAAAGCCGCGCGGGCCCCACCATTTTGCTGCTTTTTTCGGATCGGTCCATGCTTCCCAGACGAGCTTTACCGGAGCATCGTAGACCCGGGTTATGGAGTATTCATTTTCGTTTGCCATTTTTCTTTCCTTTATTTTTTTTCGGTTTCTGTATTTCTTTTAAGTATTCATCAAGTCGGTCAAAGCTTTCTTCCCACATCGCCTTGAACTCTTCGATCCAGTCATTCGCCTCGCGAAGTGGCTCGCTGTTAAGTTTGCAAGAGCGGTACTGAGCATCGCGGGTTTTGGTAATAAGTCCCGCAGCTTCCAGGACCTTCAGATGTTTTGTGACAGCAGGAAGACTCATATTTTTTAAGAATGGTTTTGCGAGATCAGAGACATTTGCTTCACCACGCGAGAGTTGAGCGAGCATCGCCCGGCGGGTGGGATCTGAAAGAGCTGAGAAAACTGAACTGAGGTGATCCTGCATGTTAAACCGATGGGTTAATTAACCTTTCGGTTTAATATAGGGGATTCTTGAATGGGAGTCAATCTCCGGCATAACTCCCGGGAATTCCAGCAATAAAAAAGGCCCGCTTTCGCGGGCCATTAACGCAATTCTCAACCAAAAGTGTGTTGGAACCTTATTAGAAATCGAAAGAGAGTTTGCCGGATGCGCGACGGACACCAGCGGTCTGGCCCCATTCAAAACCGAGCTTGAAGAATGCGAGCTGGAGGTTGGCACCTGCAACGAGGAACCCGCCGTTAGTATCGACATCTTCCGACTGCTTGTTTGAGAAAGCGAAGATGGTACCTGTTCCGCCCGTTGTATCAACATCGATCTCCGACTCTGAGTGAGCAGTACCAACTTTGATGTACGGAGTAGCGAAGAGGAATGTCTTACTTACGCCGACCCAGAGAACGCGTGTTTTAGAATCGAGATTAATGGTCGAATCAACATCGGTGTTACTAGTAGAGGCGTTATTGATGGTCTGATCGAAAGAAAGTTCAGAAGCCGAAACGTTGGCACCGACAGCAAGATCAAGCGGGAGTCCGAAGAATGCGCCGGCATTCCAGCCGATTCCGAATGTGCGGTTCTTCACTTCCACTTCACTGATCTCTCTTTCCGGGAGAAGGGTTGCCTCGAGGAAAATATCGAACGGCACATGCACGCGTGCCATGAGCCCGGCGTGATAGAGCGACTTGAAGTCATCCCCGTCATTACCAGTGTCATCAACAACATCTTTCAATTTCGGTGAACCCGTTGCGCCAGCGATGAGACCAACTTCCACGCCCCAAAGTCCGTCTGTCTCCGGAGCTGCCACAGCAGTGTGAGAGAAGTTGACAGCGAACTCGTTACCAACTTTTTCGAGATCGGATTTAGTGAGGTTATCGAGCTCGAGGTCAGCAGCGAACGCAGGAACGGCGAGCATCGCGAGAAGCGGAAGCATAAGCTTTTTCATAGTCATCCTTGTAAAAAGTGAATGACTTATTCTCGCACGCTTTAAATTTTCCGATAGGGGGAAAGTGAAACCGGACTATGCTACTCAGGTTACTTCGTCATCCAGCTTTTCCAATAATCCTTGTTTTCGAAGCGCTGGAATTCTTCCGACATCTCGAGTGGATTCCGCGCATCAATCATCACGGCAAACTCATCGGTAAATTCATTCTTGTTGGCATTGGCGAAGGCCTTGGGATGCGGTCCGTGATGGATGCCCTGCGGATGATAAGTGATGGCGCCGGCATCGATATTATCCCGGGAAAAGAAGTTCCCCTGGTGATAAAAAAGGATCTCATCGTAGTCGATATTACTGTGGAAAAACGGAACTTTTAAAACGCCCTCGGAAGAATGTTCCAGGGGCCGCGCCACGAAGGAACAGATCACAAAGTTCTGCGCCACAAAAGTCGTATGACCCGACGGAGGGATATGATAGCGGTGGGAATTGATCGGACAGTAGTCGTAGATCGAAAGTTTCCAGGCATACAAAGATCCCTTCCAGCCCACAGCATCGAGCGGATTAAAGGGATAAGTCATCTGCGCTTTCTGTCCGCGATAGCGAATATCGATTTTATATTCTTTCGCTTTCTCAGTTCCGAGGGCCGCTTCCGGAACAAACTTCGCCGTCTGATCATAAAGTGCATTGGGACCGAGGATCCCGCGACTTGGTTCTTCGAACTCTGACTTTGATTCGATCTTCAGGACCTTGAGGGGCTTGGTGAAATACGTTTTGTAAGTTGTCCCGCGTGGGATGATGAGGTAATCCCCTTTCGTGAAGGGAATGTGACCATAGGTCGTTTCCATTTTTCCTTCACCCTCGTGGATGAAATACATTTCGTCGTGATCGGCGTTCCGATAGAAAGTCTCAAAAGGTTTTGTTCTTGTTCCGAGGTAAACCTCAACATCATTATTGAAGAGCATTTTTACAAAGCGGTTCTCGAAATTTTTCTCCGCGAAAAGCGGTGGGAGATTCCGGGGTTTCAGTTCCCCTTCGATGTTGGTCCAGCTGGTCGGCATATGACTTCGATAAAGATGAGAGACGCGACCAAAGAAACCTTTCCGGCCATGCTCTTCCTCGTAAGTTCCCTCGGGGATTTTTACGTGGGCCTGCTTGGTGTAAATTCCGGAGGCCTTGAAATTCTCTGCCATATCAAACCTTCTTATTAGGAGTGCCAACGATATTCTTGAGTGTGCCGATTCTCTCAATGGAAAGCTCGAGCAGATCTCCCGGCTTGATCCACTTATCGAGCTCCAGCCCGCAACCCGTTCCGACCGTGCCCGATCCGATAAAGTCGGTAGCGCGGATCCATTCTTCCATTCCCATGTGCTCGATCATCTCGCCCCATGAATAATGAGAATCCCCGGACTGGCCGCTCGACCATGCTTCGCCGTTCACGGCGGCCGTCATTTTGAGATTCGGTTCTTCGTAATTGAATTCATCGAAGGTCACGATCACCGGGCCCATGACAGAACACCAATCTTTGCCTTTGGCAGGTCCGAGCCGGATCGACATTTCTTTTTTCTGGATATCGCGGGCGGAAATATCATTCAGGATAGTAAATCCGAAAATGTGTTTCTTGATATCTTTTGCTTTGACGTTTTTCCCGTCGCGACCGATCACCACTCCGAGCTCAAGTTCGTAATCGATCTGCTGCGAGTAATAGGGCCATGGGATAATTTCATCGTGTCCGATGAAGCCGGTGTTCCCACCTTTGTAGTAAGCCGGAATTTCAAACCAAGCCGCGGGGATGGCCTCATTTCTTTTCTCGAAGCCCTTCTTTACATGCTTTTCATGCGCGTAGAAGTCGCGATACATCGCGATCTCATCCAGAGGTGCGGAGTATTTCATGTCCTTCACATCATCGAGATGGAAAGCAATACTGGTAATCCCGTCTTGAGAGAGTTTCTTATAGAGCTCAAGAGATTCCTGGAGCATGGAAATGGATGCGTCCTGGTGCACGCGAAGAAACTGAGCGAGAGATTTCGGCGCAAACATATCCGCGCGATTCTCCGGATGGTAGAAATCTTTTCTCGCAAACTCAGTTTGCCACAGGAGATTCACGTCGATCAGGGTCTTCTCATCAGCGAAAAGTCCCAGACGCTTCACTTCACCGAATGGAGTAGAGCGCTTATAGGTGCAGACTTTCATGATGGTCTCCTGAACTTCGCATTGTAGCGGGGAACTACATCTTCCATCGCCGTGTAGAAATGATCCATTTCTTCTTTGGTACCCAGAGAAATACGAACATGATCCGGCATGAGATTCGCCCGTAAAGGACGGATGATCACGCCGTGATTTAGTAGTTCGTTATACAAAAACAAGCTCGCTTCTTCGGAGCCGGTTTTCACAGTGATGAAATTGGTGACGGAAGGAATGGGATTAAAACCTTCCATCGTAAGATAATTATAAAGCTCTTCGTAGCGCGCTTTATTGTTCTCTATCGTGCGCACGAGATGCGGATAATCCTTGAGCGCTCCATACGCACCTTTCTGGGCGATGAGCCCCGGCTCAAACGGAAGCTTCACTTTGTGAAGGTTTCCAATGAGGTAATCGTGACCGAAACCATAGCCACAACGGATGCCGGAAAGACCGTAGGCCTTGGAGAAAGTCCTGAGTGTAATCACATTATCGTAGCGGTAATTCATGGAATCAGGATAGTCCCAGGCCGACTGGGCAAATTCGAAGTACGCCTCGTCGAGGATCACGATGGTATGCGCTGGCACGTGCTTCATCAGGAAATCAAATTCTTCTTTCGTGATATAAGTTCCGGTCGGGTTATCGGGATTGGCGATGTAAACGATCTTGGTCTTGTCGTTGATCTTTTTTGCCATCGCCTCAACGTCGTACTTGTAATCCGCGCGACGGGGAACCTGAATGAGCTTTGCACCTACCGATTTTGCGAGGATGAGAAATCCGATGAAGGTATTCTCACTCGTCACAACTTCTTCATCCGGCTGGAGGAAAGTGCGGACGATGTAGCCCATGATTCCTTCAGAACCATTGCCGAGAATAATATTCTGCGGTTTCAATTTATAAAGTTCGCAGAGAGCAGATTTTAACTGATGGGCGAACATGTCCGGATAGCGATGACAGTCCCAAAGAGCGTTGGTCATTTCACGGATCGCAAAGGGAGATGGGCCCAGGGGATTTTCATTACTCGCGAGCTTAGAGATCTTGGTGAGATTTTTCTCTCGCGCGAGTTCCTCGATGGGTTTCCCCGCCTGGTAAACTTCGAGCTTCTCAATGTAATCGGGGACTAATTTCTTCTGCATGCAGAAACGCTATCACAAATTCCGCGAGATACGATGCGCAAAAACGAAGGCGGCCGCTTCTTGTGAGGAGGAGCGGCCGGTCTTCAATGTTTAGATGTGAGTTATGAGAAACATAAAGAGACCAGGTGAGAAATTCTCTAGCTCCACCATGTATCTCAGCATTTGTGAGTTACCGGTTGTCTGCATACGTTCTACCTCCTGTGGAGTTGATGGGCGTGAGGTGAGTATGCGGCCGGAAAGGTATTAACCAAAATCTCATAGCTTAAGGGAAGCTTTTCTCAATAAAAAAAGGGAAAACCGCTCATTTTCGAGAACGATTCGTGGCAGTCGATATCAGGAACCAGCAAATTCCGATGGCAGCTCCGCCTAAGTGAGCGCCATGGCCAATGAAAGAGTCTCCGCCCCGGGTCTGTTCCAGTAATCCGTAAACGTCAAAGCCCACAAGAATCACCGCACCCCACATGGCGCGCACGGGAATGATCCCGAGAAGGAGGATCTTTTCATCCGGAAAAAGGAAGCTGAAGTAAATGATGATTCCGGCGATCGCTCCTGAAGCACCGAGGGCCGGAAGCTCGGGCGCGCTCATCCAGAAATTTGAGACGACTGAGTGAAGGAGGGAGCCGCTCATTCCGGCGAGGAGATAAAAAAGTAAGAACTTCTTCGCCCCCATGACCTCAGACATGATGGATCCGAATCCGCGGAGGACAAACATGTTGATGAAAATGTGGAAGACCATGTTGTGGGAAAATGCTGAGGTGATAAGCGTCCACCAGCGGCCGTCGGTCAGCGAGTCCCAGCTCACGAGAAAATTATTCATCATGAACTGAGTGCCGCCGGCGACATAGACACAACCGAACCACATGGCAAATACAGCGATGTTGATCCAGGTAATGAGGCGGACGATGCGGGAAGCTCTCATGGACGTATCATAGGGGTCCCGCGCACTTTTGCCAAGGGAGTATGCGGGAACCTTTCAGAGTGAGATTTAGAGTTGAGTTACTTCGGAGTCGGTTGAGGCAGGGTTCAGGAATTCCTCGATAATCGTAACCGTCTGGTTCATGGTTTCCGGTCGATCGTGATCG
>JAKFFP010000304.1:0-4831 GCA_036675045.1 Bacteriovoracales bacterium | reverse complement strand
AATACTCTTCAGAAGGAATCAGGTTTGAGAAATACTCTGTAGGACCTTTATGGGAAAAACTTGTAGACCAGTTTTTAATGAAAAATAAACAAACTCAAGAGGTCACTAAGAAGGCAGATGAAAGTGATCTTTATACATGCTTCGAAAAAGAATTTGGCCGGCAGACAAAAACAATCCTGAACGAACCTCGTCCGTTGGACCTGGATTTAATCGCGTTCAATGATGAAAAACGCTCTTCAGACACTGAGTGGTTTCTTTGCTTACAGAATTAACGAGCTCGATAAACTGACTACGAATCTTGAAGCGCTTAATAACCAGTTCCGTGAAGCATCGAAAGTAGACCTGAATGCCATCGAAGAATCAACAGCGGTTCTCGATGGAGGAAGCTCGGAACTTGCTGATGAAGTTCGCACCAGACGCCCTGACCTATTCGATTTCGGCAAGCGCTTTGAAAATCCTGCATGTAAATCAATGTTCGCAGGCGATGCTCTGAATACTATCGGTAACGGTCGTCCAGGCGGTCTGAATCAGATCAATAAGCGCATGAAAGATGAGTTTTCCGGTAAGACCGGTAAGTTCTCTGGTGAATCATACATTGGGGCTCACGCTTCAGTGGTAGAAGACATCAATAAGATGGCGGACAAAGCTGCCCAGCAGTTTTCGCTTAATTTTACGGCCATCAGTTCTGACGCCAGAGGATTCGGTGAATTTGCTGCCGGTATCCAGGGAAGCGTAAGTTCTGCGAACGGACTGAATTCTCTTCTGAAAGGTGATTTCTTCGCCGATGCCCAGCTTAACTATTCTAAGCAGTTTGAACAAATTGCTTCTGACAGAGCTACACTTGAGAATGAACTTTCAGCAGCGAACGTGAATCCACAAAATGCTCTCCGCCTGGCAAATAATCTGAACGCCAAGAATTTTGAGAGCGAAGTCGGACTTCTCCAGAACCAGATCAGAAACAGCTGTCTTCAGCGTACATTCGCCGGTTCCGGATTCTGGGACAGAATCAAAAAGAATATCGTTGATCCGGAAGCTTCGAAGTTTGCTAACAAAAACGCCTTCAACGCCATCCGCGAGCGTATTGAAGATATCATGACAAACAGAACGACGACTCCTGAAGCGAAGATTGCAGAGCTGAGAAGACTTGAGCAATCCTCAGGTTCAAGATTCCTTCTGAATATGCAGGGATCTTATCAAAAGACAGTTCTGGACCGGAACGGTAAAACCGTCACGACCAATGTCAGTGGAACTTCTAATGCGCCATCTGCTTTCTTCAACGACGTCGTCCAGACTTGTGATGCTCAGTTCAACACGAACAGACTTGGCTCAGCAATGACCGGCGCTGGTGCCATTCAGAAATTGCGTGACCTTAATCAGCAGTACCGCGAACTTGCTACCAGGCAGTCGAATAACATTCGCCAGGAAATCAGAAAGAAACTCATTGAATGTGAAAACTCGAATGAGGCAAACAACCAGGTTGCCGGTTCATGTACCAGAGAACGTTTCAATACATCTCGTGCGGGTTTCTGCGCGAATGCCGCGTTCTCTTGTGCGACTAACATGAAGAGCTGTACAACTCAGGCCGATAATTTTGTTAAGCAGATCAAGACTGAAAGAACTGCCCGCGTGAATAACTACAAGGCACTTGTTAATAAGAACAAAGCAGACATCGTTCGTATTTTTGATACTGCTCTCGCAAAGTATATGAGAGAAGGTGAAATGATGAGAGGTCTCTTCGGGGCCGGATTCTCATCCCCAACAGGAATCGAGCGTGATGTGAAAGGTGACAAGTTCCTAAGTAAATTCCGTGAAGCGACTCAGGATTCACCGGACGGAGCTCTCCTGCTTGAAGACCCTGACAAATATGTTGATATGTTCAAGAAAAACATCGCAAACCTGAAAGTCGCCGTTGAGACTCAGCAGCGGGAAATCATGGGTAACGGCGGCCGCGGCGGTCTCCTCGCCCAGCACGTTGACCAGACAGACAAGAACTACCAGGCAGCCATGAGAAAGGCTGAAGAAATCTCTAACACCTGTATCGCGAAACACGACGATTACGTCAGACAAGCTGAACAGATGAGACAGCAGCAGATGGCGGAACAACAGAAAAAAATGAATGAGCTTGGTGAGAAGCGCCAGGAAATCTGTGGTCTTTTCTCGAGAGCGCAATCAGACGCCAATGGAGCTTGCTCTGCCAGTGTTGGTGATGCAGCTTCAGCTGCTCCTGGGGAATATGGAGAACTGATGCGGTGGTGTGGTCAAACCGGTCACAACAGTAATGCTGAAGGCCAGCAATCAAGAACGGTGGCCGACATTTGTAACTCTGCAGATACTACAGTTTCCAGAACACCATCTACAACTCCAGCGGATCCGGCCACTCCAGCGGATCCGGCCACTCCAGCGGCTGCTGAAGGATCAATCAGAAGCATGAGCCTGGATCAGCTCTGTGACAGATACTACGCCACTGGTGATCAGGCATGTAACCGGACTATTGGTTCCGGGGATAGCCGCCAAACAATCGATAACTGTACCCAAATAGCCGACCTCATTCAATCGAGACATCGTAGCAGCATAGCCTCTGGCGAAAACCAGGAAGCCCCAATGATGCCAGCTTCATGTAATGCCGGCTTTAACGGCGATCGTTCTGTTCCGGAAGGCGGCTCCCTCATGGGTGCGAATTCTTTGCAGGCAGTTGGACAGGTCTTCGGGCAATAGTTTCCGAGTTTTTTAATCGGTTGAGATCATGCTGATTTCAACCGACAAGGTTCCATATGGTACGTCAGCGGATGATAACACCAGGCTACTCACTTTTACGGACGATTCTTTTGATCGCAGCTATTGCTGTATTCGCTTCCTGTAATCCCACTGAAATTGCATCCACCGGCCGCAGTAATCTGGTCTCAAACTCAGATGGACGGCTTGATGGTGCAGCCTATGTGTTTAAGGAAAGTCCGCACATCCTGACGGGTGGAAGTGCCGTTCCGGGCTTTTACAATATTTCAAATGCAGTATCCGGAAAGCCGGAGATTATCACCGAAAACACGACCCTCACCGGTAACTGTACCGTTGATTTATTTTTCTCTTCTTCAATCTACAATGAACAGTTGAATGATTGTATCCGCTCACTCGGTCAGGAAACCGATACCCAGGCGGTATCAAGAAACGCTGACCGAATGTTCATATTTTCTCCGGGCTCGGAAGAATTCTACAACACCAACACTCTCTATCATCTTCAGCTCGCCAAGAAGACCTATCTCGATAAGATCCAGTATGCTTACAATAAGATCTTCTCTCTTTCGACCACCATTCCGAAATCGATCCCAAACTATCTGAGAAACTCTGGTCATTTCTGGTTCAAGGGTATCACTAGTACGAATTCGAGGGAGCTTACTAATTCATACCTGACTTCATACTCCTTCTGCGATCTTGAAAGTAACGCTGCTTTCAGACCGGCCGATACTTCACTTTGTTTTGGTGCTTTCGACAAATTCGATAACACCTACATTGTTCAGGATCCTTCAGTTATTTATCACGAGTTCATGCACGCCATCGTTTCTATCATGATGAACTACCGGAACGGGACGTCTGCGCTATCTCATCCATTCCGCTCATCCCTCGGGAAATTCGGATATGATGAAGCATTTGCCATCAATGAAGGTCTCGCCGATTACTTCAGCTTTGTCATGACAAAAAGATCTCACTTTGGTGAATGGGCCCTCGGGAAAACATCAAATGCATCACGTCCTTTATCAGAACGCGATCCTGCTCACATACCGGCACTGGATACTTCATCAGAGGGACGCCTCGCCTATCCGACTTACGTTCTCTATAATCCGAACAACCCTGATAAACCGGTAGAAGATGAACATTACGCCGGGATGATTGTGAGTCACTATCTCACAGCACTGACGGAGACTTTTAAAACTGAATGTGGACTGACTTCAGAAGAAGATGAGGGTCACGACAAGGCGACGTCTTATGTGATGCTTCTGATTGCGGAAACGCTGGCCGAGCTGGGCGATCTTAATGCCAAGGGTGTAGATGAAAACACAACTCCGCATTTCTCGAGCCTTTTCTTTAACAATCTCGATTATACGAATTCATACCTCTGGGCCCATGTCGTAAATCAGCCTAACTTCCGCCGCTTCTTTCAGGTATTCGGGAAGAACATTAATAAGTACATCACGCCGAGTATTTGTCCTGCATTCTCACGTAATGAATCAGAAAAACTCCTGGATGATTACGGACTTCTTCTCTTCAAGACTTATAACAACAACGGTAACAGCACCAAAGACCGCACAAAGGTTTATCGGAACGCTGTTGCGACAATAGGCATTCAGCCTCTGGTACCAGTCTCGGAAGATAATCGCAGGAAGTCGGTCCTGGTATCGAAGCAGCTTCTTGATACTGCCTCCGCCGGATCTTCGACCGCAGTGAATTTTTATCTGATTGATAACCGCAAGGACGTAAACGATATTTTGAGTCTACTCCTCTTTAAGGGACTCGCGGTTCCGCTTTCACCAAATGTGGCCAGTACCGATTACAACAACAATAACGTTCGTATTTCTCCGGGTGAAATCGTGGGAGTTATCCCGAATCTTTATAACGGTTCTAACACTCCAATGGCCGGAGTGCAGCTCCTCGCCAGTGATTGGGACCATGTGCACATCACGGATACGGCAACCGGAAACTTCAAGCCTTGTGTCCTGGATTCGGTTACGACCACAGACCAGGGTGGAGAAGCGGGCCTTTCTTGTGTGAACTCCACCAGCTATACTTACCCTGATAAAGATTACGACCGCCTCTATAAGCGATGCCCGACATCGGCCGC
>JAKFFP010000012.1:0-4966 GCA_036675045.1 Bacteriovoracales bacterium | reverse complement strand
GCGGTGATGACTTTCTGATCTTTCACTTCTTCGAGCTCAGGCGCGAAAGTAAGTCCCATGTCTTCCCAGACTTTTTTAGCCGTCGGGATGTCTTTCACCGCGATAGCGATGTGATCAAGAATACAGTCTTTTAAGTCAGGTAATGACATAGGCGTAATACTAAGCCAAGACGTGATCTAGATCAATTTGAAAAGTCAGGTGCGGGCACAGCGCCATCGCAGCGATTAGGATCAGCTGGATTGAAAACAGGTATAGGCGGCTGGGTAGCAGGTGTACAGGCGCCGTTCTTACAGTCCCCGTATTCATAGACGGTATAACAGGTCTGAGTACAGCGGGCCTCACCCGTGACCGGATCATTCGGCTGAGAGACGACGATACATTTCGTGATCGGTGACTTTGCACACCAGTCTTTGGCAATACAGAATGAACCTACTGGTTTTGAGCAGAGGACGGCCGGATTGAGTGTCGTATTGTGAGGAGCGCACTGTCCATTTGTCGTACTACAACAGAGACTTGAACATTCGAGATCCGATCCGCAGGTAGATCCGATGGATTTATTTCCCTGGATTTCATTTTCATCAAAGCACTGGGAAACCAGGCTTTCGTCCCAACAGCGATTGTTGATACAACATTCGGAGCTGCCGCAGCTTGAGTTGGATGAACACGAACGGAAATTGGTATACAGTACTTCGTTCCCGCTATCAGTGCTCACAACTGTCGGACGCACCAGCTGGAGTTTCACATCGAGCGCCTGTGAGATTGTGTACTCTACCCCATTATCGTCTTTCGCGATGATTTCGATCGAAGAAGTGATGTTACATGAACCGACGTGATTGAATTCGCTATCCTTACTCTGCGCGCGGGCATTTGCTCCGTCCATCCACAGAGTTTCTCCGGAAGTCGGAAGCGATGTGACTGCGCGGGCACCTTCAACACTTGAAGAGCCGAGATATCCGAGGCCCGCACCAATGTTGATTTTCGTCGCAAGCGGAAAGAGATACGAATTGAAATAGATCTTATCCTGCTGGGTATAGGAAATGTTTCCATCGCTATCCACCGTAGTGTAAACCGGATTATCAGGTAGAGCGCCCTTCGAAAGGTCAAAGTTCACGTAAGAATTTTCTTTGAAGAGGCGCTTTGCTCCGTCAAGACGAGCGAAACGGAACTGCCAGTTAGTTGAATCCATCAGGCGATAAGGACCGCGGTAATAATATTTCGGATATGTTGTTCCTCCTGGAAGAGGATCCCATATCGTCGCGGCCGGAAACGAAAGCGAGGGACTTCCGGTTGTGGCATTTGTCTGGCTGAAAAGAAATGAACTGGCGGTGAATGATGATGTCGAACCCATGGTATCAGGGAGCGGCTTCGCCAGAGATTTAGAGAGGTAATCCTGATAATAACTGGTCCCGGTAAAACTCATCGTCTGCGTAAGTGTCGGAGTGAGCGGTACCTTGGCAGTGGAAGATGTATTCTGGCGCACGAGTCCCTGGTCAGCAACTTTTGCGTAAGCGTAGAGACATTCTTCTTCCGGCTGGTCCGGATTGGATTGCTGTCCATCGCAGGCACCGACACCTACAAATGTCGGATCATCGGCAACCTGAAGCCCGCGACAATAGAGTCCGGTGTTGCGGTTATCCTGCACGGGAGTATCGCCGGCAGAAAAATCATATTCGTTATAGTCGAAGAGATCGTAAGGAAGTCTGATCGAGCGGAATGGTTCTGACTTGAGATCGAGAACGAGAACGCTGATCGGAGTCTGCGGCGTAATTCCCGGAGCCTGAATAACTGTCGCTGGAATTCCCTCTTCCGGAATGGCCTTGCGATTGAGACCCCATTTGAACCTTACGCGGACAATCCTGTTGGAAAGTGTGCCGACGTTGATCCCGGCAACATACAATTTTCCCGCAAAGTTTTTCGGAAGTGTGAGCTTCTTCACGTAACTACCGCCGGAAGCTATTCCCGTTCCGGTTTGATAGTTCGGATCACTGGAAAGATTTGGTTCAATAAGATGTCTGATTTCTACTTTCGGAGGAAGACTTGTCCCGTCACCGAGATCATTGTCATCATTGGTCGCTCCACCGGTCGTACCACCATCAGAACCACCGGGAGTTTCGATAGAACCATCGGTCGCAAGACCGCGCTTGGAGACCGGGGCCGCCATGGGATTACAGGCCGTGATGATGAATATCATCACAAGCAATAGGCTTAGATTTTTCTTCCCGAAATTCCGTACATCCATGGTCATAGACCTCATGGGTTATATCGGCACAAATCGCTGAATTTCTAAGAACAATCTTGAGGGGGAAAAATCCCCGTAACCTCAAGGTGTTACGGGGAAAGAAGGATTAGTTTACTGAAGTGCTTGGTTGAGAAGAAGCGCCAGGCGAACGCCGGCCAGAAAGATTCTCTCTTCTACTACCGGCATGAACTTGTAGGCGTAGTCGTAAGAAAGCTTCGGCATCTCTTCCGGCGTAGCCTCTCTACGGCAATATCCTCTGACTGACATCGGTGCTTCTGGCTCAATGACATTCGCCGGATAAATCGTGGCGCGGATAACTTTCGATTCGCGCGCCCAATCCAGTGGTGTTCCCGAGCGGGCGGCAATCATCTGCTCTTTTGTTTTTCCAGCGGTCACAAATCTTACCAGCTCAGTGAAGGAGAGATTTGTGAAATTAATCATGCCTTCATCCCAGAGAGCGTGAAGGTTTGTGGCCTGACCCATGTAGGTTACCTTACAAAAATTTCCGCCCTGATCCAGACCGTTCCCCACATGCAAAGGCATATGAAGATCCCCGATCAGGTGGGTGACAAATTTAAGCGCGAATTCTTTCTCTTCGCGGGTGGCATTTACGTTTTTGAGAACGGCGAGCTGAGTGTCGATAGCACCCATGAGCTTCCCGGAAGAATTTGTTTCATCGTGATCATGGGCATCGTCTGCCCAGTCCGTATAGTGCCAGTTATAGGTATGCTGGTAGCGGGCCGGCTCTGACTTAATTTCATCCGGCCAGGTCGCTCCTCTTGCGAGACTATGGCCCTGAAGAATTGCTCTGGCGTTGAAAAGCGCTTTCGGCTCCATCATCTTCTCGGCAATCTCCCCGACTGCGCGGTGACCTGTAGGTCCCCATGCAAAAGCAGATGTCGAAACAAGTAGCGCGCTCACGATGAATGCTTTCATGTGATCTCCTCGAAGGTTCCCTTCGTTTTATTTTTCTTGAAATGAGGTACGGTAAAGAGTTTTCCGTGAAAAGTTGCGTAGTATCCGGGTTTCAATATCCGTGCTGCAAAGATTGCTTCGATCACATTCTGTGAAGCATCGGAATCATCAAATCCCAGGGGCTTCATGGCGCCGGTGAAAACCACCGGCACTTTGATATCGGGATGCTTCTCAAAACAGTATTTCGCCGTAACATCCATGGTGTCGGTTCCGTGAAGAATCACAATGGGATTGTTTCCGCGCTCGTGAGCAACGATGGATTCCTTGATGAACTCACGATCCTGATCATCCATGTAGAGCGAGTCTTTCGACATGATCTGCTTCACGTGAATTTCGGTCCACGGAAGACGGAGCTTCTCAAGAATCTTATTCTTGACGATAGTGTCCCGGTTCTGAAGATTCCCTTCAAACTCGTCGTAGATTTTTTCAATCGTTCCACCCGTAGCGAGAATATAGAGCGGAGTTTTAATATTACTCATGGGACCCTTGACGTACGTCTTTTCGTGCCTATCTTTTACGAGATATTTAAGATGTTTACCAGCCGACAATATGGCACCGTTACCTTTTTGGAGGGTTTATGAGCGTACGTAAGGGCTCGATTTCAGTTAAGACCAATGACATTTTCCCTATTATTAAGAAGTGGCTTTACTCAGAGCACGATATTTTCATCCGGGAGCTCGTATCGAACG
Source organism: Bacteriovoracales bacterium (assembly GCA_036675045.1). Lineage (GTDB taxonomy): Bacteria > Bdellovibrionota > Bacteriovoracia > Bacteriovoracales > Bacteriovoracaceae > Peredibacter. The sequence goes on along the minus strand of JAKFFP010000012.1, from coordinate 1,063 downwards.
CCTGTGATGCCATCACAAAACGGTCCACCCTCGCCCGCTCCCAGGGCCACGAAACCCCTGAAGGGAATGTGAAAATTGAGGTCAATAAGGCCCAGCGGCTCATCACTATAACTGACAATGGCCTGGGAATGACCGAGCAGGAAGTGGAAAAATACATCGCTCAGCTTGCCTTCTCCGGCGCCGAGGAATTCGTCCAGAAGATGAAAGAGATGGGTAATACCGACACGAAAAATGACATCATCGGAAAGTTCGGTCTCGGGTTTTACTCTTCGTTCATGGTCGCTGAGAAAGTGGAAGTGGAATCACTTTCGTGGGTTCCCGGATCACAACCAACGAAGTGGACCTGTCACGGTGATACGGACTACGAATTTTCTGAATCCAACAAGACCGATGTCGGTACTACGATCAAGCTTTTCATCTCAACCGACGGCGAGGAATTCCTTGATCACTGGAAATTGAAAGAAACTCTCACGCACTATTGCGATTTCATGCCGTACGCGATCACGCTTAAAGATTCGGAGAAGACCGAAGAGCCCGAGCAGATTAATGACACGACTCCGCTGTGGAAAAAAGACCCGACCACTTTGAATGATGAGGATTATAAGGAATTTTTCCGGAAGATGTTCCCGTATGATGAGGAACCTCTGTTCTGGCTTCATCTCAATGTGGATCATCCGTTCACGCTCCAGGGTGTGCTTTACTTCCCGAAGATCAATAAGAGTAAGCCACTTCAGGAAAACGGCATCAAGCTCTACTCGAAGCAGGTGTTTGTTTCAGATAACGTGAAAAATGTGGTGCCGGATTTCCTGGGCCTTCTTAAAGGCGCCATTGATTCGGTGGATATTCCCCTCAACGTTTCCCGCTCTGCCCTTCAGGGTGATCCTAACATCAAAAAAATCTCCAACTACATCATCAAGAAAGTCGGCGAGTCACTGAAGAAACTCTTCAATTCTGACCGGGAACGCTTTGAAAGAGTCTGGGATGATATCGGCCTCTTCGTGAAATACGGATGCATGCAGGATACGAAGTTCGACGAGATGATGAGAAAGTATGTTCTCTTCCG
>JAKFFP010000152.1:0-4974 GCA_036675045.1 Bacteriovoracales bacterium | reverse complement strand
AGCTCATCCAGGATGAGCTTCCAAAGTACAACACCAAACCCATTCCCTTCCGTCATCCCCTTCCGGAAAAACCCATGGGCTTCTGGACCTTGTGGGACACAAACGAGATCCTCGCGACGCAATTGACGTCATCACCCTTTGCCATTGGCCAGATGGATTTCCAGGAAGACAAAGTCATGCCGCCGTCGCGCGCTTACTTGAAGCTCTGGGAGTTTTTCACGGTCTACGCACCTGAAGCAGTTAACGGCGGGACAGCGATCGATGTGGGTTCATGTCCCGGTGGCTGGACCTGGGTTCTCCGGACTCTGGAGTTTGATAAAATCATCAGTGTTGATAAAGCTCCCATTGAAAAGCGAATCATGGATCTGGGGAAGATCGAGTTTCGCCAGGAAAGTGCCTTCGGGCTTGACCCCAAGGACTTTGGTGAGATCGAGTGGTTCTGCTCGGACATCATCTGCTATCCCGAAAGATTACTTACGCTGGTGAAAAAGTTCATGGATTCGGGCAAAGTGAAAAACTTTGTCTGCACCATCAAGTATCAGGCGGAAACGGACTGGGAAAACACGCTCAAGTTTCTGGAGATCCCCGGTTCGAGAATCGTTCACCTTCATCACAACAAGCACGAAGTAACGTGGTTCTTAAAGGGCATTAAATGAAGTACTTCGAGGCCGGGAAAACCATCAGGTTAAAGCTCGTGCGTGATGTTTCTAAGCACATCAAGCGCGGAAATCCCTGGGTCTTTTCCGATGCGATTGAGAAAGTAAAAGCTGATGACGGGTCTTACGCCATTCTTTCTAGTCACAAAGGCGAAGTATTGGGATGGGGTTACTACTCTCCTACTACCAACCTTACCTTCCGGGTGCTCACACTGGGAGACAAAAAGTTTTCCGACGATACGGTGGAAAGAAGAATCCGGCGCGCAATCGAAAATAAAAAGCACCTCCTCACCAGAGAGAATCGATGTCTCCGTGTGCTTAACGGCGAAGGTGATGAACTTCCGGGTGTGGTCGCTGATTACTATGAAGGGGTCGTGGTCTTAAAACTCGACGGAACGGCATCCGAAGCCTTCTGGAAGAAAGAGGCATTCGCAGAATTTTTCATGCAGCAGGAAGTCCTTCCTGTCACATGCGTTTATTTTAAAAGAAAAAACAAAGAAGAAGAAAAGGGAATGATCCTGGCCGGGGAATGTGATAAGCTCACTGACCTTGAATTCCTTGAAAACGGTGTGAAGTTCAGAACTAATATCATCGATGCGGCCAAGACTGGCTTCTTCCTTGACCAGAGAGAGAACAGAGATTTCATCCGGTCAGTGGCGAAGGATCACACCTTACTTAATCTGTTTGGCTATACCGGCGGCTTCAGTGTATATGCCGGTCTGGGTGGAGCAAAAAAAGTCACTACGGTTGATATCGCTCCTCACGCGATCAAGGCGTCCGATCATAACTGGGAAATAAATCTTCTCTCCCCTGAACTGCATGAGGCAATCTGTGAAGACGCTTTCAAATTTGTGGATGAGGCCCAGAAAGCGAAGAAAACCTGGGACATCGTGATCACGGATCCGCCGTCATTTGCACCCAACCAGAAAGCGAAAGATTCAGCGAAAGAAGCCTATATCAAAATTTTTGCCGATTCATTGAAGCTCGTCCGCGATGGCGGATACTTCGCGGCCTCAAGCTGCTCGGGCCACATCAGCTTTGATGAGTTCATGGATATCGTTCAGGAAGCACTCTCCAAGGCCCGTCGCCGCGGGAAAGTGTTGCTGGTAAAGGGTCAGCCGGAAGATCATCCGTTTCCCCTCGCTCTTCCTGAGATGAGGTATCTCAAGTTCGTTTATCTCCAGACGTTCAAGGATTGACAACAGTATGCTGAGACTTGCCCGGACTGATGAAAGTCTTCCCAGAACCCGTACCCGTCCGAAAGATCAATATTACGATTCAGGAATCTCTCTAGTTTTTTACTTACGCTGCGGAAGTGAATCTAAAGAAATAGATTTTGCTTCTGATGGCGAGTAATACTCCTGCGGAAACAATCGCCGATGTCATCCACCACAGGTTAAATGAAAGTGTTTCCTTGTCTGGCGAAAACAGCATGAGTCCCGCCCATAAAAGAGTCGGGAGCATGACCGCCTGATACTTATAGCGTCTCCACGCCCACCATAACTCCTCTCCCTTCATACCCAGGAAAGCAACGATCACACCGGTGGAAAGGAAAAGCGAGCCGCAGAAAGCGGCACAGGCCCACATCCCGAATCGCATGAAGTAATGAGAGATATTGTGACCCACGTTCATGCCAAGCCCGAACTGTGGACAAAATGAAAGCGAGAACAAGGCCCCCAGAATCTGATAGCCGATGAATTTCAGGATGATTTCGTTCTTGCGAAAAGAAAGCTGGATATCTTTTTTCACCACCAGGCCCAGCTCATCGGCCGGTGCTTCGCGGGAAATTAAAAATGAGAGTAAGTCTTTTTTCATTCTATACCTCTCCGGAGTGACCGGATCGCTCTTGAAAGACGCTGGCGGAGGTTAGTTTGTGACAATCCACTTTCCAGCTCAAGTTCTTCGTAACTGATTCCTTCGAGATAATACTTACGCACGAGATCTGCCTGGTCGGGGGGAAGTTTTTTGAGGACTTCTTCCACATCTTCCGGTGTGCCTTCGAGCTTTTCATACAAGCGGTCAATGTACTCTTCTGATTTTGGTCTTTCGGCCTTCCTTCCTAATGACCGATACTCATCAATCAATAAGTGCCGGATCAGAACAAAAAACCACGGAAGAAACGGCTGACCTTTATAGAGCCCGCGTTTTTCATGCAGATGCCGCCAGACTTTCTGATAAAAATCATCCGCCTCGGAATCGCGCAGTCTCTTCCGGATGAAACCATGAACCATCGGGGAATGTTTCTCGTAAAGGCGGTTGAACGCTTCTTCACTTCCCTTCCGGTAGGCTTCCATCAAACTCTCATCAGTCATGCACAGATGTTCTCACAGAATCCGGGGGAGAACAAAGGCATAGAATGCCCCAATTACGTTTATCACGGCCGCGATAACCAAAAGTTTATCCGACCATGCTCTGGTTTTTGAGCAATCTTCTTTTTTATCGATGGGGCAACTCTTCTGACGGGATAATCCGGCCAATCCCAGCATGAGAAAACTACCTCCGAAGACTATTCCCTTGTTCTCCGACAGCCAGATGAACTGAGGAAAATCCCCGACAAATCCCGCCACACTGGCGCCGAATCCCAGGAGCACCAGGGTCGAGGGAATCGCACAACATATAAGGGTGCCGAAGGAAGTAAAAAGACTTCCGTAGGAGACGAGCTTACTTCCTGTCAATCCTTTCCACATTGTATCCTGCCTCAGTTATGATTTTTTTGATTTCTTCATCAGAGAGATCCTTCCCCGAAAGATGAACAACCTTCTCATCCAGGTCGACCTGGATCTTTTCCATCCCGGCCGCTTTGAACTTTTTCTCGATTCCCTGAGCACACATGGAGCAGACCATACCTTTTACATTGACGGTTGTTTCAGCGGCCAGAGCAGAGAAAGAAAAAAGACCGAGTAACAAAAGCATTTTCATAGAAACTCCTTAATAGTGAACCATGAGGTTCAGCATCCAGTCTCCGCGGGTGGATGAGCCCATTTCCCAGAGAACATTTTGATAAAAAAATCTGAGCATTGGTGTGATCATGACCCTGTCTTCGATGTCGTGAATAATCATTCCCTGGACCATGAACCAGGTCTGAAGATTCTCAAAGGGCGCTTCTTTCGGGGAAATCCCCACCCGTCCCTGGGTAACAGAGAGATTCATGTCTCTGGCTCCGTGATACTGAAGATGCTTCCAGGAGGTATAAAGAACACGGGTTTCCCAGTCGGCCTCGAGGCCATAGTTGAGGACGCCGCGGTTTCCAATATCCTGCTGATCAAGAACTCCCGCTCCGCCATGGAAATAAATATTGGACTGGGAAGCGTCGCCGTTATTCCGCCACAGGAGTTGATTGAACTTCACTAAGCCCAGGTCATGCTGATCAAATCGGTCGTGCTCAAGACCTATGGCAAAGCGGTTCGTCAGCGAGTACATCGCGTAGTTATTCGAGTACATCGGCATGTTCGTCGAATTGAATGCCCACCCGCCCTGGTAGATCACGGGGTGAGAGAGGGCATTGAATGAAATGAAGAAAAGTAAATATAATAGCTTCATGCCCTCTAAGACGAACGAAGTGGGAATTTGTGACAGTCTACTGAGGAAGGTGCTGGGGAGAGATTCTTTTGAAATTTACCCAGATCTGGGATTTCAGGAAATCGAGATCAATTCCGATTTTTTCACTCGCCCGAAGATAGATCTCATGAATATCGAGATGCTTTTGCGCGTCCGTCTCGAGGAACACCTGCGAGAGAGGCAAAGTGGGAAGAAGTTCACGAATCTGAGGCGAGTTATCTATCGAAATACCAAATGAGAAATAACACTCCGGATGAAGCCGCAGGAGTTCTTTCACCAGTTCCTCGTTGCCGCGGAAGTCGTGAAAAATCCAGGGACTCTTCGGTGGATTTTTTTTCAGGATACTCAAAAAATCAGAACCACTGCGGACATTGTGAATAACCAGCGGAAGGCCATGGTCATCGGCGAGCTCGCGGTGCCAGTGGAAAAGTTCAATCTGATAATCGAGAGTTTCGGGATAAACGCGGTCGATGCCGGTTTCTCCCACGGCCCAGAGACGTTTTTCGCGCACCAGGTTCATGATCTGGTCCTGAAGATTCAAAATCTCAGTGCGGGTAAAATCTTCAAGCCACCAGGGATGAATGCCGGCCGATGTGTAGGCACCCTTTGTTTTCTGGAGGGAGAGCTCCTCCATTGAAAGACACTCAACAACCACCGCGTCCTCTAGATGAGAACGACGGTGGCTATGAATATCTAAGTAAGGCAATTTTTCCAGATATTACCAGCACCATACGCCGTGAGAGACGCTCTGAATCTGCTT
>JAKFFP010000171.1:0-4987 GCA_036675045.1 Bacteriovoracales bacterium | reverse complement strand
TCCTCCACCTGGCCATCAAGAAAACCCAGGTGAGCATTGCGGGTGATCGCACCTACCGGAAGTTTCTTGGCTTCCGATATAAACTTCTCCATGAAATCATCATAGACAGCTTCATGGACGTACACGCGCTCAACGGCGCAGCAGCTCTGGCCATTATTGTAGAAGCATCCTTCCGCCACCGCCCCGGCAACTTTCGAGAGATCCGCGATCTCATCCGTTACATAGAGGGGATCCTTCCCGCCCAGTTCCAGTCCCACGGGCACGAGCTTTGGTGCAACCTTCTCCGCAATATACTTTCCTGTTTTATAGGAACCGGTGAAAAAATAGCCATCGCATGGCAAATCCAGAAGTGCTTCACCAGCATCTCTACCGCCAATCACCGCCGAGAAAACACCTTCCGGAACTCCTGCTTCACGCAGAAGTTTTTCGATATTGAGTCCCGTGAGGGTTGCAAACTCTGAAGGCTTATAGAGAACGGAATTTCCGCCAAGGAGTGCCGGAACAAAAACATTTACTCCCACGAGGAAGGGATAATTCCAGGCGCTGATATTGCAAACAACTCCCAGAGGCTCAAACGAAAGGATGTCAGTCGTATTTCCGTCATTGAACTGCTCCTGAGTCGTAAGCCACTTCACTGCGTTCTCCAGAAAAAAACGGATACGGGTCCGGGCACCATTGATCTCATTCAGCGATTCCTGCAGCGGCTTCCCCACTTCCGATGTCAGATCCCGCGCCAGCTGGTCTTTATGCGTATCCAGCAGATCATGAAATTTTCTGAGGATAGAATTTCTTTCCTCGAGAGATTTCTTATTCCAGCTGACCTGGGCGATTCTCGCCGCCTGAAGCTTTCCCTTAACCGATTGAGGAGAATCCTCATTCACTTCTTTGATCGTCTGCTGAGTGGATGGGTTGATGATTTTCATTTCAGTTCCTCTGAGTCTTAACAGCACTTAAAAAATGTTCGTAAATAGGATCGGGATTTACCAGATCTTTTCCAAGAGTATGGGAGAACTCCGGATGCCACTGGACACCTACCATATAATTATCCGAGTCTTTGTAATGAAAAGCTTCCACGAGCTTATCGGTGGGTGAAACGGCGTCTATTAAGAGGTTCTTCCCGAGAGTTTTAATTCCCTGGTGATGAACGGAGTTCACTCTCAGTTCTTCTTTCCCGTAAATTTTCCTGAGAAGACTATCCTTGGTGCACATTACACTGTGATGAATTTTGTCGTAGAGTTCAGCGTTCCGGTGTTCCAGCACATCTTCCACCTGGGTTTTAAGGTCCTGGTAAAGTGTTCCGCCGAAATAGACATTCGCGAGCTGCATACCCCGGCAAATGGCCAGTACCGGTTTCTTATTCTTAAAAGCGTAGTCCATGATCTTTAATTCATACTGATCGCGGTAAGGATCACCGGGCCAGCGCCCATTCTCTATCGGTTCTTCTTTATATGAGGAGGGCGACACGTCCACCCCACCCTGAAAAACAAAACCGTCCATCTCGGAAAGAAACTGATTGAGACCTCGTTCATCCAAGTCCGGAATAAGAACCGGCATGACACCCGGTCTAGAGAGCCAGCGGGCCATGTCCTGCTCGATGTACGCGAGAGTCTTGTGGCCGAAGGTCTGGCGACTGGGATCCGGATACATGAAACAGGAAGAGACACCGATGTAAATCATGAGCGGAGGGCCTTTTCGTAAATGGCAGCGAAGTCGGCTTTGGTCACCGGGCGTGGATTGGACGGGTGACAAGGATCTTTCACCGCTAAGTCCACCAGGCGTGACAGTTGTTCTTTGGTGATATTCTGTGAGGCTAGACCCGAGGGGATACCAAGTTTCTTATTCAGCTCCCGTAACCAGTGAATGAAAGACGAGGATGATTTCTCTTTAAGGCCCACGGCTTCGCAGATGGTTTTCATCCGCTCTTCCGAGACTTCAGCATTAAACTCCATCCCGTAAGGAATCATGATGGCGTTAGCAAGACCATGGTGCATATCGAGCACAGTTGAAAGCGGATGCGCCAGACTATGAACGACACCTAATCCCTTCTGAAAGGCCGTCGCTCCCATGAGTGAAGCGATCATCATCTTTGATCTGGACTCAAGATCCGGCGCCAGAGTTGCTTTCTCGAGGCTCTGGGCAATGAGCCTGATTCCTTCGAGAGCGATTCCGTCACACAGAGGAGAAAATCCCTTCGCGAGATACGCTTCCACATTGTGCGTGAGAGCGTCCATGCCGGTGGTGGCCGTCACGAACGCGGGAAGACCCATGGTGAGTTCGGGATCCGCGAAAACTTTTTTAGCGAGTAGTTTTGGTGAGAAAAGGATTTTTTTCTCCATGGTGACGTCATCCGCGATGACAGTAGATCGTCCTACTTCAGATCCCGTCCCGGAAGTCGTCGGGACATTCACAAAGTAAGGGACTTCGCCGGTCACAAAACGATCGCCGCCGGTAGCATCATCGTAGTCAAAAAGATCACGCCGATGATTGATCCTGAGAACAATTGCCCGGGCGACATCCATACTTGCTCCGCCACCAAAGCCAATCACCGAGTCGCAGTTATTAGCTTCATAGGCCTCGGCTCCTTTCAGGACATTCCCCTTCACGGGATTTTTATTGATCCCGGAAAAAATCGCAGGGGTGAGGCCCGCAGTTTTTAAGTATCCCATGGCGTGCTCAAAAACCTCGAGCTTAATCAGTGCGGGATCCGAAACGACGAGAGGTCTTTTAAGTCCCTGCTCGGCCAGGTGTTTCCCGAGTTCATCGATTACCCCTTTGCCGAAACGGATCGGGGTCGGGAAATTGTAATTGTAGCGGGTAGTGAAATCAAACATGGTTATCCTTCTTAAACAATTTCAAAATAGCGTTTATATTCCCAGTCAGTGACAGCTTTCAGGTGCTGCTTCCATTCCCATTCGCGGGAACCGCACAAGTGCTTCACGAACTTCTCGCCGAAAAGCTCTTTGGCAAGCGGCGAATTCTTCATCGCCTGTGTAGCGTCCCAGAGGCTCGTCGGTAACGTGCCATTTGATATATCCTGATAGCCGTTTCCTTTTGTCATCGGAGTATTGAGCTTGAGATTGTTCTTAATCCCGAAAAGTCCGGAAGCCAGAGCGGCGGCGTGCGCGAGATACGGATTTGCGTCTGAACCCACGACTCTCAGTTCAATCCGGGTAGACTTAGGACTGAGAGGGAGCGCTCTGACACACGTGGTGCGATTATCCACTCCCCAGGTAAGAGTGGTCGGCGCCCACGCTCCTTCCACCAGGCGCTTGTAGGAATTTATCGTCGGCGCATACATCGGAAGGATCGAAGGCATGCAGTGAAGAAGTCCTGCGATGTAGGATTCCATTATGGCACTCATCCCCTGGTTCCCTTTAGCATCAAAGAAGAGATTACTTTTTTCATCCCAGAGACTTTGGTGGAGATGTCCGGAACAGCCGGGAAGCTTATCGGATATTTTCGCCATGAAAGTCGGCATGATCCCATGCCGGTGACCGATTTCTCTGATTCCGCTCTTGAACAAGACCGCACGATCAGACGACTCTAAAATATCACCATACAAAATAGCGGCTTCGAGGACTCCGGGCCCGGTCTCCGTGTGAAGGCCCTCAATCGGAACCCGGAACTTATCCATCAGATCATAGACTTCATTGAAGAAATCCGTGTTCTTCGACATCCGAAGGAGTGAATACCCGAACATCCCGGGAGTGAGCGGCTTCGGAGACTGGAATCCTCTTTCATTCAGATCTTCCGTGTTCTCACGAAAATTAAACCACTCGAACTCCTGGCCGAAAAAAGGCCTGAATCCCAGTTTTTCACACTCCGCTTTGGTATTTTTCAATAAAGTCCGCGGACAGATATCCAGATCGAAGTCCCCCAGGAAAAAAGGAACATCATTATCCCATGGCACTTTCCGGTAAGTGGAAAGATCGAGCTGGGCCACGGCATCGGGATAGCCGGTGTGCCAGCCAGTGTAATCCATTCCTTCATAAGCGAGGTCATTCATGTCCCAGCCGAAAATGACATTACAAAACCCAAAACCGCCTTCGACGGCGGAAGTAAATTTGTCTTTGTGCAGATACTTCCCCCGAAGCACGCCATCCAGATCAGTGATCGCAACTTTCACTTTCGGATTAGGAGATTCCTTCACTTCTTTGAGAATTTGTTCCCGGGATAATTTCATGTGGACTCCTGTTCAACTAACACCCGTTTTCTCTCATCTTCAGTCACTGTGAGCTTGAACCAGGCAAACGCCAGCAACATGAGAGAAAAATAAAAAAGTGCGAGGATTAAATTAAAATAAACCATGGAAAGAAATGCCACGATCGAGATCGACAGCGCGATTCCCTGTGCCCACGGATAAAAGGGAGCGACGAAAGGCCGGTGCATTTTCGGATGATTTTTTCTCAGCTTAAAGAAGCTGATGAGAGACAAAATGTAGAGTGCGAGTGCACCAAAGCAGGCGATGGTGATGATCTCTCCGGTCTTTCCGGTTAAGAGAGCGATGATCCCTGCTCCCATGTTCGCAAGAAGCGCCCACATCGGTGTCCGGAGTTTAGGATGGGCCTCACCGAAAATCTTTGGGAAATATCCCACTCGCCCGAACTCGAAGGTCACTCTCCCCGCGGCCAGAATGATTCCGTGAAAAGATGCAATGAGACCGAATAGCCCGATCGTGATCAGGAGATGATAAAGCGGACTGTTTTTACCCACGATCTGGGAAAGCGCCAGGGGCAAAGGGCCGTCAGACATCACAGTGGATCCGGGCGTGGCATAGACGATGGCTTCCCACCCTCCTACTCCGATCGAGGAAAAGAAAGTAAGAAAGCACAGGATCACCAGGGTGAGCATCGCCGAGCCGAAACCGCGCATGATATTTTTCTGAGGATTCACCGTTTCCTCGGCCACATTCGCTACTCCTTCTATCGCCAGATAAAACCAGATGGCAAAGGGAATGGACGCAAAAATACCCGGGATACCGTTCGGG
>JAKFFP010000388.1:0-5034 GCA_036675045.1 Bacteriovoracales bacterium | reverse complement strand
AAAATTCAGGCTGTCATTGTTATTCACATTAATAAAAAACTGAGACGTTGCCGAATTGGGATCATTCGTCCGCGCCATGGCAATAGTTCCTTCATCATTACGCAGTCCGTTTTTTGCCTCATTGATGATGGGAGCCGAGGTTTTCTTTTCCTTCATTCCTTCAGCAAAGCCCCCGCCCTGGATCATGAAGCCATTAATCACCCGGTGAAAGATCGTATTGTCATAGAACTTCTTATCCACATAGCTCAGGAAATTTTTCACGGAGACTGGCGCTTTTTCTTCATTAAGTTCTATTTCCACCGGTCCCATGCTCGTCTCCATGATGACTATCGGATTGGCGGCGAAGGCCGAAAGAGAAAGGAATAGTGTAAATGCAAAAAGAATACGCATCTGGGTGTCCTTGATGAAGTAATTCTTCTTATTTTAGGCGGGAAATTAAGCTGATGTCATCCGGAATCAGGGGGTCACATTCGTCACAGGATTGACCATGATCTCAGGTCGGGCCATTTCCTGAAGCCAGCCGTAAACATCGACTGAAAGTCTGGCAGAAAGAAAGATCAGGACTAATCCTGCTGTACCCATCACCAAGCGCATGCGTCTTGGGTTCTGGAATACCGGCATCATCATTCCTGAGGCAGAAGAAAGTATCAGAAACCAGACAAGAGAACAGGCAGCAGCACCGAGACCCACACCCATTCTCATCGGCAGCTCAGCATACTTAGAGGAATAACCGCCGATCAGAACAACATCATCAAGATAGGCATGCGGATTAAGCACACTGAAAGTGATCGCACTGAGAATACTTTTCCTGAGACTTTTTTCCTTGAGAACATCGGAAAGATAGACATCTTCCTTCGGCGAACGAAGCTTCCCGATTCCGTACTGAAGCAGAAAAATAATTCCTACGATGCCAACGACGATCTTGAATTCCGGGAAGTGATGAAAAAGCGTCGCCGCTCCCATTACCCCCATCATGATGATCGTGAGATCACAGAGGAAACAAACAAATGAAACAGTGAGATGATACTGACGGCGCATGCCCGACTCGAGCACAAAAATATTTTGCGCTCCGAGGGCCATGATGAGACTTGCTTGTAAGATGAAACCTTCGAGAAAAACCTGAACCATGAATGCATCTCCAGATTGACAGGGAGTCACGGAAGCTCACCTACCGGAGCAAACCTCTCGCCAATCCTAAGTTCGTGGAAAGGGCCTTGGCACTCTTGGTCAATCGTGGAAATATGCCCGACTTAAATTTTTTACCAGGGGAGAATTTCGCCCTGATAATTACGGAAAGAACCGGTATTTTTCTTTCCGCTGGCATGAATGAGATTGAGCAGTCCGGCTGCAGACTCATCTTTTTCGGTAGGAGCGTTTTCACCACCCATTCTGGTTTTCACCCAGCCGGGGTGAAATAAAAGAGACATAAGCCATCCCTCATCAATAGAAAGAGATTTGATCATCATGTTGAGTGCAGCCTTGGAGGCGCGATAGGAAACATGTCCCCCGGATTTATTGTCTGCGATTGATCCCATCTGGCTTGAAATGAAAGCGGCTTTCGGCTCAGGACTTTTCTTCAATAAGGGGGAAAGTCCCAGCGTGAGGAAATAAGGAGCGATGGAATTTGTGACAAAACTTTTCTGGTAACCATCCCACGTGTCGTCCATAAAAATTCCGGCATTATTGATGAGGACATCGATACTCTGCCAGGGATATTCTTTCATGATTTTTTGTGCCAGCTCGGGATCATTCACATCACCCTTCATCATGATGAGATTCTCGCGGTACTTTGAGCGTAAAGAACTGATGTCATTGGATTCGTCAGGATGCCGCGCGATTCCGCACACCTTATCTCCCCGCTCAAGTGATAGCTCCATTAGCTTCTGTCCAATCCCTCTTGAAACGCCGGTAATCACAATATGACTCATAAGATATCTCCCTTTTAAGGCATGATACCAACACAGAATTATGAAAGTCCGCTAGCATCTCGTTATGGTACCGGGAAATGAGGAGATTTTATGTCGACTGAAAAACCATGCTGCCAATCCATCCTTGTAGTGGAGGATGACGACGACATCCGCAATGTCATGGTTGATGTTCTCGAATCAGAAGGATTTCACGCTGAAGCTGCGACAAACGGAAGAGAGGCACTTGAGCTTCTTCATAAAATAGAAAAACCGTGTCTGGTTCTGCTCGATATGATGATGCCGATCATGAATGGCCGGGAGTTCCTGGATAAGGTTATGGAAGATTCTTACCTGGCACCCATTCCCATTCTTATCGTCTCGGCGGTCGCTGATAAAACTGACACCAAGGGAGCCGTGGGATTTCTGAAAAAGCCGGTGGATATTGATATGGTCTTAAAGATGGTGAACCAGTATTGCAACGGAACTTTTACTGAAGCAGGTGATTCGGAAGCTCAACCTCACCATCCCTGATATCTCTGAAGTCGAGAAGAAGATCCGAGCTCTTATTCCGGCAATACCCGGCGAGTCCTCTCGAGATTTTGCGGAAATCTTCCTGGAAACCTACATACGGAACAAAGGGCGAACTCTTCTTATTTGTCCGAAGTGACTGGTCTCCTTCATGATATGCCACTCTCACAACTTCCATCGGGTGATTACTGTCGATAAGATCCAGATCATAACCCCCATTCACTTTTTCCATGTGAACGATCAGGAATGAATGCGATGTGATCCCCTCCATCTGGGCCATGATCCACATGGAAGCCGGCGAATTCTTGTAAGCTGCATAAACGGCATCCATTCGCTCGATCATCTGTTGCGACGGCAGCGCGGGCCTTCCGGAAATTCCCCGCAGCCATTGAAAATTGTAGAGGCCATCATAGATCTGCCAGTCATTGAGCATACGCTGGATTTGTTTCTGATATGATCTGGTGAATGAATGGAAATCAGCGAACCCAGGAATTGTTACGACACGATTCATATGCCTAAGGCCGGAAAGAATTTCATTCAGTTTTCTTTGATCAGGACGGGCACTGTCAGGAGCAAATCTCACCAGGAAGAATGAAGAGCGCTGAAGCCGGCTATGCCACCAGCAGACTCCCCCGTTAATGATGCCACCTGTGTTTTTAAAAGCGATACGGGCGCTTGGCTCCTGCATGAGGGTCAGAATGTCATGGCGATTTCTTTCACAAAAATTTCGATCCTGCGAAAAGACGGGTGCGGAAAAAATGATGGCAATAAGGAAAAGAAATTTCATGGAGAAATCTTAGAATTCTCCAGCTGAACTGCAAACTTACTTTGTCTGGCAATTGTATCAGAGCATTCAGAATTTTAGAGCAAGACGTACCTATGATGGTACGTCGCAGCTCTAAAAGATTTCCGAATGCGAGTCTAGTGATTAGGACCTTGTCCGAAATTCCGGATCGAGTCGGCCAGACGAGGTGGCATCATGTTGAGCACCATATCTGCTGTGTTTTTCAGGAAGCCCTCTTCCATGACCTTGGGCTTCAGTTCATTGAAGGCCTCTGCCATGGCGGTCGCTTCTTCCGAAGAAAAGGCACTGCGTGCCTCAGCAAAGATAGAAGTTTCTTCTTCAGCGATGTGATGTGAGACCGCATCGAGAAGTTTCTGCGCCACCGGCCGCCAGCCCATATTCATCTTGTCCATCACCTGTAGCGTCCGGAGAAGTGTCTCCGCTTCCATGTGTTCCTGATATCCGTGAAACACCAGCTTCTTGTCCGCATTTACCGCACGAAGAGTGTTATAAAATACCGACTCCTCGGCACGGGCATGGGGCACCAGTGCATTGCGAATTTCCTCTATCAGGACAAAACGATAATCATCGTCATCCTTCAGCGCAATCAGATCATTCAGTAAACCTTTCAATTCTTCATGGTCTGACTTCAGCGCTTCATAAATTTCCATAAGTCCACCTTTGTTGGAGTTGCATGTAATATGAGAAGTGCAAGATCGCGACCATTAATTCTCATCCCCTTTAGTCAGTGAATCTCCATTTGTTCTCATGTTGGCGGAGTGAAATTCATAGTGTGAAGTAGAAGATTAGGACGGAGGTCTGCATGGAAAAGCTGAATATTTTTTGTCTCGTCGGCGGTATCGCCAGAAATTCCCTCAACCGGAAGCTCTTCAATGTGGTGAAAGAAATGGCCCCGGAAAATGTCACCATCAGGACAGTGGAGCTTAACAAACTTCCTTTTTTCTCTCAGGATCTGGAGAACGATCCTCCTGATACCATTGTGCGATTCAAAGACATGATCAGAGACGCAGATGCAGTTCTCTTCATCACTCCGGAATACAATCGTTCTTTTCCGGGAGTATTAAAAAATGCCATTGATTGGGGCTCTCGTCCCTATGGACAAAATCTCTGGGACAAAAAACCTGCCGGAGTCATGGGCGCAACCATCAGCAACATCGGAACTTTCGGGGCCCAACATCATTTGCGCCAGGTTCTGGCCTACCTCAATATGAGTGTGATGGGACAACCTGAATTTTATTTTAAGGCCTCAAATGCCTTTGACGACAAAGGCCGGCTGATTAATGAAAAATCAAAAGAATTTGTACAGAATTACTGGAACGCCTATATGAACTGGATTGAACGTGTGGGTGACACCAAAGCTCCGCGGATTGAAGGAACATTTCCTGCCACTGGTCAGGAAGATTCTCCCTATGCGCATTAGACTCAACCGGGCTTTCTTCGGGATAGATTTCGCTACTACAATGCCTGAAAAGTGAGGACCCCATGAAAAAGATTTTCATACTTCTTTCCCTGATTCTTCTTTCATCTCCGGTGTGGTCTCAGGACTACAGTGATGAAGACCAGTATCCTGAAGTCGATCCGGCAGAGATGAACAATGGAGAATTCATCAATCCAAGAGGCCTTCCTGCCAGCGACTATGAAGATGTTCCCCGGGAAGAACAGGAATATATCCCCGAGGAAAATTTAGAGGATGAAATGGCACCCGAAGAAGTCTATGAAGCTGATGAGGAATATCTCGAGTAGTCAAAGCTCATAATCACTGACCGGATTTTCATCCACCAGGCCGCGGAAGAT
>JAKFFP010000389.1:0-5035 GCA_036675045.1 Bacteriovoracales bacterium | reverse complement strand
TCACGGTCGGAGCATCGAGATACTGGAAGCTATTTGACTTGATGACAAACTGGCTATCATTGTTTGTGACCTGGACATCCACCACAGCGGCCGCTCTGGCAGAAGCAGTACAAGTGATCGATGTCGAGCTTGATGCGGTGACGTTACAGTTGGCACCACCAATGACCACAGAAGGAGAAGTGCGGAAGCCGGTACCGGTAATAGTAACCGTCGCTCCACCGAGAACACTTCCCACGGCCGGAGAAACGGACGCGATGGTAGGAGCCGCCTGATAGGTATACCCGCTCAGGAGTGTTCCGGTTTGAGCGTCCGGATTTGTCACCAGAATATTCACAGTTCCTGCCGCGTGAGCAGGAGTAATACAATCGATAGCAGTTGTTGTCGGAGTACCGGTCACCGGGCAGCTGACACCACCAAAGGAAATGGTCGCTCCCGGAAGGAAATCTGAACCATTGACAGTGACAGTTGTTCCGCCGGCGATCGCTCCGGCGTTGAATGCAACACTTGTTACCGTCGGCGCCGGTTGATGAGTATAACCACCAACTTCGGTGACATTCTGATTATCCACGTTCGTCACGACAACATCGTGCGCGCCTGCCACATCAGCCGGAATGGTACAAGTGACCTGAGTTGCAGTTTGTGTCAAGACCGGACATGAAATTGCGTTGATCGCTACTGTTGCACCCGCGAAGAAATTTGTTCCGGTGATGGTGAGTACTCCGCCTCCCGCGAGACGTCCTGAAGATGGCGAAACACCTGTAATCGTCGGAGGGTCAAGATATGTAACGGCCGAACTAAGAGTTGCCGGCTGTCCGTCATCATTGGTTACCGTGACATCAACAACTCCAGCCGAGTGAGCACCCGGCAGGCAGTCAATTGATGTGGCAGTGAGTGCGGTAAGTGAACATACAACTCCCCCGACAAGAATATCTGCACCGGCGACAAAACCTGTTCCGGTGATAGTGATGGATTCGCCACCCGCGCTACTCGTACCTGCGGGAGAAACACTGGTGACAGTCGGTGCCGGCTGATAAGTATATCCGCCGGAACTAATATATTCCTGGGCATCGGGATTAGTGACTTTGACATCAACCGCTCCTGCAAGGTGAGCGGAAGTGGTACAGACGATTTGAGTTGAAGCAAGTGAAGCGACCGCGCACGATGAGCCACCGAAATCTACTGTGGCACCGGTTACGAAATTCGTTCCGGTGATGGTAACCGATGTGTTGCCGGCAAGAGCTCCCGCCACCGGAGAAATTCCGGTGATCGCCGGGGCCGGAGAATAGGTATACAAATTCCCTGCTCCCGACTGGCCGTCGATATTCTCTACTTCAACCGCGACCAGACCAGCCGCGTGCGCTGAGGTCACACATGTTAACGTAGTAGAACTCGTGACTAAAACAGTCCCGCACGAAGCAGTCGTATCAAACATGACCGTTGCTCCGTCAAAGAAACCTGTCCCGGTGATCGTAACCGTAGTTCCTCCGGCAAGCGCTCCCGAGTTCGGAGAGACACCTGTTACCGTCGGAGGTGCGAGATAAGTAAATCCATTTGTGAGAGTCGATGACTGGCCATCATAATTTGTCACCGTGACATTATTGACTCCAGCAGCATGTGCTGGAGTTGTGCAGGTAATGGATGTCGCTGATTCTGCGGTCACGGTACACGTCGCTGTATCAATTTTGACGGTTGCACCCGGAAGGAAATCTGTACCGGTGAGAGTGATCGCTGTTCCACCTGCAGTTGTTCCGCCGGCGGGAGAGATTGATGAAAGTGTCGGAGGCAACTGGTAAGTATAAACTAAAGGCTGAGATCCCGACTGGGTATCAGGATTTGTGACTTCGACAGTAACCGCTCCGAGAAGATGAGCTGGTGTCACGCAGTCAAGCTGAGTATCACTCACGAATGTTACCGGAGTACATGGATCCGTATCAAATTTAACAGTAGCCCCGTTCTGGAAATTTGTCCCGTTCACTCTGACGGTGGCATTCCCGGCAGCGGGCCCCCCGTCCGGTGAAACCGTCGTCACGGTCGGAGGAAATGCATAAAGATAAATTCCTGAACCTGTTCCTGATTGAGAATCGGAAGTCGTGACAACAATATCTACTGCACCGGCTGCATGGGCGCGCGGCTCACAAGTAAACTCAGTCAGGGAATTAACGACAATGTTATCGCACACCAGGCCACCCACGGTGACGGCGAGTCCCGGTGTCCGGAAATTTGTCCCGGTGACTGTAATTGTATTTCCACCCAGGGTTGTTCCACCAACGGGTGAAACTGAAGTTACCGACGGAGTTCCCTGATAGGTGAAGCCACCGGCAAGAGTTGCGGACTGGGCATCAGAGTTTGAGACAACAACGTCCATCGCCCCTTCGGTGAGAGACGCCGGAGTAACACAATCCATAGAAGTGAGACTGAGCACATTGGGAGTGGTACAGGCTATACCGTTAATCGTAACGGTAGCACCGGCCCGGAAATTGGTCCCGGTAAGAGTGATCGTGTCTCCGCCACCGATCACACCAAGAGCGGGAGTGACCGCAGTGAGAGTCGGCGGAAGTTCACGGTATTCAAATCCGTTCGTGATTTTTCCGGTGAAGGTGTCAGAATTAGTGACGACGACATCGTAGACCCCTACCGCTTTGACTCCAGTGACACAGGAAAGCTCAGTACTATCGACAAAGTTTACCGGAGTACAGGAAACGCCACCGATAGAAACCAGGGCCGGATCTTTGAAGTTCGTTCCTCTGATCGTTACCGTATCACCACCGGCCGGAACGCCGATCGCGGGTGTGATACTCGTCGGAACAGGCGCCTGCACATAGGTGTAGGCGTTGTTCATATTAACTGAGATGCCGGTTGAGTTTGAAATCTTCAGATATGTCAGAGCAGCAGTTCTCGCTCCGGTGGTACAGGTAATGGAAGTCGAGCTTCTGGCAGAGATGGCGCAAGTGACTCCACCGATTATAACGGATGCGTTTTCAAAATCGGTTCCGGTGATTGTGACAACGGTACCGCCATTTGAGGATCCTAAGGCCGGGTTGATGTTAGTAATAACGGGTGTAGCGGCGGCAGTGAATCTGCGGGTGAAGGATTCTGATTCTCCTTCCGCATCTTCCACAGTGACAATGTGATTTCCTGCCGGGAGCGCAGGGATGGTACAACTAAGAGAAGTTGAATTAGCGACAACGATCGATGGACATGTGACTCCACCGATGGTGACGATCATGCCGGGGCCGAAGCCTTCACCGCGAACATTAAATCTTGATCCACCTATCGTTGGTGAAAGTGCGGGTGAAAAAGAATCAATTTCCAGTGCCGGAAGGAAATAGGAATATGTCTCCGTGACCACTCCGTCTTTGGAAGAATAGATCCGGACAACGGCATCGCCTTCAGCATGCTCGGGAGTTAAACAAGTGAGTTCATCCGGAGAAATGGTGAGATTACGACAGGCCTCATTATCAATCGTTACTGACGTAACATATTCGAGCTCTTTCCCTTCTATGGTAAGAAGTGTTCCGCCATCGACCAGGCCACTCGATGGGGAAATATCAGAGACTTCAATGAAGTTTAATTTACGGGTAACGGTCGCTTCATTACAGGAAGCAAAGATAAATAGAATAAGGAGTTGCGCCAGGGCAACCGCTCTCATCGTGAGTGGTGTAGTAGAAGGAATCCGTTCCATCAGAATACCCATCGGTAACGGAGTGACAAAATTTATTGCTTTTTACCCGACTAAAGTGATTGACCGTCAATTGATGAGAGTGACGTATCCATGAAGGAGATCTCTGGCCCTAATATAGACCATATTGGATTTGAGAAGAAGACCTCTTCTCTCGAGTTCTGCCGCCAGCTGAGAATCGACTTCGTTGATCGCCGAAATCCAGCGGATCCGGGCATCTTCGATAATCTGCGTTCGTGACATACCAGCGGGTACGGAGGAAGCGATCGCCGGAGAATGAAATCCAAATTTCGCGCGTCTTCCGGCACGTCTGACCGAGCCGGCGGTATAAAGAACGGTACATGAGGATTCACATGAAGCCAGAACGCGGGTGTGGATTTGTACGTTGAGTGAAGTTTCAAAATTCCGGATTCTTCTCACGGACTCAAAAGTCCTCAGAAGGTTTCCGCCTCCGGAATCGAGAGTGATCTCGATGATCCGGTCAGAGTTTTCCTTAAAACGACCAGCCTCTCTTACGATTCTTTTTTCGAGACTCGCCAGCGAATCACCACTGATCTCCCCTTCAAACTGGATCTTTGCCGCCGAGAAGGCGGGAAGAGAAATAAGGAAGATAAGAAAAGTAAGTAGTGTTCTCATTCCAGATGTTTTAAATCAATTCCGGATAAGTCTCACCTCAATTATTCTTTTTGAGTAATTCTTACTGTCCATAGTTTGGACAGTACCCTGTAAAACCCGCCTTCGCCTCCCTGAAAAGACTCCCGGATTATAGAATTAGACCCAAAGGACCTCTCATGAGCAACATTTCGGTATACCTCAATTCCAAGGCTTCCGGCGCCAGCCATCTCTTCTCAATCGAAGAGCTGAAGAAGTATTTCTTCCGCCACGAACTCCGGATCAATCGACCGGGATCACTGGAAGAAATGATTGAGCTCGTGAAAAGAGATCGCACCAACAAAGTGGAATGCATCTTTTCAATCGGCGGAGATGGGACCTGTCACACGATCGCCCAGCACCTGGTGGGTTCGGAGACAAAACTCATGGTGCTTCCGGGTGGAACGGCCAATGATTTTGCCGATGAGATCGGGACAAATGGTGCCCTCAAGAAACTGGCCCACATCTTCCATGCACAGAGCACCAAGAAAGTCGACATCATCAACGTGAACGGCAAGTACCTTATGAGTAACGGCGGGATCGGAATCGCCCAGGAAGTTGCTGCCCTCGTGAACCAGTATCGTAAATCTTCAGACGTCTTCAATACTTTCATGAAGGCGAGCGGAAAACACGCTTACCAGGCGGTCTTTGCGAAACACTTTTTAACTTCAAAATTCAATTTGCATGATGTTTATATGGATTCAC
>JAKFFP010000317.1:0-5105 GCA_036675045.1 Bacteriovoracales bacterium | reverse complement strand
ACAGCGAAAAACCCTAGAAGCGCAATGCCGCCAAAGCTTAGATAGCTTGGAATATTGCTCCAATCGAATTGAAACCAAATTTCTTGACTATTCAGCCAATTGAAATCGAAGGGGGCGAAACCAAAAACAGTTGGTAATGCATTTAAGCCGCCATCGGGTTGCAAGAGCCAACGCCAGATTGTGCCTGTGACAACAAATGAAAGCGCCATCGGAGCTAAGAAGATGATACGAAAGAAACTTTCTCCGATGATTCGCTGGTCAAGTATAATCGTGAGGAGCAAACCAATGGCTACACTGCCAAGCACGAAGAAGAAGAAAAAGAAGAACATATTGGTCAGCGAATTGCGAAACATAGCTTGAACCATGTCTGTCATGAGGTTTTCATAGTTCGCGTCAGCATAGTGAAGCGGCTTCATGTCTGCTTTCACGAGGCTGTGCTGAGCACAACCGATAGTTCCTGAAGTCATTCCGAATGTCGGAGGAACAACAGCGTTAGTTGTTGCACGGGTAGTAGTAGCAGAGAAAGTTTTCTTCTTTGTTACCTGCCAGCCGAGACCGCAACCGTCGGTGTCTGGATCAGCGAAAGCGGCGAAAGAGCCGAGAACAAGAGAAGCGATAAGAACGAACTTAAACATCTTTCCTCCTAGGAAAAGTTAAAGAGACCCTCGTCATTAAGGATGTCTGAATTATAGCCTGTGGGGTGTTTAAATCAGAAGTTAAGAAAGGGACATGCAGCGAGTTAAAGGAAAAAAAAAGGGCCCCTTACGGAGCCCTTTTGGGGAAGGAAACTTTTTTTAGTTAGCAATCATCGCTTTCATTGAACCGTCACCAGAGATGTAGATGGTGTCGTTTCTTTCAAACGCCTGAGTCATTGAACTCATGCTGTATTTGATAGTGATCATGGCACCAACAACCGGATTAGCGCGGGTACCGTGGTTCATCATACCAGTGAGCTTCATTGTTGAGTTGAATGTCCAGCCGTGAGCAACTTTCACAGATGCCGGGATGATGTTGATTCCAGTGAGGTATTTACCAGCACCGTTATAAGAACCGCCGTGTGAGTAAACAACTTTGTACTGGAACACTACGGATTCTTTTCCAGTGGGAGACTTAACTTTTGCTGTGATCATTTTCTCAACCGGGAAAGAGAATCCTTCCATGTCGAATGGATCCACTGCGTTTCTGACTGCAGGATCAGTTCCAGGGTTAGAAGCGTCACGCGGAAGAATAGAGATCGGAGCGTATTCAGTTGTAACCTTAGGACGACCTTTTTCAACGAGGGCATAAATCGCTTCACCGAGAGCAACAACATCCTTCGCAACACCGATGACACTTCCTGCCTGAGTCACGCGATCATTAAACGTAGGAGCTGGCGTAGCTGGAGTTGTTGGTGGCGGAGTTTCCGTTGGAGCAACCTGTTTCATTGAGCTCGAAGAAGTGACATCCGCGATCTCGAGTGATCCCAGAGCGCCGTTTTTGATTTCAGTCTTCGCTTGAAGTGTTGTAGCGAGCACGAGAACAGTGAGTGCGAGTGTTTTTTTCATTTTTCCCCCTATGAAAAAACTATATTTCGCCACTTCTACCAAGGTCGTGATCAGGAGGTCAACAAATGTCCTTAAGTGTTACATTCCTACACCGGCAGCGCGTTAACCAATGAATACCAGTACTTTAAGCCCATTTTACATTAGCTGGCCTAATAGTAAGTATAAGTCAGGCTAAACCTTGGCCTGGATTTGCCAGGCCCGGTGGATTTCCGTGTGGTGAAAGTCCTGGGGGATCGTCCAGTGGCTGATCTCTTTCACTATATATGTCGTATGGATAATCGAGTGGAGCTCAAACTTCCTCTTATTAGTAGAGAAGATAAGCATGCCACCGGGAGAGAGAAGATGCATGCAATCCCGGACCAGCAGCATGTGATCTCTTTCAATGTCGAGATCCTCTTCCATGCGCTTGGAATTGGAGAAACTGGGAGGATCAAGAAGAATGAGATCGAATTTCTCGCCGGCCTCTTTTCTCTGAGCGATATCCTTCATCACATCCGCCTGACGGAACACATGTGATTTCGGATCAAGATCATTTCTCAGGAAATTCTCGTATGCCCAGTCGAGGTACGTTCTCGACATATCCACGGATGTTACTTTTCCTCCGCCTATTGCTGAGGCCACACTGAGGGAGCCGGTGTAGCAGAAAAGATTCAGAACTTTTTTGTCTTTAGTGTTCGAGAGCAGCCACTGCCGCAGAGGACGCATGTCGAGAAAAAGGCCCGTATCAAGGTAGCGTTCAAGGTTCACCAGAAATTTCATCGGTGGTTCGTTCACCAGGAAGTAATCCTGGGAGTCGGGAGCGATGATTTTGTATTGCTCGTTTCCTTTCTGGCGCTCACGGATCTTGAAGTGCTGGGAGCTGACCGGGATGCCCAGAAGTTCTGTGAGCGATTGCTCAATATCTTTCTGGTGCCTTTCACGGATGGCATCTTCTTCATCAGAAAGCTTTTTGCCTTGCTCATAGATCACAGCTTCTTTGCCATAAACATCAATCAGGTAAGGATATTCCGGAATGTCCTTATTATAGAGACGATAGGCTTCTATACCTCCTTTAGTGAGGTATGATTTCAGCTTTTTGAGATTCTTCTGGAGGCGATTTTTGATGACGGTGTAATCTTGGGACACTCTATTTGCCTTTGATACTCATGATGATAAACTTCAATCCATTAATATGTCTCAGGAAACAGATCGGGAAGAACAATCAGGTGTCGCGACGGCAAAGAAGGAAAAGCTTCAGAAGCCTCGTATGTATAAGGTCCTCATGCATAATGATGACTACACTACTATGGATTTCGTGATCCACGTCCTGGAAAAATATTTTCAGAAATCAGCTCCCGAGGCTCACGCCATCATGCTGGAAGTGCATACGCGGGGCTTTGGTGTGTGTGGGATTTATACCTATGAAGTCGCCGAGTCGAAGGTGGCCAAAGTCATCAAGTATGCACGTGAGAATGGTCACCCATTAAAATGCAGTACTGAGCCAGAAGAATAACCTATTACAAACCTTGCAGTTTTCCCAATCGGTCCCATCTTAACGTATAATAGTTAGGTGAGGGACTACATATGATTAGCCAAAAATTAGAACAGATACTGAATAAGGCCATAAAGCGGGCCAATGAGAAGCGCCACGAGTTTTTAACCCTCGAGAACGTTCTCTTTTCCATGCTGGAAGATGAAAATGTTTCTGAGGTCCTGGTGGATTGCGGCGCCAATATCAGCGACCTGAAAAAAGAACTGCAGACTTTCATTAATGATGACTCAAACTTCTCTTTATTATCTCCGGACGAGATCCAGGATCTGAACCGGAAGCAGTTCGGGAATGATCAGTTAAGAGAGATCGCGCGCGAAAACGGGATTCTCTACCAGCCGGAAATTTCTCTTTCCCTTCAAAGGGTCATTCAAAGAGCTGCGATCCATATCCAGAGTTCAGGAAAAAAATCCATCCAGGCGATCAATCTCCTGGTGGCGATGTTCAGTGAGAAAGAGTCCCATGCGACTTACTTCCTGGAACGTCAGGGTGTGAACCGGATCGATATCGTGGAAAAAATTGCCCATACAACGGATAAGCCGGTCAACAATGGCAATGAAGAGATCAACATCGATACCGGAACCGGTGATTCCTTCCGCCGCGAAGAAAAATACGAGAAAGCACTCGCCGAATTCACCACCAATCTCAATACCCTCGCCAAAGAAGGGAAGATCGACCCGATCATTGGTCGCGAAGAAGAGATCCAGAGAATTATCCAGATCCTTTGCCGTCGTCGTAAAAATAATCCAATCCTCGTCGGTGACTCCGGAGTCGGTAAAACTGCCATCGCCGAGGGCCTGGCCAAAGCGATCGTGGAGAAAAAGGTTCCCTCACTTCTTGCCAACACCACTGTTTATGCACTTGATATGGCCTCGCTTCTTGCCGGGACCAAGTTCCGCGGTGATTTTGAGGAACGTCTGAAGCTTGTGCTGCAGGCCCTGGAAAAGCAAAACGACAAAGACGGATCAATACTATTCATTGATGAGATCCATACCATTATCGGCGCGGGAGCGACCTCCGGCGGAAGTCTCGATGCTTCAAATCAAACTTCAAAGTAGTAATCCAGTCAGCTATACGGTATGAATCCTTTACCTCATTCCGGCATCAGCGTAATGGGTGTGGTAATAATTTCTAAGGTAATAACCAGACCAAAACCAATTCAAAACCAAGTTTGACGCTAGTCTAAACGATCATGTATTTGCTTTTAACTACTTTTTGGATAGTGGATATTCAATGATAACCTTCTGAATACTTGCAGTTTAATATTAGTTTCACTATACTGGGATACCGATTTAACCTAAGGGAACTATGGCTAGAGTAGCAAATACCCTCCTGAATGGTATCCAGGGAACCATGGGGGACATGATTTTTTACCAGATCAATGGGGTCACTTACACCCGGAGAAAGCCTGGCAGGCGAACCAACGCCCAAAAGAAGCGGATGAAAAAATCCCCCCTCAACGAGCGATCACAGGGGATGTTTGCCATGGTTCAGCAGTATCTCAAAACCCTCCGAAGAGCGATTGCCTTCGGGTACCAAGAACATACCCTAGGAGCGAGTTTGCCCTACCATGCATGTGTTTCTTATACACGGAAAAACTGTTTTGCGCTCGATGGAAGAGATTACCGGATCGATCCGGCATTGGTTAAAGTGAGCCGCGGATCGCTGATGCCTCCCGAAGATGCCAAAGCTGAAAAAGTGGAAGAGGGGATTCTGTTTACCTGGAGAAACAATTCCTGGATATCCAGCGCCAAACCTTCAGATCAGGCGTTTATCGTCATTCATGATACCGAAAATACTACCATGGATTGGGTTGATTTGGGTAGCCATAGAGAAAAAGGTGAGCACCTTTTTAAACTTCGCAGTTATTATTTAAGCACGTCATGGCACGTTTATCTGGCATTCAGTCAGAAAAATTATATCTCCAAAAAGCGGACACTCTCTGATTCGGTGTATTTGGGAGTGGTCTGAATTTAAGATTTGGGAATAAATCGGATTTCCGGCTTTCTATAAAATTGGATCTCAGGCATCCA
>JAKFFP010000203.1:0-5144 GCA_036675045.1 Bacteriovoracales bacterium | reverse complement strand
TTCAAAGCCGCAAGAGGAGAAAAATCCACCACCTTCGCGAGTTCATTGGCCTGTAAGGCCACAGTCTCAGAAGCGGAATCAGAA
Organism: Bacteriovoracales bacterium; assembly: GCA_036675045.1. Taxonomy (GTDB): domain Bacteria; phylum Bdellovibrionota; class Bacteriovoracia; order Bacteriovoracales; family Bacteriovoracaceae; genus Peredibacter. The sequence goes on along the minus strand of JAKFFP010000203.1, from coordinate 5,060 downwards.
AGGCGTTTCAGATATCTCAGTGTAGTACGATCAGCTTCATAACCCAGGCGCTTGATGCCCAGCTTTTTGATGTCACGGGCAAGTTCTTCAGTTGTGGACCCGTCGGCGCCGATCTTCATGACTTCGACATCTTTGGCATCCACTTCCAGGTCGGCCTGCTCGTGATAACGGCCATCAACATAGAGACGCACACGACCATTGGCAGGAACAAGAATCTCGGCCATGGAGCCCGTGAATCCGGTGAAGTAGAAGCGATGATTGTCCTCCAGCGGAACGTATTCACTGATGAAGGGGTCAAAGCTCGAGATATACATGCCATCGAGATTGCGCGAAACCATGAGTTTTCTTAGCTTTTCAATATTAGAGCTGATGGTTTGATTTGATAGAGTGAATGATTTTTTCATAGAATGAGTCCTCGTAAGACTAAAATACCGCCCGCTCGGATTCTTGGGAAGACAAATATGAAAATCAAAGACCCTGTTTACTACGGTGACTACCTGCAACTTCCAAGGATTCTGAATGCTCAGATTCCGGAAAGCGGAAAATATGGAAAAGAGGCCCATGATGAGACCCTTTTCATCATCATCCACCAGGCCTATGAACTGTGGTTTAAGCAGATTCTCCATGAGCTTGATTCCATCCGGACCATCATGGAAAAACCCTTCGTTCCCTCAACGGAACTGGCCGTAATCAACCGCCGTCTCGAGCGCGTAACAAAGATCCAGGATATTCTTATCGATCAGATTTCCGTCATGGAAACCATGACCAGTCTCGACTTCATGGAGTTCCGCGATTTCCTCGTTCCGGCTTCAGGATTTCAAAGTCTCCAGTTCCGACTGGTTGAAGCCACGCTGGGGATTAAGCCTCAGCATCGGATGGAAGTGGAAAAACAATTCTTCAATTCCCGCCTGAAGGCGGAAGACCGGAAAACACTTGAAGGAACAGAAGCAAAAATTTCTATGCTGGAATTGGTTGAAACGTGGCTGTCGCGCATGCCTTTCAGCCATTTTCAGGGATTTGATTTCTGGGGTGAATATAAATCCGCAGTGAAAACCATGCTCGACCAGGATAAAGAAATCATTTCGACGAACCCTGGTCTCGATGAGCGTTTGAAGGCCATGGAACTTAATAATCTCGAGACCACGCGGAAAACTTTCGAGACGCTTCTGAATACGGAAAACTTCAACGCCTGGAAGGCCGAAGGGAAAGTCCGTCTTTCTCAGAATGCGATGTTATCTGCGGTCTTTATCTATCTCTATCGGGATTACCCTGCTCTTCAGATGCCCTTCCGGATTCTGAATAACCTCACTGATATCGATGAAAAATTCACCACGTGGAGATACCGTCACGCCATCATGGTTCAGAGAATTCTTGGAACAAAAATCGGAACGGGTGGCTCTTCAGGACATGAGTATCTGAAATCCACCACCGAAAGAAACAGGGCCTTCATTGATCTTTTTAATCTGGCAACATTCCTGATTCCAAAATCCATGAGACCAAAACTCCCGGAGAAAATCGCAAAGGAACTCGATATCGTTTACGATTCTACCAGACACCCGGGATAAAGCCTTTGGGTGGAGTGGTTAGAGTACGCTCACATTGATGAGTGTGACAGGACTTAACGGAATTGATTCCCCTCACCCATTGAATCTGATCAGCAATCTTTTTCCCGGTGTATTCCATCCGCACCGTTTCGGGAAATGTCTCCTCAATCTGTTCCAGGCACCAACAGCCGGATTTTTCTTCTCTCGCTGCCTGCGTTCCAAACAGCTGCTTTTTTCCTGACTTCACAAGATAGCGATCAAGACTCATAGCAATCATGCTCTTCTGTGAATTGTCTCCCAATGCCACACCTTTTTTTGACCACTCGAAGCTCCGGAAATAATCGTCTTCCGTTTCCCCGTGCTGGAAGACAAGAGCTGCGTTCTTGTAATCCGCGGCCGTATTGATACAACCGCTGCGGAAAAGTTCCAGGACCTTCCTTCTTCTATCGGCATCACTATCCCTGAGATCCAGAAGCTTTTCCTGATCGAACTGAAAGAAACCAACTCTTTCTTTTTGATCTTCATCTGCGATTTCCTGCAGGTCCATGGAACAACGTTCAAGCGATGAACAGGATGGGATGAATAAAATAAGAAATAAGTATTTCAAATGATCTTTAGTGGCCACGAAGGGCGCCACCGTCGACGGCAATGCTTTGCCCGGTTATGTAAGCACCTTTTTCGGAAGCAAGAAAGGTTGCAAGATCTGCGAGCTCCCGTGGATAACCTAATCTTCCCGCCGGAACGATCTCTTTGATCTTTGCTTCAGAAAGGTTCAATGCTTTTCTCCGGTCAGTGTCGGTGAAACCTGGAAGCAGAAGATTGATCGTGATGCCAAATGGAGCATATTCATTCACGACAGACTTCGTGAGTCCCGCCAGGCCCGCACGGAATCCATTGGAAGTCGTGAGCCCCGGCTGCGGCTCCTTGGCGGCAAGTGAGGTGATCATCAGGATGCGACCGAAGTTCCTCTCTTTCATCTTCGGAAGGAGAACCCGCATGGCCTCAATGGGACTCATCCACAGTGACTGGAAATCTTCTCTCCACTGCTCATCCGTCACGTCGAGGAAATTATTCTTCTTTGGCCCACCAGTGTTGTTAACGAGGATATCAATATGGCCCATCTTCTTCATCGCGCGCTCAACGAGCTTTGTCGTTTCACCCTTTACGGATAAATCTGCCGTTTCAAAATGAGCGGCCCCGATTTCTTTAGCCGTCTTTGAAATACTTTCTTCATGTCTTGAGACGATACAGACTTCGGCTCCTTCGGCGATCAGCGATTCTGCAACCGCGCGACCAAGGCCCGTTGAAGATCCAAGGACCAGCGCTTTTTTACCTTTGAGATTTAAATTCATGTCGTAAACCTTTTTTCAGAGAGACCCAGCCACTCAAGGGCATTTTTATAAAGAAGCTTTTCTTTTATTTCCGGAGAGAAATCGGAATCTTCAATGAGCTTTCCTGGCACCAATTCTCCCAGCGGGAAAGGATAGTCCGACCCCAGCGCCACGCGGTTACTGCCCATGAGTTTCACAATATATTTTAAGACATCCGGATCATGCACCAGGGAATCAAGCCAGAACTTCCCGAGATAGTTTCTGGGATTCACTTTGTTATCCACGGCCACGAGATCCGGCCGGCAATGGAAACCGTGCTCAATTCTTCCGATCGTCATCGGAAAACTTCCGCCTCCATGAGCGAAGGCCACCCGCAGCTTGGGATACTTTTCAAAGATTCCCCCGAAGATCATCGAGCAGATCGCGAGACTCGTTTCGGCCGGCATGCCTACGAGCCACGGCAGCCAGTATTTCTGCATTTTTTCCTGGCCCATCATGTCCCATGGGTGAACGAAGAGACACATTCCATGGGCCTCCAGGGCCTCGTACACTGGATAGAGATGAGCATTTTCCAGGTTCCAGTCATTGATGTGCGAACCGATCTGAACTCCCGTAACACCCATCGACTTGAGTCTCTGGATTTCTTTGACCGCCAGTTCCGGCGCCTGCATGGGAAGAGTTCCTAATGCGACGAACTTTTTCGGATTTTTTTCTACAACGCCGGCGACGTGATCATTTAAATACTGGGAGACATACTCCCCGTCTTTGGGTTTTGCCCAATAGGAGAACATGACCGGGACCGTAGAAAGCACCTGAATGGTATCAGTGGTTCTCGCTTCCGCTTCATAGCAATTCGGCTCGACTTTCCGGAAGAACTTCCCGGAGTCGTTCACCATGTCAGCGCTACAGCTTTTGCCGCAGACATGATCATGCTTAAGCTCTATGAAGCCGCCATAGCCGAACTTATCCTTAAACTTAGGGATGTCGGGTGGAAGGATGTGAGTGTGAATATCAATTTTCATGACCACGTTTTGCCATTTACCGTTCCACATTTTTTACATTTCGTGTGCTCGGAGTTGTAGTAGCGATTAAAGACCGCAGGGAAATCCGTTTCGATATCTTTTAACTTGAAAAATTCTTCGTATAATTTTGTTCCGCAATTCCTGCAATACCACTGAAGGCCATCGATATTTTTCTCATCCCGCACTTTTTCGATCACGATACCGATAGATCCAGCTGATCTTTGGGGGGAATGGGGTGTTCCTCCGGGAAGAAGGAAAACGTCTCCCCCTTTAAGGTGAATATCTTCAAACTTCCCTTCTTTATTAATCGTTTTGAGAAACATGGTGCCTTCAAGCTGATAAAACCATTCCTCTGTCTGATTAACGTGGAAATCGGTCCTCTCATTGGGTCCACCCACAACCATCACAATGAAATCCTTCCCTTTGTGAATGCACTTATTGGAAACCGGTGGCTTTAACAGGTGCCGGTTTTCCTCAATCCATTTCTGGAAATTCATCGGAGGCATCATGGCATCACCGCAATGCACTTGAGCTCAATTGCGATCGGAGTCGGTAAGCAGTTAATCTCAAGAGTTGTCCGGCAAGGAGGATTTTTTCCGAAGTATTCCTTCCACAGACGGTTATAAATCGGAAAATCGTCTTTCATATTGGTGAGGAAAACTGTGACGTCCACCAGGCCTTCCCAGCTGGCCCCGGAGTCTTCGAGGATATGCCTCACATTCTGGAATACAGAATGGCACTGCTTTTCAATATCGTATGAGACGATGTTGCCCTTCTCATCAAGAGTCACTCCGGGAATTTCTTTTTTTCCCCGTTCGCGCGGGCCCACGCCCGAGAGGAAAAGAAGATTTCCCACTTTCCTGGCATGCGGATAGGCCCCAACAGGCTCCGGTGCTTTCGATGAATCGATAGAAGTCATAACTTATCCCTTACAGATATTTTTCACGTTGCTAAAAAACTCGAGAATATATTTTCCACCCTCGCGGCCCCGGCCGGATTCTTTCATCCCGCCAAAGGGAGTCCGAAGATCACGCAGCATCCAGGTATTGATCCAGACAATTCCTGAATCGATTTTACGCGCGACTTTCTCGGCCCTGGTCTCATCCTTACTCCAGATCGATCCGGCGAGACCATACTGAGTACTGTTGGCCCATTCGATAACC
>JAKFFP010000120.1:0-5211 GCA_036675045.1 Bacteriovoracales bacterium | reverse complement strand
GACAAAATTATCCGGCCGACTCTCATCCAGGACAAGGTCGTGATGTGAACTACAAATACCGTTGGTTATTGTGGCACTGCGCTTGCTCTTACTATCCGCAGGAGGCCTATATGCATAATCATCACATACCTCTTAAAGAAATCTCAATTGACGTGGGCCTGATGTTTGGAATGATATTGGCAATCTTTGCATTCGGACTGGTAGCGTTGCCCTACATGCCGGGTGAATTAGCCCCATAAGGAGAATGATATGTTCCGGAAACTTTCGAAAAAACTTTTAAAGTTCGCTAATGACCTCGCAGCGGATTACTACTCAAGAGATCAGATGAACACTTCACTGAAACGTTCAGGCAGTAAGCAAAAAGCGAAGAGCTGATTATTTTTTTCGTTTTATCTTCTGGATGATCCGATCCAGAGATCCCAGGAACTTTGAACGATCCCTCTGTTCAAAAGGCGGAGGTCCCCCACCCATTTCTCCCAGCTCCCGCAGATGTTTCATCAGCTCCCGCGTCGCCATGGCGTCGCCGATCATATCTTCGGTGAACTCTTCACCCCTGGCCCCCAGCACACAGGCCGATTTTTTCAGGCACCGGTCTGCGAGAGGAATATCAGTCGTGATACAGATCTCATTTTCATTAATACTTTCCGCGATCCAGTTATCGGCTTCGTCCGGTCCCTGGGCCACGACCTGCATGCTGATTAAAGGATGAAGTGGAATCTGAATGCGCTTATTCGCAACCACGATGACCGGAATCTGATAGCGAAGCGCCACCTTATAGGTTTCTTCCTTGACCGGACATCCGTCACCATCAATGAAGATCCTCATCGCTGATGCTTTTGAAGGATGTAAACTTTCTGAGTAAGAGAGACAGTCTCTGAAAGTCGGGATCCTTCCTTGTCGGGTCGCTGGTTTTCCATGAGCTTGATCGTAAAATCCTTTCCGTAGAGTGAATGGACTTCCGACTCACTGACACTAAAGGGCGGTCCTTCGAGTTTAGCCTGATCGTATTCATAAACGATCAGGAGACACTTCCCCCCGGGCCTCATGGATTTCGTCACAACAGCGGCGTATTCTTTCCGCATGGATTCCGGAAGTGCCACTAAGGCCGCTCTGTCATAAACCAGATCATAAACATTTTCTTCGCCCAGCTTGAAGAAGTCCCCGCAGCTGATGACGAGGTCGCCACTGACATAATTCTTAAACACCGGCCCCGGTTTCAGCTCAAACGGCAGATTGTGTTCTGAGAAAAATTCCTCAACCGCCCTGTCATAAAGTTCAACTCCCCTGACGTGAAGACCCAGACTCTGGAGCCAGATGATATCTTTCGTCTTACCGCAAAGAGGAATCAGCACTCTCTCATCTTTCAGCGGATTCAGGAGAGGAAAAAACTGCAGAAGTTTTTCGTTGTATGATTTCTGATGGAAATTCGTGCGGCCTTCGTCCCAGGCCTTGATCCAGAATTCAGCGTCCATTGATTTCCTTTCCCTTAGAATTTAACTGTCCACAGGCGGCGAGGATATCGTCGCCTTTGGTGAAGCGGACTAAACACGCAATTCCCGCCTGATCAAGATGAGCTTTAAAGGCATCCACCGCCGCGGCTTCTGGTCTTTCGTACTTCCCTCCCGGGAACGGATTAAAGGGAATGAGATTCACAAAAGCTCTTTTTCCTTTCAGCGCTTCCGCCAGCTCCCGCGCGTCTTCCAGGGAATCGTTAAATCCCCTGGTGAGAAGATACTCATAAACCACGAAGCGCTTTCGCGACCGGGGAATCTCATCAATCGCCCTCATCACTTCACCCAGCGGGTATTTCTTATTGATGGGAATGAGTTCATCTCTTCTGGCCTTGTTCGTAGAGTGGAGCGAGAGCGCGATATTCACATCGGGCATTTCTTCCTTCCATCTTTCCAGTCCCGGTAAATAACCCGCAGTGGAGATCGTGATCTTATCGCCGGCAAGGCTCAGGCCATGCTGAGAAAGAAAGATCTCGCAGGCCCTTCTGACAGAATTGAAATTGTGAAGTGGCTCACCCTGTCCCATGAAAACGATGGTTGCGATCTCATCGTCCTCCGGGCGGTTTTCCGAGAGCCATTTTTGTGCTGCCAGGAACTGTCCCACAATCTCGTCAGTCTGAAGATGCCGCTCGAGACCCTGAAGTCCGGTGTGACAGAAGCTGCACTTCATGGCGCAACCCACCTGCGAAGAAAGACAGATGCTGTATCTCTTGTTCGAGGGAATGAGAACGGTTTCGATCTTCTTACCGTCCTGGAGCTTAAAAAGAAATTTCACGGTCCGGTCGTCGCCTGATTTCTGGATGGTATCAATGACCGGAAGTTCAAAGGTAAGATTCTGAGCGATGAAGTCCTGAGTGACTTTGGCCATGTCCTTTTCACAGACATCAGACCGGCGCTTTTTATAGTGCCAGTTAAAGAGCTTACCTGCCGCCGACGGCGAAAGCTGATGGGCCTCAAACAGAGACTGAAGTTCAGGGAGCGTATACTGGTAAAAGGATGTAGGTACCACGGGCCCATCTTATACTTATATTGACGTACTGAACAGAATCAGAGGTAATTAAAAAACTATGAGTGAAGCGGTTTTACGCCGGGCCTGGTTAAGTACTGGGGCTTACAATATTCTGTTCATTATCGGCGCGCCGATCCTGGCGTTCACGGCCGTGGCCCTGGTGAGCTATCCACGTGCCGCCACCGGTGAATTTCTTTATGATCCCCAGACTCCGCAGTGGTTCATCATCATGTCGTCTTTGATGACTCACGCTCATGTGCAGCTGGTATTTGTCCGAAGTCACCTGAACACCGGTGTCTTCAAGCGCTTTCCTTATCGCTTTACCCTGATTCCTCTGATCTTGCTGGTGGCAATGGCCACATCATCTTTTCTCGTGGGCTCTCTCGCCTTTCTCGCTCTCTATTGGGACGAATGGCATTCGCTCATGCAGACCTTTGGCTTCGGGAGGATTTATGATGCCAAACTCGGAAATGATCCCCATGTCGGAAGAAAATTAGATATCGGAATCTGTTTTGTATTGGGACTTCTTCCTCACGTTCTCCTTCTGACCTATCTTCCGGAAAAAGTCCGGGTCAAGGGCCTCATGGACTTTCTGGATTTCGGCCAGGATATCGCGGTCCAATACGGCCACTACATTCACTCACTTCAGTTTCCGTTACTCGCGTTCGGTGTCGGGTATATCCTGTTCTATATCTGGAGTTACCGGAAACTCATCCGGAACGGGTACAAGTTCTCCGGGGCGAAACTGGCACTTCTCGGGACCACCGGATTGTCCGCCATTCTGATAGCGTCGTTCTACAGTGTCACCGACGCCGCTTACTTCGGAAATATCTACCATGCCCTTCAGTACTTTTTTATCGTGAGTATCAGTGAGAATTCCCAGCTCACCGGCAAGGTCAGACTTCCGAAGGTGAATAAGAAAGTGCTCGCGATCTTTTGCGGAATCCTGGCGATCTCCGTGGCATTCCTCGCGGCGATTGCGCGATTTGATACCGAGCACTTTGGGTTCATGGGGAATTTCTGGCTTCTCTCGTCGCTGCTCCATTTCTGGTACGACGGATTTATCTGGTCGGTGAGAAAGCAGGACATCTGATCAGCGTTTTTTCTTCCTGTTCCGTAACCCGGGATGAACCCGTTTTTTCTCACCCTCTTTCAGGGGCCTCTGTCTTTTCGAATGATCCAGATAGGCGGTCTTTTCCTGGCTCTTCCCCGGAGTGGGCTTAGTGATTTTCCTGGCGACTGCTTTCTCGAGATTCAGTGCCTCGAACTTTCCTTCAAATTTTTCTGAAGGAAGTTTTTTTCCGATCAGACCTTCGATCTTCTCCAGAAGCTGTGCCTCTCTCGGATCACAGAAGCTGATGGCAACTCCTTCCTTACCAGCGCGGCCCGTTCTGCCGATGCGGTGAACGTAGCTTTCAATCTCCAGCGGAAGGTCAAAATTAATGATGTGAGAAACACCTTCCACGTCGATACCTCTTGAGGCGATATCAGTGGCAATGAGGACCTTGATGACTTTTTCCTTGAAGTTTCCGAGAGCTCTTTCGCGATCATCCTGGTTTTTTCCGCCGTGAAGAGCGCGCGAGGGAACACGATTCTGCGCCAGGTACTCAACGACCTGATCAGCGATATTTTTGGTACGGGTGAAAACCAGGGCGAGCTCCATGTCGCCATCTTTGACTATTTTTTTCAGAAGCTGGAACTTATGATCCTGCTTACAGTGAATGACTTTCTGGACGATCTTTTCAACCGGAGTGGACTGAGGAGTGATTTCAACTTTTGTGGGATTTTTAAGGATGCGGCTTGCGAGATATGAAATTCCCTTCGGCATCGTCGCCGAAAAAAGCATGTTCTGCCTTTTTGGCGGCAGGCGACTCAGAAGTTCCTGGAGCTCTTCTTCAAATCCCATGTCGAGCATGCGGTCAGCTTCATCAAGAACAAGAATTTCAATTTTCGTAAGTCTCAGTTGTCTTTGCTCGAGAAGATCCAGAAGCCTTCCGGGGGTGGCCACCACGATATCCACACCGGCGCGCAGAGCGATCACCTGCTCTTTCTGTCCCACGCCACCATAGATCGCGACGGACTTGATATCGAGATCCCGCGAGTACGTTTCAATACTCTCCTGGATCTGAGAGGTAAGTTCGCGCGTGGGAGAGAGGATCAGGACTTTTGGCTCTCCTACTCTCCGTGCTTCTTCGGATTTCAGAAGTCTCTCAATAACGGGAATTGAAAATGCGGCCGTTTTACCGGTTCCGGTCTGGGCGATTCCCAGAAGATCATGCCCTTCCATGAGGACCGGTATCGCACGTGCCTGAATTTCAGTCGGAGTGACATATCCTTCGCGGGAAAGATTCTGAAGAAGACCGTGGCTCAGGGGTAAATCGTTAAAACTCTGCATGAGGTCCACTATACATGTCCCGCTGAGATAATTAAACTAATACCACATGTACCAGCTACGTCCTTACCAGCAAGAAGCAGTCACGAAAACTGTTGAATACTTCAAGCAGCGCCGTGACCCTGCCCTGATTGTCCTTCCGACCGGGGCCGGAAAAAGTCTCGTCATTGCTGAGCTCGCTAAAATCGCCAAAGGTCGCGTCCTCGTTCTTGCCCACGTAAAAGAGCTGGTGGAACAGAATCACGCGAAATACACCAGCTACCAGCTTGAGGCGGGGATCTTTTCCGCCAGCTTGGGAA
>JAKFFP010000351.1:0-5273 GCA_036675045.1 Bacteriovoracales bacterium | reverse complement strand
ATGACCCGATAAGACAGAAGGGCTGCCGGTGGGCGCCTCGCAACCGCTCCTGGGGTTCGGGTCGGCAGGTGTCCGGTCCGGCCTCGCGGCCACTGCGATCCGTGCGCAGATCTGACCTTCGCTGTCCAGCCACACCTGGCTTAGTCCCGCCGGCGCCGGACGATCCTACCACAACAAGTCAGAACCGCGCATTTTGCATGGGCTCCAGGGCATGGGGACAGACGCGGACCGAGGAGGCAACAGCCCCGTGCATGCGAGACCTCTTGCGCAGCTTCGGATTCTGACGAATATTTCATGAAGCGTCCCCGCGGAAGTCAGCTCGGTGCCATTGCCTCTCCCCAAAGCTCAAAGGTTACAAATCGCGAGGAGCTGGAAAGACTTTTCCAGTCGGTAGAAAAAAAATTCGAAGGACAGGAGGTTTTACCCCGCCCGGATAACTGGGGTGGGTACGTCGTAACACCGGACTATTATGAATTCTGGCAAGGTCGTGACAATCGCATGCATGACAGGATTTCCTATGAACTTAGCGGCAGCGGCTGGAATATGTTCCGGCTTGCCCCTTAAGTTTTCCGGAAAAATCTAACCAGGATCGTCGCCCAGAAAATTCCCACCAAAAATCCACCGATGATATCTCCCGGATAATGAACCCCCAGATAAATGCGGGACAAACCCACCATCAGAGGCATGGTCCAGAACCATCTGAAAAAACCAGTGAGCTTCAAGGCGCTGAGTGCGAACATTACGAGTGCAGCTGAATTAGCGGCATGAGAAGATACGAAGCCGAATTTTCCGCCACACTTCTGCCCAAATTGATAGATGAGGGGTTTAAGCTCGGCTACACGACAAGGCCGCATGCGGTTAAAAATATTTTTAAAAAGATAAGATGAGGTGACATCACTGAGAACCAAAGTAAGGATGATAAAAACAATGAACAACCCAAGATGGCGGCGATCCATGGTGACTTTTGCTTTCCAGATGAAAAAAGCAATCAGGGGAATCCAGATAAACTGACCGGAGAGGAAAACCATGAACTGGTCGAGCCAGGAAAAATGAATTCCATTCATCGCGAGGAAGAGATTCTGATCGAGTTTGTTCAGGAAATTTGTCATGGCCGTGCTATGATCATAACACAATGACAAGAACCCTCAAGTTAGGAATCGTATTCGTATTTTTGTTTCAGCTGTTGATTGCGGCTAACTTCGGCCTTTCTCATGACGAAGCCTACTACTGGCTATTTTCCCGTCATCTTTCTTTCGGTTATTTTGATCATCCACCCTTCATGGCAGCAGTAATCGCCATTTTCTCTTTCCTGCCTCATCATGAAATTTCAGTCCGGCTTGGCTTCATTCTCCTGCAGGCAGGAACTCTTTTCTTTCTATTCAGGCTAATTCCTAAGGAGCATTGGAAAATTGCCTTCCTGCTTTTTTTCTCATTTCCGCTAGCCTCATACTCCGGTCTTCTCGCCCTTCCGGACATGCCCTTACTTTTCATGACGTCGGTCTATTTTTATTTCCTGAAAGGTTATCTGGCAGGAGAAAAGAAATCAGTGTGGGCCCTGGGAGTGGTGATTCCTCTCCTGCTCTATGCTAAATACCATGGGATCCTTCTCGTTTTTTTCACAATTCTAGCGGTTCCCAAAGTCCTTATCCGGAAAGATTTCTGGCTGGTGACAGTGATATCTATCCTGCTCTTTCTTCCTCATTTGTGGTGGCAACATCAGCATGATTACGGAACTCTCAGATATCATTTCATCGAAAGACCCAGCTCCTCTTTCAATATAAAGCGCATATTCGATTATCTTGGGACGCAAATCATTCTCAGTGGCTTATTTTGCGGCCCGGTTTTGTGGTGGAAGCTCTCCCGTAAAAAGCCAGAGGATAGTTTTTCACGAGTGCTCTTATTTTCTTCCTGGGGCATCCTGGGTTTTTTCCTGATTTCGACCTTCTCTAAAAAAGTTGAGGCCAACTGGACGATCTCGCTGGTCATCCCCCTTGTCATACTTCTGGCCGGATCCGAAGTGTGGTCGAGAAAATGGGCGCGAGTGCTGCTTTATACTTCGTTTGCCATCGTCATTCTTGCGCGACTGGTATTTGTGTTCCCGACACTTCCTCTAAAACGACTGGGCGAATTCCACGGATGGAAAGAGTGGTCACTTGAAGTGTCACGCCAGTGTGGTGACCGGAAGATCCTGGCCAACTCCTATCAGATAGCGTCGAAATTATCCTTCTATCTCAACCGTGAAATCTCTGCGCTTAACTACCGCTCTCGGAAAAATCAATTTGATCTCTGGCCCCGTGATCTTTCGGGCGAGGTCTGCTACGTAACGGATAAGTCAGAATTTCAAGGGGCAGAAATCAATACACCTGAGAAAAAAACACTAAAGCTTGTGACCAATATGACGGGCGAAAAGCTCATGGCGATGAAGCTGGATGAAAACGCTCGGAAAATAGATAAGCCTTGAACTTTTCACTGGATTGCCGTTAAGTAACCATATGTTGCTCCCACGTTTAAATCTGCAAAAATCCTACGATAAGGTGAAGTTCCTTACGATCCTTCAGTTCGTCATGGTCCTCATCGCTTTTTTTACTGAGGCACTGGCAACGAAGACGATGTTTTATTTTTCCTTCATCATCCAGTTCGGCCTCCTGCTGGCAGTGTTTAATTTTTATTACAATGCCCTTTCCAATCTCTATTACTCCTACTGGAACCTTTCATTTATTCTCACCATTTATTATCTTGTGGGTCTGATCAGAAATTTTGCCGTGGGATATCCCATGATCGGGATGCTCTTTTGCATTTCTCTCACCTTCCTTTTCATGGCTTGCTATATCGTGTCCTCTCCGCTTTATTTTCCCCGCGTTCATTGGTGGGAATATGATTTCCGCTTCCGCGCTGACATCCGCTGCTGGGTGGAAATCGATAATCAACAATACCTGGGACGACTATCCGATCTCCGTCGGGGTGCTGCCTGTCTTGAACTTTTTCAGCACACTCATGTCGGCCAGCCGGTACAAATTCATCTGGAAGTGCTGAATCAGAATTTCACTCTTCACGCAGAGGTGCGCTCAAAGCGCGAGCCCATTATTGGCCGTTCTATAATTTACGGAATCAAATTCGTGAACTTTGACCTGGAACAAAAGCAAAGACTGAAGCTCCTTACAAATTACTGGCGAGAAAGTAAGAAGATCAAAATCAGAAATAAATTCGCATCGATCGAGAAATGAATTTCACTATTACCGACCATCTCTGGTTTATGAACATTGCTCTGGAGCAAGCCGAGCTGGCGTATCGTGCCCAGGAAGTCCCGGTAGGTGCGCTTCTGGTATCACCAACGGGAGAAATCCTTTCCCGTCAGCACAACCTGAAAGAGTCGAATTTTAATCCTATTGCCCACGCCGAAATGCTCACTCTTACTGAGGGAGCAAAGAAATTACAAAACTGGCGACTCACGGATTGTTACCTCTATGTAACTTTGGAACCGTGTCCCATGTGTCTCACGGCACTTGTACAATCCAGAGTGAAGGCCTGTGTTTTTGGGGCCTATGATCAGAAAGGTGGGGCCTTAAGTCTTGGCTATCATCTCCATCGGGATAAGAGGCTAAATCACCAGTTTTCCGTCGTGGGTGGGGTGATGCACTTTGAATGCTCAAGAATTCTCTCGCAATTTTTTCGCGAAAGACGGACATCTTACCGGCAAAAGTAATTGTCTCGAATGTCGCTTCATGATAATTAAATCTCTCTTTTATCTTCGATGGAGTTGTGTCCGAGTGGTCGAAGGAGAACGCTTGGAAAGCGTTTAATGGTGAAAGCCATTCGAGAGTTCGAATCTCTCCAACTCCGCCATCATTTTTTATGCTCTCGCCATTGGTGAGAACTCCTTTACAGAAGTTTCCACCTCCACTAGTATGTGCGACGGCAGTCTAGAGCATTTCGCCGCAAACCCCGCCAGGCCAGGAATGGAGCAACGGTAGTGGTTTGGAGTGTTGTTAGGCTGCCGCTTTTTCCACCAAAATTCCCCTTACATTCAGCTAGCTTAATGCAACTCTCGCTATAGGCGTTTTTCATTGATTTTTTTACGCATTCTGAAATTGTCTTACAGGCATTTTTTGCGTCAAAATCGAAGCAGCTGCGCAATGACTTCGTCCCTCCCGTCCCCTATTTTCCAGCCCGCAAACGTAAAATTATTGGAGAGTTATGGCCTATCAGGTCCTGGCCCGGAAATGGCGTCCGAAACAGTTCGAAGAAGTTGTCGGGCAAACCCACGTAACACGCACACTGCAAAACGCAATCAAACAAGAGAAGCTGGCACACGCTTATCTTTTCACCGGAACTCGTGGTGTAGGTAAGACTTCAATCGCGAGGCTTTTTGCCAAGGCCATTCGTTGTGAAAATCGTAGGCCAGATTGCAATCCCTGTCTGGTTTGTCATTCCTGTAAAGATATCGACTCCGGAAGTTCGATGGACTTCATGGAAATCGACGGAGCATCTAACAACAGTGTAGATGATGTTCGCTCCCTTATTGAGAACGTCCAGTATCTCCCGACCCGCGGAAAATATAAGATCTATGTGATTGATGAAGTTCACATGCTTTCCGTAAGTGCTTTCAATGCTCTTCTTAAGACGCTGGAAGAACCACCTGAGCATGCCATCTTCATGCTTGCAACAACTGATCCCCAGAAACTTCTCGGAACGGTTATTTCCCGTACGCAGAGATACGATTTCAAGAATGTTCCGGTTGAACAATTGTCACAGCATCTTCAGAAGATCGCGAAAGCCGAAGGCATAACTTTTGCCCAGCCGTCAGTACCAGTGAAGATAGCGGAACTCGGTAAGGGTTCTGTTCGTGATTCACTCTCAATCTTTGATCAGGTGCTGGGTCTTTCTGGCGGAAAAACAGTCAGTGATGAATCAGTTGCAGCTGCCGTCGGCCTGGCCGGCACTGGTGCGATGAAAGAATTCCTCACCAGCCTTTTCACCGGTGAGACAAAGAAGATGACATCAGTTTTCAACGGACTCATTGAAGAGAATGTCGATCTCAAAAAACTCTGCGACCAGGTTCTGGATAATATCTATAAGGTCATTAATAACATTGATGATCAGGGAAAACTTTACTCAGAAGGCATCCTGGAAAAAGGTTCCCTTCAGGGGATGACGATTGCTGAGCTTTTCTGGATTTATGAAACACTCGCTAAAGATATCAGCTGGGCACTTCAGAGTATCAATCCGGAAAAAGTTGTTCTGGTCCTTCTTCAGAAAGTTTGTCTCAGACGGAC
>JAKFFP010000101.1:0-27466 GCA_036675045.1 Bacteriovoracales bacterium | reverse complement strand
GACATCGACTGGAGTCATCCTTTCCTCAATAAGCACCAGGTTGTGATCTTAGCGAGCATGGTGGAAAAAGAGACGGGAGCAAAGCACGAGCGTCCGGCGATCGCAGGCGTATTTACGAATCGCCTGAAAAAAAGAATGCGCCTGGAATCTGATCCCACAACCATCTACGGAATCTGGAGTCGCTATAAGGGAAATATCAGAAAAGATGATCTCCTGGAGATGACTCCTTACAATACTTACAAGATCCCTGCCCTTCCCGCCGGCCCGATTTCAAATCCAAGTCTTGAGGCCATCAAGGCCGTCCTGAATCCTGAGGCCAATGACTATATTTTCTTCGTCAGTAAGAATGACGGAACACATGTTTTCACCCGAACCTATCAGGAACATGTGGAAGCAGTAAATGCCTGGCAGAGGAACTCACGGGCAAGACAAGGCAAGAGCTGGAGAGATCTCAAGCAATGATTAAGGACATGCCTTAATCGAATTTAAGCGCCGGGTGGGTGTTGAATCAGTTGAGACGAAGACATCAGAAAGATCTTCCTTAAAGAGGCGCTTTCCGGAAAAAGTCAGATAATACTTTTCTTCTTTCCCTTCCACTTCCTGAGTAACCGCGCGACCGTAAGAGTCCACACCTTTTCTCAGTATGCGGCCCGGGAACCTTGGCACTTCGGTCACGTCTCCATCACCTTTCACGCTATCGAGCCACGAGTCCACGTCCTTAAAACACACCGGACGATAATTGATAATCTGCCGGTCACCAGATTGTTCAAGAGAAATGAGAATTTTGTAATATTTTGAAAGACCATTGGCGACTCTTTCCAGCTCGGTCAGAAGTGTTCCAAACCGGACATCATCGGAAAGAAGATGCGAACGTCCTCCCGCCACGGCCGAATAATCAAGCGACTTGGCACATTCCTGTTCGCTCAGGGCCGAATTCTCTTCCAGGAAAGGAGCGCACGCGAAATTTGAAATGTTAACGAAGTCTTTCAAAGGCTTGATGAGAAGAGATGAATTCACCAACGATGCGCGGAGGGAACTATTCTCAGAAAGAACTCCACGAATTCTCGGAAAGCCGTCGAGAATCGCTGCTCCTCTGTAGCCGGTTTTGCGTACGCAGCCGGCCAGAAGAATGTTAGGTGAGGATTCATGAGAACTCAGTGGATAGAGATAAGAATTGAGTACGCTTTCGCACTCTTCTTTTTTGATCACACCCGTGTAGTCTCCCGACTGCTCGACACCGTAAAAGCGGAGCTTGTCGCCGTCACGGAAGCCCTTCCGGGAAATGTCCTTGAACTCACGGCTCCAGAGATTTCTCGATAGCTCAAGCACGGCCACGTCATCCCGCCAGTAATCGGCCACATTTCCATCAAGCTCAGAAACCTGAAGAATGGATTTACATGCAACTCTTTCGGCTGGACGGCTGCTGCCGCGGCTGAAGAAAACGTGAACGTCCTCGCTGCAATCAGCATCAGTTGATCGCAGATAATTCGGAAGGCAGCTGGCACTGGTAAGAAGCTTAGATCTTCCCACGAGAGTACCGGTGCAAAAGCGTGGCGAACCTTTGTCGAAGACAACGATTTTTGCGACGTAATCGGGACAGAAGCTTCCCGCTTCACACTTGATCGTTTGCTGAGAAAGATACTCTTCGGCTTCCGGGATCTGAGGAGGTGTATATTTCTGCTCTTTGTTTGAAGCTTCTTTTTTCCCACAGGAAAATAATAATCCACAGACAAAAAGGGCGAGGAAGATTTTCAACATCAGTAGTCCATTCCAGTTTTACGGATATGAACCATTGGTCTTGATTCCTCTGCCATGTGAGCAGATGAAAGAACCTTAGCGATTACGACTTCGTGATCTCCCGGCTTGATTGCATCAACCAGCTGGCATTCCATTGAGGATTTTGCCTGCAAAAGAATCACGCCGCCATGAGGAGCGATGGTGTGATTGAGTTCAGCGAAAGGATTTGAGTTCGGGTCATAGCCCTTCCAGAAATGTTTCAGATAAGTTTTATCGTGATCACCCACCACGTTCACACTGAAGACCTTGCCTGATTTAATCAGGTCATAAGCAGGGCGACCGGGCTTAATAGCTAAGGAAATGAGCAGGGGATTAAATGAAACCTGTTGAACCCAGCTGGCCAAATATCCATCAATCTTTTTGGTTTCAGGATCCATGACGGAAACAATGAATAATCCCGATGGGATGTGTCCAACCGCGGTGGCAACGTCACTGTGCAGCATAACGCCTCAAATTTATTAAAGTACTCCTTCAACCTTAACGAGACCTGAATATGCATGTCAAATTTAGGACTTAATTTGAGTGTAAATGTCAGAATATTTTTTCAAGTTTTTGGAGGAAATTGCCGATGAGACTCCTCACTTGAGCGGCACCCACAGACGCTTTAAAATAGGTAAAAGTGGGTTTTTACTATATAATGCCGGCTCACTTACCCTTACGAGGAGGATTCGTGGAGAAGAAGAAAGTCGAACACTACAAGCAATTGCTGCTTAAGCACAGACAGCAAATCCTCAATGTAGGGCTCCTTAATAAATCAGATGATTTACACGTTTCGGAAGAGGATCTTTCGGATGAAACGGATCTCGCCACTTCACTGGTTCAGCAGCAATTAAGCTGCACGATCCGTGACCGCGAATACTCAAAACTTCGTAAGATTGACGCTGCCCTTGATCGTATCTCGGAAGGCTCATACGGACACTGTGAAGACTGCGAAGAAGAGATCGGGGCCAAGCGCCTTGAGAACCAGCCATGGGCTGATCTTTGTATCCAGCACGCTGAGGAAAGAGAAAGAGAAGAATCACAAATCATGCGCCAGGCATGACCATCGCTATAAAGAGCCTCCCTCTGGGAGGCTTTTTTTTTGCCTATCCCTCCGAATTGAAAAAGAACGTGCTGTCTAAACTTTAAACACCCATCAGCTTTCAGACACTCTTTGATCATCTAACCCCCGGATACCCCACTCCCCTTTCTGGCAAGGTCCTTGCTTTAAGTATTACAAGTTTTCCCGGTGATAAACCGGGCCCCCAAAAACGTGGTAAGGAATTGGACATGAAGAAAGCTGCTAAAATCTTCCTCTCAGTTGCACTCAGCTTAAACATGGGACTGGCGTTCGCTCAGTCACTTGCTTACAACCCAGAACTCCTTATCTCTCGTTATGCTTCATGGGGAATTGATCCGGACAAACACCTCGCTTCAATCAACTTACGTGAATCATGGCAGACCTTTAAAAAGAACAAAGAAATCATCGTTGCCGTTATCGATACAGGTATCCAGGGCGACCATCCTTTCATCAAAGACAACATCGCTGTCATCAAGGGCAGAAAATCTGCTCTCAATTACGGTGTTGATTTCTCCGGTGAGAAAGTATCCTTTGCTCCGATCGATGCTCACGGACACGGCACTCAC
The DNA here is from genome assembly GCA_036675045.1 of Bacteriovoracales bacterium. GTDB lineage: Bacteria > Bdellovibrionota > Bacteriovoracia > Bacteriovoracales > Bacteriovoracaceae > Peredibacter. Next base: position 24,043 of record JAKFFP010000101.1, on the reverse strand, counting down.
GTTGCCGGTATCGTGAAGTCAGTATTTCCTGGTGTAAAACTTCTCGCTCTCAAATATTACAATCCGAAAGCATCTGGTCAGGCGAACCTCGATGCAACCATCAAGGCCCTCCAGTACGCGGTTGACAACAATGTAGACGTGATCAATTACTCTGGCGGCGGTCCGGAAGCTTCTGTGGAAGAGCTTCGCGTTCTTAAGGCAGCTGAGAAAAAAGGCATCCTCGTGATCGCGGCTGCCGGCAACGAGCGCTCAAACATCGATGACAAGCGCCACGCTTACTATCCTGCTTCTTACGGTCTTTCGAACATCATCACTGTTGGTGCTCACGATGATTCGCTTAACATCATCCCATCTTCAAACTACGGCAAGAACTCTGTCGATATCGCGGCCCCTGGTCACCGTATCCGTTCAGCGATCCCGAACAGCGCTGCCGGTTATATGACTGGTACATCTCAGGCAACAGCTTTTGTTACTGGTGTTGCTGCCCTTATCAAGTCAAAGTACCCGAACATGAAATTTGACCAGGTGAAGAACATCATCCTGAGCTCATCACTTAAAGTTAAGACTTTCGAAGGGAAGATCCTCGGTTCTGGTAAGCTCGATGCAGGCAAGGCGCTTGAACTTGCTGAGTCAGTAAACGCAAAACTTGGTTCACGTCAGGTAGCTAATCGTTAATTAATCTTTTAGAATGGGGGAATGAAATTCTCCCTCTCCCTTTTACTCTCCTTCATTGCCGGAGGCCTTTACGCCCTCACTTATCCCGCCACCTGGATGCCCGGCTGGTTGCCACTGCTCTTTATTGCTGTTCCGCTTTTCCTGTGGCTCTTGGAGCGCACGGAAAACCTGAAGCAAAGTCTTCTCATCATTCTCTTCTATAATATCGGACTTAATGTCGTGGGCTTTTACTGGGTTCCGCATACGCTGCGCGAATTCGGGCAGCTTCCGTGGATCGTATCCGTGATCCTGGGGCTTCTGTTTTCTTTTATTCTCCAGCCGCACTGGTGGCTCTACGCCTTGTGGAAGAAGTTCCGCCCGGATTTCAACTGGCGCACGGAAAAGGGCGTTCTCATCACTGCCCTCCTCATGACCCTGATGGAGAGGTATTTCCCGCAGCAGTTTCCGACCTACGTCGGTAGTCCCTGGCTCCATCTGGCCCCTTATCTCGGCACAGTTCCCTATGTCGGTGTTGTCACCATGAGCTTCATGACTTTCTGGTTATCACTGGAAGTTGTCACTCAGATTGAAATGAAAAAGCTTAGACCGCAGGTTTTCATCGTGTTTGTTTTGTTTGTAGCAGTGAATGCGTTCATGCCACTTAAGATTGAGGACCATGGAAATAAGCTCAATGTCCGTGTCGTCCAGGCCAATGTCGGAAATTTCCTCAAGGTCGCGAGCGAAAGCGGTGACGTGAATTCATTCTCATCCATCAACAAGGATTACTTCGATCTCTCGACCAGAGAGAATGGATTTACTCCTGACCTCATCGTGTGGCCCGAGACTGCTTACTCTTCTTCTTTTTACAGTTACACTTCTCAGATCCCGGATATCTTCATTAATATCATGGCAAAAACAAATTCTGAGATGTTGATCGGTGGATACGTCCAGGATTCATCAAAAGAATTGTTTGATATGATTGAATCGGTCTTCAATGCTTCGGTTCTCATGAACGGCACAAAGATCAAGTCGAGTTATCACAAGAATATTCTCATTCCTTTCGGAGAAACGCTTCCCTTCGGCCCGTTTAATCGCCAGATCGTTTCCGTCGTTCCGGCCGTTTCCCTGTTCGCCCGGGGCCACGGCACTCCGCTCATGGAAACAAAAAATGGACAACGTTTTGTGACTCCTATCTGCTATGAGATCCTCGAAAGTAATTACATGAGGACCCTGTTAAATCAGTTCGGTAACAATAAATTCATCGTCAACCACACCAATGATTCCTGGTACGGCGATACAGCGGAACCGCATCAGCATCTTTTCCTTTCGAAATGGCGGGCGCTGGAATTTCAGCTACCCATCGTAAGAAGCACCAATACCGGAATTTCATCCGTCATTTATCCCGATGGATCTGAATCAAAACGTCTCGATGTGGGTGAGAAAGATATCCTCGATGTGAGAATGCCACTGGGAAGTGGAAAGGCAACTTTTTATCAGACCTGGGGTGTGTGGCCGCTCATGCTCATCGCTGCCATCTTACTCATCATAACGGTGGTGAGAGAAAAACGGGCCGAAGCTAAGCCTTAATTGATGAATTGAATCCCGCTTTAAAAAGATCATGCAGGCGAAGAACTCCGCAGAAATGTCCCTTGCCATCGACGACCGGAACGACACTGATTAAGCGATCAGGATTTTCCATGATCTTCAAAGCTTCAAAGGCTAGAAGATCAGGTCTCACCGAAATGGGCTTTCTTGTCATGAGTTCAGAGACTTTCATCTGAATGGCGTCTTTACTCCGGGCAAATGCACGTCTGATATCACCTTCTACCAAAATTCCCGTGAGTTCTTCACCTTTAAGAACAGCGCACATTCCTACCGGCTTTTGAGTCATGACCAGAATGGCATCCTGTAGAGTGGCATCTTCTGAAATTGAAGGACATTCATCACGGCTGGTAAGCAAACGATCAACCGTAAGTGAAAGTGACTTTCCGAGAAGTCCCGCCGGATGGTTCACAGCAAATTTTTCTTTTGAAACCCCGAGGACATTCTCATAGAGAACGGCCATCGCATCTCCGAGTGCGAGTGCCAGTGTTGTGCTGGTAGTGGGCGCGAGATCATTGATACACGCTTCTTTATCAACCGAAGCATCCAGGACGATTCCGGATTTCTCGGCCAGGGGCGATCCCATTCTGCCTACAATGGCGATGATTCTTTCTTTCGGAAGCGACAGATATGGCAGAAGATTCAGAAGCTCTTCCGTTGTTCCGGATTTACTGATGATCACCAGCGCATCGCGATTCGTGATTCTTCCGAGATCGCCATGCATGGCCTCAGTCGGATGAAGGAAAAAAGAGGGAAGACCCAGTGAGGAAAAAGTCGCTGCGATTTTCGTCGCGATATGTCCCGACTTTCCCACGCCTGAGATGACGAGCGATCCGCCGGTACTGGCGAGAAGTTCATAAATTCCTACTAAGGACTTGGCCTTTTCGTCTGTCAGGCGATCAGCGGCCTTTAAGAGGGCCTCAGCTTCCGTTTTCAGGACTTGTGCAAGGATGTTTCTATGGCTCATACGGTTCCGGTGTTGTTTTTATCTGAATCATTGATAACATAAAAGTCATGAAAATTATCCTTATAATCGCCATGTCCCTCCTCGCCGGAAGCTGTGCGAATTATGAGAAATTCCGCCAGATCACTGAAGAACTGGAAATTCCAACGAAAGTCTTCAAGGCCGACTACAACCAGACCTGGCAGGCCGTGATTCAGGTCATGCGAAAATACGATATCGCACAACAGAACCAGGAAGCCGGCTTCATCAAGACCCGCTGGATGGATAATACCCTCGAAGTGAACTTTGCCGATGCTTTCGGATCATCCGATACCGTGAAGGCCGCTAAGTTCAAGCTCGTGATCAATGTGGTGAAAGGCTTCCGCGGCGGCCGCGAAGTGGCGAAAGTCACAGTTTATAAAAGACAGTTAGTGGAGCAGGATTTTCTTCAGGGTTGGAAGGAAGTCACGACAGACGGAATCATGGAGAAGACTCTTCTCTACCGGATGGAACGCCTGATTGCTACGGATAATAAGCTCAAGGAAATCGACAAGGCCCGCGAGAAAGAACAGCTGCAGAATGCCGAGACACCTGCAGCTTTGACACCATCTATTTAATTAAATCTTTTTATTCTCGACGACCGCAAGCTTGGACCAGAACTTTCTTCTCTGTTCAGCACTGTTGGGAGAGGTCTCTCCCGTGATCTTTTCGAGGGAATAATCAATGTCTTCCACCAGATCCGAATACTTCGGATTCTGAATGAGTTTCGTGAGAGGACGCTGCGCTTTCGCGAACTTGATATCACCCAATGTGCGGATCACGGATTTCACGATCGATGTGCGCTTCCTGGTACCAGCATCACCGCTGTAATTGGATTGATCATAGAGCATGTTCCATACGTGAGGAGCGAGCTTTTTGATCTCCATGCGGGAGATATTGTCGAGTGCCTGGACTCTTACGATGAGAGATGGATCACGAAGCGCCTTGGTATAAACCTGGTGATAAGTATCCTGTTTGAGCGCCAGAAGTGCCTTAAGAGAAGCCACTCTCATCATCCAGTGCGGATGATCTGAGAAACGGGCGATAAACGGCGCTGATTTCTTGCCCATGATCCGGCCAAGAAGCATCGTTGCCTGCCAGCGATTTTGCTCCGGGTACTTACTTTCTTTCATGACTTTAATGAGGACAGGGACGGCCTTGCTTCCATGGCGAAGAGTGCTCCTCTTTAACATGGCAGTAAGTCCCGGCGTATGGGCATCCATGGTGAACATAGTCTCAAGGCGCTCAAGGGAGACAACATCTTCCTTAACGAGTTTGACCTTATTACCTTTTGGATTCTGAAGGAGGCGAATGGCCTCAGGTGACGGTTTGTAAGGAGCAGCATGGACGAACGTCGACAGGACAAGCAGGGACCCGAGGAACAGTTTCATTTTTACCCCAACATTTTTTCGAATTCTGAGAGGAGGTCCTCAGGAGTTTTATCTGACTTAGGTTTGGTTTCTTCGTTGTTATCGAGAGAAATATCAGGGGCAGCGGCCACGACTTCTTCCGGCTCAGAGGCAGCTTCAGGCTCACTCAGGAAATCTTCGAGAGCCTTGTTGTCATCGCTGGTAACTGTTTCATTCGAACCGAGGTCTTCCAGGAGGTCAGTCACATCAGCCGATGCTGATGCCGCTGCCGCTGGAGCTTCAGCTACTGGTGCTGCTTCTTCTTTCACCGGTGCTTTAGGCATGGCCCCGCCCTGGGCCGCAAGTGAGCGCTTCAGCTGTTCATTTTCCTGCTGGAGACGTTTCAGGTTTGCCAGGTCATCAGAGATAATCTCAAATTCTTTCAGGCGGTCGCGGATTTCATCGCGTTCTTTCGTGACCATTTTGAGTTCAGCTTTGAGTGCCTCATCACCGCTCGTTGATCCATTGCGGAGTTGAGCAAGTAATGCTTCCAGCTCTTTGATCTTCGCTTCTGCAGCTGCCAGTGCGGCCTGAGAAGAAGCGTATTTAGATTCCAGATCGCGATTCGCGTTCTGAAGAGCAGAGAGTTGAGCTTCAAGTTGAGAAATAAGTGCTTTCTTGTGATTCAACTCTTCCATGAGTGCCGTCGACGGCGCTCCCGAAAGCGCAATACCGTCTCCGCCGCCGAGACCCTGAAGTGGCATCACTGAGGGAATACTCACATCGAGCCCGCCGCCACGGAAAAGTGAAGACTTGAGTGATGTTGAATTCTGGATAATAGAATCGAGATAATTTTTTACTACGTGAGCAGGAATCTGATGTTTCAGATTGTGGTACTTCCTGCGATTAGCAAACCACAACCACATGATGAGTGTGGTGATGATGATGAGGAGTCCCGACGTAATAGTCAGGATAGGGTCAGAAAAATTAGCGACGTAATTGCTTACCGGATCCAACACAACCCCTCCATGGATTAGCTGAAAATAGCTGCTGCCTGTCTATTATCTAAGCCATGGGAATTTATGTCAAAGTAAGAAACAACTACTTCTTGTTGAGAATCTTCCTGAGTTCAGGATACAGATTGGGATCTGCCGTCAGAACGGAGTGTCCGAAAGCGTGATAGTCATCTCCCGTAATAGCCGAGATTTTTGCTCCGGCTTCCCGGCAGATCAGTCCTGCAGCGGCGATATCCCAGGGTTGAAGATGATATTCCCAATAAGCATCGAGCATTCCTGCCGCCACGTAACTCATCTCAAGTGCAGCCGATCCGAATCTGCGCATGGCCCGGACTTCGGGAAAACTCTTCAGAAGATCTTTTTCCACTCTCTTACTGGTGAGATTAGCTGACAAAAGCGCTTCCTTAAATCTCTTCTTCCCTTTCGGCGGATGAAGCTGGATCGTCACTTCATTTTCCCCGATCAGGCGGATGAGGAAGGCCCCCTTACCCTTGATGGCGTAAAACAATTCGCAGTTCACCGGATTAAAAACGACCCCGGCAAGAGTTTCCTTTCCGAGATTCAATGCGAGACTCACGCAGAAAAAAGGCACCCGATTGTAAAAATTGTTTGTTCCATCCAGCGGATCAATCAACCAGATATATTTACCGGTTGGTATCTTCTCTGAATCCAGCTGACGCTTGAATGAATCTTCTTCTGAAAGGATCAGATGATCCGGATAAAGCGCCTGGATTTTCTCCATCACGAATTTTTCTGAAAGAATGTCGGCTTCTGTCGCGAGGCCCTGCTTTCCCTTGTCGAAAATCTTCAGGGGTTTTTCGTAGGACTGAACGAGATGTGAGTTGAGAATTTCCCCGCACTCAAACGCCCACTCAATCATGTTCTCAAGAACGACATCAAGATCGAGGGTTGCGCCCGGATCTTTACTGGAGCTCGTCTTCCTGGTCGTCTTCTTCTTGATGGTCTTCTTCTTCATTTTGTAATTTCTCAAGGGTGTCGATTTCATCAGGAGTCAGCTTTTCTGCGGGAACCGAATAGGATTCCGTAAGCCACTGTCCCAGGTCAATCAGTCTGCATCTTTCACAGCAGAATGGACGAAACTCTGACTCAAAATAATTAAACTTCTTTTTGCATGTAGGACAGCTTACTTCCCGATGTTTCATAGATCCAGGGCCCGTTTCAGTTGCACAAACTTTTCCATAAACTCCGTAGAGGTGGAGATTTCATGATCATCTATCTGAGAGACTAAGAAAAGCCCTCTGACGGAATTTGTTCCGAAGACTCCATCGGCTTTCAGTAATTCTTTCATCGAGGTTTCTTTTTCTGCCACTTCAGAGAAAATCGCCGGAGCTTTTTCCAGAACTCGCCTTCTCATCACACCTTCCAGGACATTGGGGCCGGCGGGAGCTGTGTAAAGCCTGTCATGCCGGCAGACAAAAATGTTCGCAACCGGTGATTCAAAAACGGTATCGTCATGAGAGAGAAAAAGAAGATCATCATCACCTGGTTGAAGAAATTTTTTCTGGGCGAGAATTATCTCAAGATAGCTTCCCGCCTTGAGATACGAAGGCCACCAGGAAGGTCGCGGAGTTGCCATGACGGATCTCAGATGTAAGTTTCTTCCTTCCCATCGCTCAGGTTCAAAAGGATGGGTGTCGACATGAACTTTGATATCCATGAGTGAGTACAAACGAGTCGTGAGAAGTCCGCGTTCCTTTTCCTGCTCACGGTACAGAGTCAGACGGATGATCTTATCACCTTGCTCCATCTCCAGACGGTTTTCCAGCCGGTCGCGAAGAAGTGCCTGCCAACCCTCACCTTCTTTGAAGGGACCGTAGATGTATTCAGCGCCCTTTTTCAAGCGCTCAAAATGGAGTTCCCAGTCACATACTTTACCGTCCACCATCCGCATGGTGGTGAAGACCGATTCGCCGTACATGAAGGCCCTGTTAACACTTTCATTCATGCTCCCCTGATGATAGCTTTGCTTCGGAGTTTAAAACCAGCAGTTATTTATGATGCAATTAACCATCATTGGGTTCGGAAACCAGGCCCGTTCCTGGGCAATGAACCTCAGGGATTCAGGATTCCCGGTCAGGGTGGCCCTTCGCCGCGGGAGTGCCAGTTTCGCAGAAGTGAATACGGAAAAACTCAAGTCGGTGGAAATCGGTTCATCGGAATTTTATGAAAGTGAAGCTCTGGCGCTCCTGATTCCGGACGATATTCAGGGAAATTTTCTGGCGGAACATGCTGCAGGTTTTCCGGAGGGCACAATCATTCTCTACGCCCACGGCTATGCTCTTTCCCGGAATCTCCTCGAGAAAAAATATCCTGGCTTAAGACACGTCCTCTTTGCCCCCAAATCGATCGGCACGGAACTTCGCAAACAGTATCTCCAGAAGGGAAAACTGGGAGCGGTTTACTCACTGGAACACGTGAAGAATAAAGCTGATATTGAAAGCTGGATAAAAGACCTCGCCCGCTCGATGGGTATCACCATGGGGCCGTATCAGACATCATTTCTGCGCGAGACCAATGCGGACCTTTATTCTGAGCAGGGCTTGCTCTGCTCGCTTATTCCGTATGCCGCATCCGAGATGTTCAATCATCTCGTGAAAGAAGGGACGGAACCTGAACTCGCCTACTTTGAGTGTTGGCATGAACTGAAGCTCATCATCAATGCCATGATCGACAAGGGCCCGGAAGGTTTCTTTGATCTCATCAGCCCGAATGCATTGATCGGTGCTGAGAAGGGTTATGAAAAACTCATGACACCGCAATTCAAAAGCCAGATGCATTCTCTGTTTGAAGATATTAAATCCGGCAAGTTCGACCGTGAAGTTCAGGCGGCGGATGTTCCGGCACTTCGAAAAAAAATCCGTGACCGCTGGATGAATGACGAACTCAACAGGACTTTTCTCAGGATCAACTCATGAAAAAACTTAATGTACGCGACATCAGAAAGGCGAAGAAAGGAAACCTCCAGGTCCTCACCTGCTATGATTATCAGACGGCCACTCTCATGAATGAGTCCGCTCTTGATATGATTCTCGTTGGCGACAGTGTAGGAAATGTGATCCTTGGTTATGAAACAACGGTGGAAGTAACACTCGAAGAAATGATCATTTTCGGAAAGGCCGTGAGACGTGGAGCACCTGAAAAGTTTCTCATTCTCGATCTTCCTTTCGGTTCATATTCAACCATCTCCCAGGGAATTCATTCGGCGACCAGACTCTTCAAAGAGACAAAAGCGGAAGCAATCAAGCTCGAAGGAGCATTCCCTTATCAGTTAAAACTCATTGAAAGACTCACGCAAACCGGAATTCCGGTCATGGGACATATCGGCCTTACTCCCCAATCAGTCCACCAGCAGGGTGGATACTACACTCATGGAAAGACCGACGCCTCCCAGGAGCGTCTGATGAAGGAAGCGAAAGCACTCGAAATAGCCGGCTGTTTTTCCATGGTGCTTGAGATGGTGGAAGAAAATCTCGCGACAAAGATCTCGGAAGAGATTTCAATTCCCACAATCGGAATCGGTTCGGGCAGGAACACTGACGGACAGGTCCTCGTGGTGAATGATTTGCTCAAGATGGGACCGAAGACTCCGCCGAAATTCTGCCCACCCATCGCGGATTTCTATTCCCTGAAAAAATCGCTGCTTGAAAAATACCTGAAAGACCAGGGTAAGTAACATGCAGGGCCTGGTCACTCTCGACTTCGGAAACACTCACGCGACAGCGGGGATTTTCTCTCTGGATAAGGGAGACCCTACCCTCATAAAAAAAGTCCCTTTTTCGGAGCTCAAGCTTTTCCTCTCCCAGCTGAAAATGTCCGCACATAATACGCAAATCGTTCTTTCTGATGTGAAGCCGAGAGAAGAAGAACTCCAGCCTTTCATCCAGGAAGGTTTTCTGCTCACCCGAGTGAAAGATTACTGGCGCGGAAAAAAATTTCACGGAATGAATGTGAACTACGCTGAAACGCTCGGTGAAGATCGCCTGATCACGGCCTTCTATGCCTTTAAGAAATTCAAAACCAATACTCTGGTGATCGATGCCGGAACTTTCGTTACCATTGATGTCGTGACCACGCAGGGTTTTGAAGGTGGCTTCATTGTTCCGGGCGCAGAAAATTATCTCGGGACATACCAGAAAGGCGAAAATCTCCGGAATTTTGACCTGAAACCTATTGCTATCGGAGCTCTCCCCCATGACACGCCGACCGCCATGGCAGGAAGCTATTCCGCTTTCGCCGCCCTGGTCCGCGAACTTACCAGGGAGCATCAAATTCAGAAGGTCCTGATTACTGGTGGCGGATCTTCCCTCTGGGAAAAGCAACTCGGTGATTTGCAGGCCCCTCCCGTTGTAGAGATTCATCCTGATTTGATACACTCTGCCCTTCATTATTGGATGACGACACAAATAGAACCACTATGAAAGTACTCCTGGGAATATCCGGATCCATCGCTGCCTACAAGGGTTACGACCTCGCACGCCTTCTCGTGAAAAACGGTGACAAGGTGACAGTCGTTCTTACCCGTGGAGCGCTGGAATTCATGAAACCTGAAACTTTCCGCTATCTCGGTGTGGAAAATGTTTTTGGCCCGCAGGATGATTTCGTTCCCGAGAATCTTTCGGCGACTGAAAACGTCCTCCACATTGAACTTGCGAAGTGGGCGGATAAAATTGTGATCGCTCCTCTTTCGGCAAATACCCTCGGTAAAATTTCACTGGGCCTTCCCGATGACTTACTGATGAGTATCGTTCTCGCGTCCGGAAAAAAACCGATGCTTCTTTTCCCGGCGATGAATACCGAGATGTGGAATCACTCCCGAACTCAGGAACACGTCTCATCGCTATCAAAGCGTGAAAATATTGCACTCATTAATCCGGCTGAAGGACTCCTTGCCTGCGGAGATATCGGAAAAGGGAAATTCCCGGAAGTCTCTGCTGTTGCGGACTTCATTTCGACTCTCACTCCGGGAAGTAAGAAGAAAGGATCTGTGATCGTGACCGCGGGAGCAACTGTTTCTCCCCTCGATCCGGTACGCTATATAACGAATCCCTCATCCGGGAAAATGGGCATCGCGGTTGCTCACGCATTTCTCAAAGCTGGCTATCATGTGACTGTCCTCGCGGGCCATCAGTGTGACAGCTCTGTGGGAAACCTCTCCGGTCATCCGGGATTTACTCTGGTGAAAGCGCCCACCACCGAGATCATGAAACAGGAAGCCCTTAAAAGGTTCCCTTCCGCGGAACTCTATATTTCAACCGGTGCCATAGCTGATATTGAATTTGAACCATCCTCTGTGAAGATCAAAAAAGAAGGCATGGGTGATTCACTCCCTTTCCGGAAGGCTGCTGACATCATGAAAGAGATTCTTTCTATCCGGAAGGGTAATCAAAAAGTCGTGAGTTTTGCTGCAGAAACTGAAACCACCCAGAATGTATTCATGGAGAAGTTGAGCCGGAAGCCGGTTGATCTCATGGTCGGAAACAAAGTGAATAACGGTCTTCTGGGTGACGAAGTGTCCGGATTCCAGAAGGGTGAGGGGAATTATTTTTTCGTGACAGCAAAAGATATCAAAGGTCCGGTTTCACTCACCAAAAAAGAAGTCGGTGAAAAACTTCGCCAATGGTTTGAAGGTGAAGTGGCATGGTGATCGTTCACAAGTCAACGGCGGATCTTATCCAGGAAAGAAATTCTGAGGAAGCACCTGTGGGATTCGTTCCTACCATGGGAAATCTCCACTCGGGACATATTTCACTTCTGCGCGAGGCCCTTAAGCACCACGCGATAATTTATTTCTCGATCTTTGTGAATCCGAAGCAATTCGGACCGGCGGAAGATTTCACACGTTATCCCCGTACTTTAGAAGATGATCTTGGACTTATCCGCAAGGCTCATGAAGAGTTTCCGTCTGCGAAAATTGTCGTTTATGCACCGGCGAGTCCTGATGAAGTCTATCCGACAGGATATAATCAGAAGATTGACGTTCCCGGGATATCAGGAATTCTCGAAGGCGATATTCGTCCAGGACACTTTGAAGGAGTGGCAACAGTAGTGTACAGACTTTTTGAAATCGTGAGACCTCGTGAAGCCTATTTCGGGCTCAAGGACTACCAGCAATTTCTGGTGATCCGGAATATGGTTAAAGACCTCCAGCTTCCGATAAAAGTGACCGGCATGCCGATCATTCGTGATCAGGACGGACTCGCTCTTTCGAGCCGGAATCAATATCTGAATAATGAAGAAAGAAAAGAAGCACTCATTCTCTCCCGGACTCTTACCCGGATCAAACATCTCGTGGCTGGAAAGAAAGAAAATCTTCCGGAAGCAAAAAAATATATCAACGACACTTTGAAAGACCCTCGTTGGAACTATCTCGAGCTTCGGGATGGCGACACTCTTTCAGAAGATCTCACCCGATCGAAGACGATTACCCTCCTCGGAGTTTTCCAGCTCCGGACGACGAGACTCCTCGATAACCTCCAGATGGAGCTCGCATGAATCAGGACGAATATAAATTACCCCTGGGCCAGAAGGCCTCGCTTGTTAGTATCGTCTGCGATAAGTTCGAAAGTCACTCAACTATCATTGAAACAAATAATTCTCTGAGGGAGTTGCGCGAGCTTCTCCGGACTCTCGGGATTACAGCGGGCGAAGAATACGTCCAGAACAGAAAACAAATTGATCCTGCGACCATGCTGGGAGAAGGTAAGCTCGCTGAAATTGCCGATGCCGCCCGCGAAGAAGGCTCCGCCCTCCTGGTTTTTGACTTTGAGCTCACGGCTTCCCAGGCACGAAACATTAAAGAGATTACCAAGCTAGAGGTTGTAGACCGGAATACGGTGATTCTCGAGATCTTCGCCCATCATGCCCGCACGAAAGAAGCGAAAATCCAGATTGAGATCTCACGGCTAAAATATCTTCTTCCCCGACTCACGAGTATGTGGGGCCACTTTTCAAAACAGCGTGCGGCCGGTGCCGCCATCGGTGGTGAGGGGGAGCAGCAGCTCGAGCTTGACCGACGCATGGTGCGCGAGAGAATTGAATTTTATAAAAAGCAGCTTGAGGAAGTTCAACGGACCAGAGAGCAACAACGCAAAAAACGCCAGAATCAGGCAGTAACGGCGGCCCTCGTCGGCTACACCAATGCCGGAAAATCTTCTCTCATGAATCGCTTGTGTAAAGTGAATGTGCTGGAAGAAAACAAGCTCTTCGCCACACTCGATTCCACTTTTCGGACGCTCAATCCGGATTCTAAGCCTCCAATGATCATGATTGATACCGTAGGATTTATTTCCAATCTCCCGAACACTCTCGTTCAGGGTTTCAGGACCACGCTTGAATCCGCCCTGGAAGCCGATCTTCTCATCATCGTTTGTGATATCTCTGATCCCAATTACCAGAAACACCTGAGAGTTACCCAGGAAGTCCTGAAGGAACTCAAAATCGATGAGAAACAGCAGATCATCGTCTTTAATAAGAAAGATCTTCTGAATGATCCTGTCCGCGCACGGATCATCATGAGAAATTTCCCCAACTCATTTCTTGTCTCTTCTTATAACGAAGATGACATGAAGGGCCTCCGGGAGTACATCATCGATTTTTTCCTGTCTCAGCAGGAACACTATGATCTCTTTATCCCGTATGAACAGGGGGATGCCCACGCCCGTGTCCGCGGAAATGCGAACATCATGAATCTCACTTCGCATGAACAAGGGATCTTTTACAGAATCCGTATTCCGGATTTTATTTTCCAGCAGCTCGGTCTTCAGTCATTTATTCTGGCGCCTCATGAAGCAAAAGAATGGGAACAAAATTCTCCCTCCACTTGAAAATCAAGTTGTGAGAGCTCCCAAAAAGCATTAGTCTCACTCTTCCGATGAAGAAAACACGAATCATACGCAGAAAGACTTCGCTGAAAACGCGCTGGACCGAGAAACACGCGGGCCTTAAAGAAAGAAATTCGAATCTGGCACATCCGGTGGTGAGGGCTTCTTACATCTGGTCGATAGTTTCTGAGCAGCTCAGTGACATTCTGGGACCGGAAGTGCATCACCAGTGGTTTAAGGAAGTAAGACCGACCGTGATTTCTCACAATGTGCTCTTACTCGAAGTGCCGAATCATTTTTATGCTCAATGGATCCATACTCATTATCATGAGCTGGTGGATGTCTTATTGTCTGTTCTGGATAAGAGAATTTCGAGCTTCTTTATTTCTCAGTCTGAAAGAGATCCCCTGCATTTGATGGGACCCAAGCTCCTAGAAAGCTCCGCTGCGGAAATAAAGCGTCACACTGAATATGATGAGAGCTGCGACTAATCCTGTAATGATGATGACCTTGTCTTTTTTATTCATTCTTCAAGTATAAAAGCATTTCCGGAACCTGAAAAGGATCCAGCGGCCGGGAAATACTGCCTCTCTTCTTCTGAATAAAATCCATGCCGTCCCATGTGCCGATGACAACGAAGGGAATGGAACGGATGATCTCACTGGCCTCGTACTGATTCCGGAAGGCCTCGAGATCCGCCTGAACTGTAGAAGCGTCGACCACGATGAGGGCCGGTTTCATGTCTTCCACCAAATAAGAAAAATCCTTCGCATGAGGAATGGTATAAAAAGGTAGCTCTTTTTTCCTGAATACCTTTTCTATGAGGCTTGACGCGAAGGTATTCTGGTCAATCCACAGAACGAGATCCATCTTCTGCCTTTGACAAGGGGTAAGAAGCATAACTACCATCTCCCTATGGAAAAAGAAATCTCCAAAATCCGCGTCGTGGACACTGAAACTCGCCAGGTACTTTTCGAATGTTCCCTGGAAGAGTCTGAAAAGGCCTATCAGTTTGCGGCCGGCATGGAAGAAATGGGCCTCTCGGTGGAAGTCATGCACCCGACAATAAGTGAGACCCTTACGGATTCTCTGGGGCTTTCGAACGAAGATCGCAGGATCTATGAAGAAAGTCTCGAGGAAGAAATCGAGCACCACGATGGCTCATGCTGCTTTGAAGATCCCGCAGATAAAAAGATTCATTAGAATTTCACACTCCAGGCACCGAACACCGATCTGGGCATCACACTGAAGCCGTAAAGTTCCTCGAAATCGCGGTCGAAAATATTATTCAGTTGAAGAGACAGCTCGTGTTTATCTTTCCGATAGACACCACCGAGATCGAAGGTTTCAAAAGAATTAAGCTTGATGATCTTCTGGGAATATTCATCTTTTCTGGAATCAAACCATCTTCCCTTGATATAAAGCTCATGCATATCCCGGATAAAAAGTGTCCCGTTTAGCTGTGCCATATTGTATGGACGTCTCAGGACTTTTCTTTCCTGCTCGCGGAATCTCTGATGAGTAAAATTTCCCCGGACTTCCAGATTATTCTTCATCCATTTGAACGATGGCTCAATCCCTTCTGCAATGAATCTCCCCTGGTTACGATAACCGCCGAGATCCGTAAAGATAATGAGATTAGATAGACGATTCTGGAAAGCGACATTTGCAAACTCCCAGTCACCGAATCTTTTTTTCCAGGATGCTTCGTAGGATTGGTTGCTTTCAGGAGAGAGATCCCGGTTCCCTACAATCGGATAACCGGTGAACGGGGGCCCATACAGCTGATAAAGTGATGGGGATTTAAAGCCACGGGCGTATTGGAATGCCCAGATTCCCGATGGAACATTCATTTCCACCCCCGTACCACCGGTGATGAAATTCCCATAGCGTGAATGGCGATCGGCCCTGACTCCGCCTTGAAACGAAAATTTTCCGTCTGTAAGAAATCCCTGAACAAATGCTGAGGTCAGCGTGAATGCTTTTTTCTCAGACAGCGTAAGAGCTTCCTCTTCCAGAGAAAGACCAGACACAACCCGCTTCTCTTTGTTTCCAATTTCCCAAAGAAGCTCATTCTGAATGAGATTTCCGCTGAACCGAAGTGTGCTGAAATCACTTTTTGTCATCCGGTCATTGCGGTTTAGTCCATTCCGGAGCGAAAAGGCAGATGTTTTTGAATGGCGATAGGAAGTTTTTTGCTGAAGGAGATACTGATAATTCCGACCGCGTTCATTCGTACTGTCACTTGTGAGATCCAGTTCATTTCTTCCTTCAATGAAGGAAGCCAGAAGATCGGTCTGAATTTTATCTGACAACTCATGTGTTGAAGAACTTGTGAGTTGGGTTATTTCACTGCCGTCTCTTTCAGAGGCATCGAATCTTTTTTTATTAAAACGTGAGATCCCGTCAGTCCGCTGGCGTACGATACTCAAAGTTCCCTTCTTCCAGTCATGCCGATAAGAAGCTCCCGCCGTTCCAAAACTTCCACCGGAGAGAGTGAGTTTTTTCTCCGGTTTGTCACTACCCTTCCGAGTTCTCATCTCGATATGCCCACCCATCGCATCGGATCCGTAAAGCACGGCTTGCGGACCTTTGTGAATGCGGACGTCTTCGAGAGCAGTGAGCGTAAGAAAAGCTGCATCGAACTGACGATCGGTATTGGAAGAATCGTTAAGCTTTAATCCATCCAGTGTAAATGAGACATGTCTCGCTTCAGTACCCCGGATGAAAAAAGTCGTTCTGCCCCCTGGCCCACCATTTTGCGAACTCACCAGTCCAGGCACTCGCTCCAGCACCTGAGAAGCAAGTGGAACAGGAGATGCCTCAAGCTCTTCACTGGAAAGATATTCAGTCTGGGTAAAAGTGAGTGCTTCGATTTTCTTGGTGGCGTTCACCTCGATGAGATCGAGCTGTTCGTCTGCGAAGCAAAGAGATGTGAAGATAAGGATCAGAAAGAGCGACATGATTTCCTCCCCGGGAATGTCGTATTCATGGATCCGTATCTGACTTCCTTTCGGTTACAGTTGCGGGACAGTGCTGGACTTACACCAGCTTCCGGATTTGCATGAGATTCTAAGGTAACCTGAAAGATGTGCCGGGGGCAAGTAAACTCGCCGTGACGTTCTCATAAACGTAGCTTCCATCAGGAAGGACAGTGATGGTCGCGCGTCTTGCATCCATGACAGTCACCAGGGAATCTCCTATGACAGTGAAGCTCTCGTCAGGGTTAATCAGGACGGCGGTGGACTCATCAATGCCCAATCCGACATATGACGGATGATCAAGTACAGCACTGAGGAGTCGATCCTGTCTTGAACGTTTGAGAAAATGCTGATCGAGAACATACTTTTTTACGAACCCAAAACCCGCAATGGTTTCCACCATATTGCGTTTTACTCCTTCCAGTCTTTCGTGAGGGGAAATAGCATTGCCGGTGATCATGACTTCACTCATGATGGCAGTGCCTGCGCTGGTGCCCGCGAGATGAAGTTCGTTTTTAAAACGTTCACGAATCAGGGTCAGAGCAGCGCTATTCCGGAAGGCTTCGAGAAGCTGATTCTGGGAGCCGCCAGTAAAATAAATCAGATTGGAATTCCCTATTTCTAAAAGGCAGATCTCACGATCGACATTTTCCCTGCCACAGGAAAAGATGACGACATCCTTGGCGCCAATGTTTTCGAGTTGTGACTTTGCAGATGCGGCCACTTCTTCGGGAATAGAGCTGGCGAGAGGAACGATGAGAATTTTTCCTGAAGCGAGCTTACTCATTTCCTTCAGGATGTCCTGCGAACGGTTACCGCCACCAATCAGTAGTAGTGAGCCGCGGCCATACGCCTGTGACGTGAATAAAATCAGTGTCAGCACAAAAATTTTCATGTCGCCCACTATAAGGGCAATTCCCCACTCTTTCCATGAGAATTGGCTGGCTAACCACTTGAAAACACACGCGATCTCTCCGCTGACCCTTGCGGGTTTAAAATCCCTTTAAAAGCATTTTCTCCCGCCCGTTGAAATCCATCAGGTGAACGCTAAACTAGACCTATGTCGATCAATAACCGCGCTCATACGCGCTTTGAATCCAAATCAGGTAAATGTGTAAAAATCCAGAAAGAAGGCTCAAAGGTCGAAATTTATCAGCTGATTGATCTCTCGCAGGGAGGACTCAGCTTTATCATTCTCGAGGCTACGGAATACAAGCGCGGAGATCGCCTGATCATTCTCGAATTCAAGGAAAAGAAGCTCGATCAACCGCTCATCGGCATTGTCCGCTATGTGAAAGTGAATGTCGAAATCGCTGACAAGTACGCCGATTACAAAGTCGGTGTCGAGTTTCTCAAGCCCAGAAAATAAAAAAGGCTCCCGAAGGAGCCTTTATCGTTAAGCGGTTTTCTCGTCCCACTCTTCAAAGTAAACTTTTTCTTCCTCGTATATTTTCTCCCGGATCGCCTGGTGTTTCGGTGATCCGTAAGGATGCTTGTGAAGTTTGTTTTTCATCTGATTTTTCTGTTTCTCAAACTGTCTTTCCACCTTATCCACGACAAGATCAAGTGACTTGTACATGTTGTCGGCAGACGCTTTGGCGAAGAAGTCGAACTTCGGACCGTGAATTTTCACCTCGGCCCAGTGTTCGTCATTGTGAACCCAGCACAGCCATTGAACCGTGATGTTTCCATTGAAATACTTTTCAAAGTGTTCTGATTTCTCAGCAATTCGCTGATCGAGAGCTGGAGTGTGTTCCAGGTGCTTGAAGGAGATTTTTAATTTCATGCTTACGTGCCTCTAATAAAATTAAGTTTCGGCCACAGTACTGATCTAATCCCGTTTAAAATTCTTTTTTTCCAACCTCCTTATTTTTTACGTTTGGATGACGGGGCAATCCCCATCATCTCGCGGTACTTCGCCACTGTCCGGCGGGCCACGACAATGTCTTTCGTGCTGAGAAGCTCAGAGATTTTCTGATCGGAGAGCGGCCTTTTGGGATCTTCGTTCCCGATCATCTCTTTAATCTTCAGCTTGAGAGACTCACCGGCGATGTCGATACCGCCGTTTTTACCGCCGATACCGGCGTTGAAAAAGTATTTAAGTTCAAATGTTCCAATCGGAGTGTGCATGTACTTATTCGTCGTCACACGTGACACCGTCGATTCGTGCATCCCGATCTCGCCGGCGATGTCTTTCAGGATCATCGGCTTCAGGAACGCAGGTCCTTTCTTGAAGAACTCCTGCTGGGTGCGGACAATTGAGTTCGCAACTTTATAGATCGTCTTCTGACGGTTCTCGATCGATTTAATAAGCCACATCGCTGCGCGCAGCTTGTCCTGGACGAACTCTTTTGCCTCAGCATTGTTCTCACCGGACTTGATGAGTGACTTGTAGAGGTTTGAGATACGAAGACGAGGAACTCCTTCATCGTTGACCTGGACGACGAATTCCCCGCCTACTTCAGCGACGAAGATATCCGGAACGACATACTGAGTTTCATCAGCAGAGACGAGGCGTCCTGGTTTTGGATTAAGACCCATGATCACTTGCTCAGCATCTTTTACTTTCTCTTTCGAGACCGCAAAGTCCTTGGCGATTTTCGCGTAGTCTTTTTTCTCGAGGTCTTTCAGGTTTCTTTCAATGATGAGCTCAACGAGAGGTGATCTATCCGGGAGCATGCGCGCCTGGATTCCCAGACACTCTTCAATGTTTGCAGCGCCACAACCAATCGGATCGAGGTGTTGAACGAGGCCCAGCATTCCCAGCGCTTCGTCGCGATCCTGAATCGCATTACGTGCAACGATTTCATCGAATGAAACTTCAAGGTATCCGTCATCATCGATATTACCGATGATATCAAGGACGAGATTTAACTGGTCAGTTGAAAGGCTTTCCATGCGGATCTGCCACTCGAGGTGCTCCTGGAGTGACTGTCCTTTGGAAACCATATTTTCATAACTCGGAAGATCATCCGGAGAAACGTTTTCCTTCATGTTCGGAGACGATGAAGATGTCGTATTGAAAGATTCTGAATAAGATTCCCAATCAAAAGTATCTTTAGCGCCTTCAATCAGCTCAGGTCCGGAGAAATCAGAAGCCGAGGCTTCCTGGGCATCCATTTCTTCGCGGGAAGATTCAACTTCAACCGTCGAATCCATTTCACCGTCCACTTCTTCAAGCATTGGATTCTCGACCATTTCCTGAGAAATGAGAGTCGTCATCTCGAGGTGAGTGAGAGTCAGTAGTTTGATCGCTTGCTGAAGCTGGGGCGTGATCATCAGACTTTGCGTCTGCTTCAACCCTTGACTCATCTTAATTGCCATAGGAAAACTCCCTACATCTTAAATTCATCACCTAAGTAAAACTTACGTGCAACTTCATTATTAATAATCTCTTCCGGTGTCCCGCTCACGAGAAGTTCACCGCGACTCATGATGTACGCGCGGTCGACGATCCCGAGAGTTTCCCTCACGTTGTGATCCGTGATGAGAACACCAATGTTCTTGGCCTTCAGCCGCTTGATGATCTGCTGGATGTCACTGACTGCCAGAGGATCAACACCTGCGAAAGGCTCATCCAACAATACAAACTTCGGATCCAGCGCCAGAGATCTTGCGATCTCCACCCGCCTCCGCTCTCCTCCTGACAACTCTCTTCCCTTTGATTTCCGGATATGATCCAGGCCGAAATCGCGGATGAGGTTATCGAGGTTATTCTGCTTTTCCTTATCGGACAGATCCCGGATTTCCAGGACAGAAAAAATGTTCTCTTCTACGGTAAGTTCCCTGAAAACAGAGGCTTCCTGAGGCAAATAACCGATCCCTTTTTTGGCACGGACGTGTAACGGATCTCTTGTCACGTTTTCGTCCATAAGGTTGATTTGTCCTTCGTCGGCTTTCACGAGTCCCACCATCATGTAAAACGAAGTGGTTTTTCCGGCGCCGTTGGGACCCAAAAGTCCAACAACCTCGCCTCTTTCCACATCAATACTCACGTTTTTTACAACCTGCCGGCCATTATATGTTTTCTTAAGATCTCGTGCATGAAAGCTGGAGCCACTGTTGGCAGTCATCGGACTATTCCTTTAGTTTCTTCTTTTTCACTTGTACATCCGACATTGCATCATCCACCTCAATGAGATCAGTGTTCTCCCGAACAGTGATGCGATAACCTTTAATCACATCAGTCCCTTGCTCGACTCGCGGGGCACCTGAGAGAATCATTTTCTCCTCGCGCCCAAAGCCCTCGAGACGTTCAGCAAAGGCCTTCCGTTCCATAACCCCGGTCTGCGGATTATTCAGAGTTTCCGTCATTTTCACATCGTCATTCAGGACGAAATACTTGAGGGATTTATTAAAGTTCTCGAGATAGATATCAGCTTTTCCGGCAGTTATGCGGTAATTGTCTCTTTTCATAAAGACGTCCCCCTCCAGGTGCGCCAGCGACGCGATCCCGTCAAATCGAAGCAGATCAGAGGTGAAATTCATGTCTCCTTCGTAGCGTCTTTTTCTTTGCAGCACCCCGCTTACCGCACCGGTGAAATCACTTTGCTTCAGCTTGGGACGCGCTTTCATCTTCTCTGAATTTATCTTCAGTTGATCTCCGGTTTTGAGATCAAGACCGGAAAATTTCACATTCCCCGAGGCCTGGATGAGATCTTTCTTAAAAGAATATTTCATGCGATCCGACTCGAAATTTGATTCTTCGGATTTTACTTTCACATCACCCTGAAGAATCAGGCTGTCTTTGACTTTGCGATACTCACCGGAATTTGCCTGATACTTTAAAGTAGAGTTGCGACTATGTTGTTTGTAGATCCCCACCGGGTTTTCAAACTCGGCCGTCTCTTCTCCCTGGGAGCGCATCTGATTCGCGGAAAGAGACATAAGAGGTAATCCATCTTTCACATGGAAATAATCAAGCTCATCAATCAAAGTGTATTCGGGAGCAAGAGCTCCGCCTTTTTTGGGCAGGGCCTCGAGAGCGTTTTGGGTGCTCCAGGCCGCTACTACGACGAGAGCATTGAAGGCGACGTAACTTAAAATAATAATTGTTGAACGGGGATTACGAATCATCATCTTTTCATTTTACTCCTCCGTCACAATTACCGGTAGTTATCAAAACTTTCCTCTCAACTTAAGTCACTCGTGAAAGGGAAAAAGAGGTGACGTTTTTGGTCGGACTTTGATACTTTTTCCTTATGCAAAATCAAACACTTCCCGAATCCGGCACCCTCGCTGAGCTGGTCGCTCAAGGCGTAAAACTGACTCCCATGATGGAACAGTATTACGCGGTTAAAAAACTCTATCCCGATATCCTGCTCATGTTCCGTATGGGGGATTTTTACGAGATGTTTTTTGAGGATGCCCGCGAAGCTGCGAGACTTCTGAATATCTCACTTACGGTTCGGGGAAAGCTGGGCGATGTTCCGATTCCCATGGCCGGAATTCCTCATCATGCCGCCGCGGTTTATGTCGATCGCATTTCTAATCTCGGGAAAAAAGTTGTGATCTGCGAGCAGTTGGAAGATCCGAAGGAAGCCAAGGGCATCGTTAAGCGCGGTGTGAGCCAGATCGTGACTCCCGGAATTCCCTATGATCTTGATAAGGGGACGACTTCAGAGAATAAATTCATCGCCTCGGGTTTTGTGAAAGATGGCATTTTCACTCTGGTTCTTCTTGATTTCACCACCGGGGATTTCTTCGGCGTGACTTTCAGGACGATCGAAGAGTTCTGCGAAAAACTTCTCATGATCCGGCCGAAGGAATTCATCGCTTACCTCGGGCAGTGGGAAAAATTCCCCCTTCTGGAAGATTACCTCCACAACATGGATGTGCTCAAGACTCACCTGTCTCAGGAATACTTTGAAGAAAAGCATTCCGGTTTTTACATCCAGAAACTTATTCCGACTTACCAGCGTGACGGAATCATCCTGGGTCACCCGGATGTACTTTCTCCTCTGGGAGCCCTTTCTTATTACGTATCTTCAACTCAGACGATTGAACGCATCAGCCATCTTCGTCCGTTCCGCCTTATCAATAATGAAGAGACGATGAAGGTGACGTTTGCGACTCTGGCAGGACTCGAGATTTTTCCGAGAACCCGTGAGACAGCTATGAATTCTGTCCTGGGCTTCATGGATAAAACTAAAACCTCCATGGGTTCGCGCTATCTCAGGCAATTTTTCCAGACTCCGTCCTGTGAGCTGTCTACCATTGAGAAGCGACTGGATCTCGTGGAAAAACTCACCCGGGCCCCTGAGGTGATGAAGACTCTCCGCCGCGAGCTCGAAGAAGTACGCGACCTCGACCGGATCATGGCCAAGATCTCAACGAAAAAAGCGGTGGCAGGAGATATCCTGAATCTCGCAGGAGCGATTGAGATTTTCGCGACCGTGGAAAATCTCATGAAAGTAAATGACCTTACTTTCTTCCAGAAACTTCCTAAAAAAGACACTGATTATCTTTCGACTCTCGCCGCGGAGATCAGGACCACCATCAGTGACGAAATGGGGGCCCATGCAGATAAGGGCAATCTCATTAAAGCAGGAGCTTCGAAAGAACGGGATCGCCTCGCCAAACTTTCCAACTCAGCTGCTGATGAAATCATCAGTCTGGAGACGAAGTACCGAAACAGTACTGGTATCGGAAATCTCAAGATCAAGCACAACAACATCTCCGGGTACTTTATCGAGATTTCCAATTCCCATCTCGCGAAAGTTCCGAAGACTTTCCAGCGTCGCCAGACGCTCGTGAATAACGAGCGCTATGTGACGGCCGAACTTGAGTCCTTTGAAAAAGAAGTGACGACCGCCCTGGATAAGCTCATGAAGCTTGAAAAAGAAATCTTTGAAGGCATCTGCCGGAATATCGCGGATCACAGCTATCTGATTCTCGATGTAGCGAAACGCTTTGCCCAGATGGATGTCTTTCAGGCCCTGGCCTGGACCAGTCTCCAGGAAAACTTTGTTCGTCCGGTCTTTGATATGGAAAAAACAAAAGTTTCAGTGAAAGGGGCCTGGCACCCGCTCATCAAGGCCAACATCCGTGACAGCTTTGTCACTCACTCAATCACTCTGGATGAGAAATCTCACTTCGGACTCATTACGGGCCCGAACATGGCGGGTAAAACTACGGTCATGAGGGAAGTCGCAATCATCCAGTATCTGGCACAATTGGGCTCTTTTGTTCCTGCCGAAAAAGCGGAGCTGGGAATCTGCGATTATCTTTTCTCGCGGCTGGGAGCTTCGGATGACATCATTAAGGGCCAGTCGACCTTCATGGTGGAAATGGCCGAGACGGCAGAGATCCTTCGTCACGCTTCAGAAAAATCCCTGATTATCCTGGATGAAATCGGTCGCGGAACTTCAACATACGATGGTCTTTCCATCGCATGGGCACTGGTAGAACATTTCGTGCAGAAAAAATCTCTCACGTTATTTGCGACTCACTATCATGAATTAATTGAACTGGTGGAAAGCCTGGAAGGTGCAAAGAACTTCACCGTCCGCACGGAACAAAAAAACGGCAAAGTTCAGTTTATGTATGAGCTGATCGAACAAGGTGCCACTCAGAGTTTCGGCATTCATGTGGCCGAGCTCGCGGGACTTCCGCAGGC
>JAKFFP010000271.1:0-5302 GCA_036675045.1 Bacteriovoracales bacterium | reverse complement strand
GTGGACACCATCCCGAATCGCGCCACCATCACTCCCGATGAATACATCATTCAACCCGATCCGGTCTGCGAAGTGGGTGAAGAGTTAACTCCCAATGAAGAAGGCGTAAAAGAATGTACGCCGATAAAAGTCACCCGCCCTGCTGATGCTATCAAATTCAAGTCTGATTATTGCGGCTGTAAAGACGGAAAGCCCGTGACCTTCGGGAACTGCGCTTCATTCTGTTCAACCAAAAATACCGGCGGCGTTTCGATCCTCTATGCGAACTTTACCGTAAGCGAGGCAATCTCTCTTTCGGGTCTCGAGAATGTCTTCAATTTCTGTAACCAGCCGCTTGAGACCGATACGGCAAACCCGAAGTGTCTTCTGGAAGCAAAAGATGAATCAGGGAACGCGACTAATCTCGACGTCTCGATGACGGTGAACTCGAACTCAATCAAGGTCGACATCTCGGCCCTGGCTGAAGACAAGACCTATCTGATTAAGCTCTTCGAGCAGAATTCAAAGGCCGGCTCTGATACGGTCCAGATTATTAAAGACTCTTCTCAGACCAATGTTGATCTCCTGGGGACTCTGAAGATCGCCCCTATTTCTCAATTCACTTGTATCATCCGAAATTATCTGAAGGAAGAAGCCGCCAGTGGTGCGATCACTTACTGGTATACCGCCGGCGTTCGTCGTCACTACTATTATTTACCGAGAAATGCCCCGGATCCTCTCCTGGGCTTCAGCAAGGAAGCTTTCTGTCACGATGTCGTGAAATACGGGACAAAAGACGATGCGACCTTCCCTCGCCTTGAGAATACTCCGGGAGTCTTCAATTTCTGGGATACTCAGGATCCACGCTTCTATGACAATAACGGGAATACTTTCCTCGATGTAAACGATGTCATCGTTCAGAAGACAAAGAACTTCGGCGGCAATATTCCTGCGAACTCAAACTACTTCGCAAAATTCTCCGGACTTCAGCTCGTGACCGCCAATCCGGATGAAACCTCAACTGAAACCAACGCCAGCCAGCCCGCTCTCGGATACTATATGGCGCCGTGGATTGATACCAGCACATCAAGCTACCGGTCCTTCTGTCTGACCAGCGAGCAGTACAGCAGCACCACGAACCCTCTTTATAAGGCATTCCGTGACGTAATTGGTGTCGATACCGAAGGTCTTTATATCGCCGAGAAAGCGGCCGAGACCATTGAAGACGCCAATGGAAATACTGTGACCACGAATCCGGATTATCTTCTTATCCGCGAAACCGATCTCAAGTCCGTCTGGTTTTATGTGAAGAATGGTGTCCTGACAAAACCGACTGAAGAGAACGTTGCCAACGTGACGACCTATTTTTATCATCCCCTGAACAAGACCACTCCCTTCATCAAGTCTTCTTCCCAGCAGCTTTACCGCGTGAAGAGCGCCCAGGAACTCGCCAGTGGCGGAGTTTCCGGAAATGCGACCACAACGTCAGGTTCCGTCGGGATGTTCCCTCCGCACGACAAGAAAATCGGTTGTATTCCTAAACCTTAGAGATGCTTTTTTACGAGCCCCAGAATGGGTCTGACTTCTTCCTTAAAGACGAGGCAGAATGTCGACATCGTTATCGTCGAGATGCATAGAGAGAACAGGACAGCTGCCAGGGCCCTGGTTCCGCGTTTCCAGTACTTCGAGATAAAGAGTCTCTTCGTATAGTAAGCCGTGAACATAATACCGATCCAGAGGTAGAGATAAATTTTCAGGCGGGCCTTGTTTTTGAAAATAGCGATCGCCGAGATCAATACTTTATCGTCCCTCACCAGATCCACTAAGAAATTCTGAAACTTCGGACTCGTCCGGACATAACCTTCCATCGGATTTCCACTAAAAGCTTCCAGGATTTTTACCCTAATCAGTTCGGGTGGATACTGACTCATCTTCGCCTCTTTCAAAATGTTCTCCATCTTGATCAGCGATTCTGTCTTCATGAGATCCAGAGCGGTGAAATCCTCTGCTGATTTTTCTTCAGCGACCGGGCCCACGATCTCATTAATGGTCTCTAAGTTTTGTTGCCGGAGTTCACGGTTTTCCTGGAGTTCCTGGAGAGCAGTTTCATCCTGGATTTCAGGATCGGTTGCCTCAGTCCCTTCCTGGGCAAAACCCAGGAAAGGAATGAAAGCGAAAATCAGGATGAGGACAAATTTCATGCTTTTTTAGCGACGAGTTTCTCGTAGATAACAGTCATGGGAATCGCGATGAAGATCGTAGAATAAACCCCGAGGATTACACCGATCGTCAAAGCAAAGAAGAAATCATGGATCACTTGTCCACCCCAGATGAGCATGACAACTGATACGCCGAGAACAGTGAGTGACGTGATGATCGTGCGGGACATCGTCTCGTTGATCGCGCGGTTAATGATCTGGCCGGTTGAAAGATCCGGATGAGCAGCTTCGATCTCGCGAACGCGGTCGTAAATGACCACGGTATCGTTTACCGAATAACCGATGATCGCGAGAAGTGCCGCGACGATCTGGAGAGAGAATTCTTTCTGAGTGAGGATGAACGCACCGAGGATCAAAACCACGTCATGGATGAGGGCCGCGATGGCACCCGGGGCAAACTTATAATCAAAGCGAAGTGCAAGGTAGATCATGATGGCAAGAATCGCCCACAAGAGCGCCTTGAACGCTGATGTCCTGAGTTCTGCCCCCGCTTTCGGACCGACGATATCGTTTTTCAGGATATCAAAGGATCCAGCACCATACTTTTCAGTAAAAGCTGCTCCTACGTTCCCGGAAATCTTGTTCAGGTCTGACTTGTCATCACTGTCGAGCTTAAGGAGAAACTCATTTTGGTCTTCTTCACCGATCGTCTGGAGCTGGGATACAGGAACAGCTTTTTCACTGAGAAAAGTACGGAGCTCACCGAGATCAACTTTCTCCTTGAACTTCACCTGGATCTCAACTCCTCCGCGGAAATCAACGCCGTAGTTGAGGCCCTTCGTGAAGAAGAGAACAATCGTGCCGAAGACGAGGAGAAGCGAAGCGATCCCCGCAAACTTAAATAAATGGACCCAGTCTACGTTCAGGGTCTTGTGTGTATTTACTGCTGCTGTATTCATATTCATTCTTCCTTAAATTAAATGCTGAGAGACTTACGGTTGCCGCGACCTACGTAGAGTTCGAAGAGCACTTTGCTCACGAAGTACGAAGTATAAACAGTGGTAGCAATACCGATAAGAAGTGTTACTGCGAATCCGCGGACCGGACCTGTACCGAAGTTCAGGAGACAGAGTCCCGCAAGAGCAGTTGTTAAGTTCGCATCAAGGATCGTCCAGAAAGCGCGATCGAAACCGGTTCTCACTGCTTCAAAAGGAGTAAGGCCCGCGCGAATTTCCTCACGGATACGCTCGTAGATAATGATGTTACCGTCGACCGCCATTCCGACGGTGAGGGCGATACCGGCAATCCCCGGAAGAGAAAGTGTCGCTCCGAAAGCAATCAGGAGTCCGAGAGTGAACAGAACGTTGATGAGAATGGTGATACAAGCGATCACACCTGAGAGTTTGTAATACACCATCATGAACGCGAACACGAGGAGTGAGCCGATGACGGAAGCAAGCTGGGCCTTATCGATGGCGTCGGCACCAAGCGAAGGTCCTACGACGCGCTGTTCTTCAAACACGAGTTCCACCGGAAGAGCACCCGCGCGGAGAACGAGCGCAAGATCCCGCGCCTCTCTCATATTATTTTCATAGTCACCCTGCCCGAGAGTAATCTGGGCAGAACCGCCGCTGATCCGGTCACGGATCTGCGGAGCTGAGTAAACGTTACCATCAAGCACGATCGCCATCAGGCGACCCTTATTGTTGCCGGTGATTTCCTCGAAGAGTTTTGCGCCGGTTGGCTTGAACTCGAGAGCCACATACGGGCTGTTATTTTCCTGGTCGATTCTGACGAACGCTTCCTGGAGTTCTTCACCTGTGAGAGATGAAGTCTGTTCAACGAGATACGGATCAAGGCGTGTGATTTCGTTATTCTTGTTCGTTTCTTTTGAGTAAGCGATTTCGTAGCCCTTCGGAAGATCAGCGGCGAGAGTTTCATTCACTTTTTTCAGGTAATCAGAAAAACGCTCACCTCTTTTAAACTCGATCCCCGCGGCTTTTACTTTCGCCATCCAGTCACTGAGCTGCTGGCCCGTTACCTGGTCGTTGACGATTTTGAATTCGAGCTTGGCGGTTTTACCGATGAGGTCTTTCGCGCGGTTGATGTCTTTGACACCAGGGAGCTGAACGACGATGCGGTCTGTTCCCTGAGAAACGATCTCCGGCTCAGTCACCCCGAACTCATCGATACGGTTTCTGATAACTTCAATCGATTTTGAAAGAGCTGAATCTTCAATCTCGCGGAGATAATCACGTCCGAGACCGTAAGTGAGAGTGTTGCCCTCTTCTTTCGTGATACGAAGCGGGTAACCGTACATTTCCTTGATCTTGTCCCGGGCCTTCTCTACATCCTGTGAATTCGTGATCACAAGTGAGTGCTTGGGATCCTGTGAATCGGCAGTTTCAAGATTTCCGAGAGTCGATTCAATTCCTTCAGTCTTGAGAGTCTGCTGGGACTTCCGGACATAAGTGAGAACTTCATCACGGTAAACTTTATTGAAGTCGATCCCGAGAACCATATAGAGTCCGCCCTGTAGGTCGAGACCCAGATTGATTTTCTTTTTCACCGGAAAAGAGCTGTCCTCTTTCATGTTGAAAAACGAGGGGGCCGTTCCCATCAGGGCAACGACAACCAAGAAAGCCAAGAAACCAAATCTAAACCACCATCCTCTGGCCATGAGTACTCCATTCGATAAAAAGCTAATTTGCTAATGAACTAGTGGGAAAATTTTAAACGATAAGGCCACTTAGAGCAATGAAGATGAGGGCAGGAAGCGCCCCCATCATCAAGTTTGTGGCCGGTCTTTGTCGTCGAGTGGAGATGCCGGAGGAGTGATCTCCTCCTTCTGTGCAGCGTCAGTAATTTTAGGCCGAGGGTCGGTCCCAGTCGGATTCGACTGAGAATCCTCACTATTTTGCAGCTGGTCAGTGAGACCCTTGGCCGCGTCCTGGAATTGCTTGATTCCTTTTCCGAGGCCCTTGGCGAGCTCAGGCAGCTTCTTCGGTCCGATAAAAATCAGAGCGATGAGAAAAATGACGACCAGCTCGCCGAATCCCAATCCGAACATTGATTACTTCTTTTTTGGTTCAGCAAAAATAGCAGCTGCGGATCCGCCGATGTGAGACTTGAGAACCTTGAGTTTGGCCCCGCCTTCCACTTCG
>JAKFFP010000384.1:0-27605 GCA_036675045.1 Bacteriovoracales bacterium | reverse complement strand
GGTGAGATTCTCGAACTGAAGAACACCATCAACATCATGGTGGATCAGCTCTCGTCGTTCGCGTCCGAAGTGACGCGCGTGGCCCGCGAGGTCGGTACGGAAGGAAAGCTCGGCGGTCAGGCGCAGGTGAAGGGCGTCGCCGGCACCTGGAAAGATCTCACCGACAACGTGAACTTCATGGCATCGAACCTCACAACTCAGGTGCGTGGTATCGTTAAGGTTGTGACCGCGGTTGCTAACGGAGATCTTTCGCAGAAATTCGTACTCGAAGCGAAAGGGGAAGTGGCAGCTCTCGCAGAAACAATTAACAACATGACAGATACGTTAAGGATTTTCGCAGACCAAGTGACCACAACTGCGCGCGAAGTGGGTATCGAAGGTAAGCTGGGTGGACAGGCGAAAGTTCCGGGTGCTGCTGGTACCTGGAAAGATTTGACTGATAACGTGAACCAGCTCGCTGGTAACCTTACCACTCAGATCCGTGCGATTGCGGAAGTTTCGACTGCGGTTACACGCGGTGACCTTTCTCAGAAGATTACGGTAGAAGCTCAAGGTGAAGTCGCGGCCCTGAAAGATAACCTGAACCAGATGATCGGAAACCTGAAAGATACAACGGATAAGAACCACGAGCAGGATTGGCTCAAAACTAACCTCGCGAAGTTCGCAGGGATGATGCAGGGTCAGCGTTCAATTTCCTCAGTTGCTCAGATGATCATGTCGGAACTTACTCCGTTGATCGATGCTCAACAGGGTACGTTCTTCCTGGCCGATGGTGATGATGACAATATCACCCTGAACCTGATTGCCAGCTATGCATATACGGAAAGAAAGAATTTCCAGAACAGCTACAAGCTCCGTGAGTCTCTGGTCGGTCAGTGCGCTTATGAGAAGAAGAGAATTCTTCTTACCCGCGCGCCAAGTGACTATATTGCAATCGCATCTTCGCTCGGTGAATCCAAGCCGGTAAATATCATCGTACTTCCGATCCTCTTCGAAGGTGAGGTGAAAGCGGTGATTGAACTTGCTTCCATGCATCCGTTCTCGCAGAACTTCCTGAACTTCCTTGATCAGCTCATGGCCTCAATCGGTGTGGTTCTCAACATGATCTCGTCTTCGATGAGAACAGAAGAACTCCTGACAGAGCTCAAGAAATCGAACGCTGAACTTGAAGCACAGGCGAAAGAACTTGAAGAAAAAGCCAAGCTCCTTGAGGTTAAAAACCAGGAAGTTGAGCTTGCTTCTCACTCGGTTGAGGAAAAAGCTGAACAGCTTTCTCTCATCTCGAAGTACAAGTCTGAGTTCCTTGCAAACATGTCGCACGAGCTTCGTACTCCGCTTAACTCTCTTCTCATTCTCTCGAAAATGCTTTCTGAGAACAAAGAAAGCAATATGACCGGTGAGCAGGTCAAGTTCGCGAATACTATTTACTCATCAGGCTGTGACCTCCTTGCACTCATTAATGAGATCCTCGATCTCTCGAAAGTGGAAGCTGGTAAGATGCCGATTGTTCCAAGAGATGTGAAAATCCCGGAAATCTGCGAGTACCTCGAGCACTCGTTCCGTCCGGTGGCAAACCACAAATCTCTCGGCTTCAACATCGACACTTCACCGGAAGTGTCATCACTCGTGGTGAACACAGATGTGACCAGAGTTCAGCAGATCCTGAAAAACCTTCTCTCGAACGCCTTCAAGTTCACAGAGCAGGGGAAAGTGACGCTGAAAATTCATCCGAACAACAAGACCAAGCAAATTGTCTTCTCTGTGACTGATACCGGGATTGGTATCCCGAAAGAGAAGCAAAACCTGATCTTCGAAGCCTTCCAACAGGCCGATGGTACAACAAACCGTAAGTATGGCGGTACTGGTCTGGGTCTTACAATCTCTAGACAAATTGCCAAGCTCCTTGGTGGATCGATCGAAGTTGAGTCTTCGCCAGGAATGGGATCGACCTTCACACTCACTCTTCCTTTGAAATACCAGGGACAGGATGGAATTGTTGAAGCTGAGTCCAGCCCGGCAGAGGCCAAGACTCCGACTCTTCCGAGAAACGCTGACTTCACCGGTAAAAAAGTTCTCGTTGTGGATGATGACATGAGAAATATTTTTGCCATCACCGTGATACTTGAGCGCAGAGGAATGGAAGTCATTTACGCTGATAACGGCAAGACCGGTATTGATAAGCTGAAAGAAAATCCGGATGTTGATGTCGTCCTCATGGATATCATGATGCCGGAAATGGGTGGTATTGAAGCAACCCAGGAAATCCGTAAAATGTCTGAGTTCGGAGATCTCCCGATCATCACACTCACTGCCAAAGCAATGAAAGGTGACCGTGAGAAGTGCCTCGAAGCGGGAGCTACGGACTACATTACGAAGCCGGTTGATACGGATAAACTCCTTTCCATCATGTATCACTGGATGGTTGAGAGAAAGGTAGCAACTCCTTAATGAATCGAAAGGTTAACATCCTCGTTGTAGATGACCGTCCGGAAGGTGTCATGGCCGTCCAGGCGGTCCTGACGGATCCGTCCTACAACGTCGTTCCGGCCAGTTCCGGGAGTGAAGCGCTCAGGGCACTTCTTCACAATGATTTTGCCGTGATCCTGATGGATGTTCAGATGCCGATCATGAATGGCTTTGAAACTGCCGAAGTCATCAAGACGCGGGAAAAATCCCGCGATATTCCGATCGTTTTCATGTCCGCCATTAACCAGGATGAAGCCTATGTCTATCAGGGTTATGGCGTCGGGGCCGTTGATTACATCATGAAGCCCTTCGATCCTTTCATCCTGAAGTCAAAGGTCGCGATCTTTGTTGAGATGTTCAAAAAGAACAAGCTCATTCAGGAACAGGCGCAGAAGCTCTATGAAGCGGAAGTAAAGACCTATGCCCAGGCACTCGACAAGCTCGAGATCAAAAGCTTGCGACGTTATCAATATCTCGCAGACGCACTTCCTCAGATCGTTTTCCGTCTCCAGCCTGAAGGGGCCTATGAGTATTTCAACAAGGTCTGGTTCGAGTACACCGGGCAGGATGTAACCGTTGCCACCGGCCATGGTTGGAAAAACGCCATTCATCCTGATGACAGTGAAAAATTATTCCAGTTATTCCAGCAGCATTCTCCCACAGATCAGGTCATTGATTCCGAATGCCGTATCCGTCGGCATGATGGCAGTTACCGCTGGCATCTCCTGAGGATAGAACCGGAAAGATATGAGCACCCGACCGAGGTCAAATCCTGGCTGGGAACCGCTACAGATATTGAAGAAAGAAAGCGCGATGAAGACCGCCAGAAGTTTTTATCCAAGGCGGGTGAACATCTTGTCTCATCCCTGGATTTTGAGCAGACTCTGCATAATATCATTTCCATCGCTGTTCCCGCCGTTGCCGACTGGTGCACATTCGATGTTTATCTCCCGGATGCGGGCCTTAAGACTCTGGCCTTCCGGCATATTGATCCCAAGCTCGAACCGATAGCGCGGGAACTTCATGATATTTTCCTGAAGAAAGAGGATTCTAAAGTCGGGTCGGGACACGTCTTTAAGACGGGACAGCCGCAGATTCATCCGGCAATCAATGAAGTAGTTTTCAAAAAACTTGCGGTGAATGAAGAGCAGATCAAGCTTGCCAAAAGCCTGGGTGATCGCTCGGTACTGATCGTCCCGATGAGTGCCCGGGGAAATACCATCGGAACGATCACTTTCGCCGCTGGCAAGCTCAATTTTTACTCTGAGAAAGATGTGGAATTTGCCCTGGAACTTGGTAGACGGATTGCGCTGGCATATGAAAATTCCCGGCTCTATTCTCTCTCGCAACAGGCGATCGAAATCCGGAATGACTTCCTGTCGATCGCGAGTCACGAACTCAATACTCCAATCACAAGTCTTAAGCTTCAGCTCCAGATGACAAAGAAGGCACTTGAAATTGCCGATGAAGGCGAGTTGCCGATTGATCGCTTCAAAAGATCTGTCGATGCTTCCTGTAAGCAGGTAGATCGTCTTATCAATCTGGTGCAGGTGCTTCTTGATGTCTCGAGAATCCAGTCCGGTAAGCTCAACTTCCGTTTCCAGGAAACATCCCTGAAAGAAATCTTTGCCGAGCTCATGGATCGCTTCAAGGAAATTATCGATTCTTCAAATTGCCGTGTGCATGTCGAGGGCCTCGAAGATGTAACTGTGACATGGGATAAAACCCGTATCGAGCAGGTTTTCATCAACCTTCTTACGAATGCGATAAAATATGCTCCAGGGGATATTGCTATCCGTTTCCGGGTTAAAAATAACAAAGTGGAATTCAGTATCCAGGATAAAGGCGATGGTATCCCGGAGGAGAAACTCAAAACGATCTTCGACCGCTTTGAACGGGTCGGGAATAATGACAGCGTCTCGGGCCTGGGCCTGGGTCTTTTCATCGTTAAGCAGATCGTGGACGGTCACGGAGGAGAAGTTCACGCAGACTCTGCTCCCGGCAAAGGAACCAAATTCACCGTGACTCTGCCTACGGCAGTGACCATCGTCCCACCACCGCAGGAAAATCCGGGCCAGCTTCAGTAATTAAATTTCTTCCTGGGCCAGGACATTGAGATGATCCATCTCTGAACCGACACTGTCTTCCTCGAAGTCGTGAATCCATCTGTTGTCAATTGTAACCTCGACCTGTTCTTCCCGCATCTCTTCGTAGACTTCGAGGACACTGTTTGCGGTTCCGTCTTCCAGCTCAAGAACAGTCGCCATCGACCCGCCACTCACGAGGAGGGCAAATACTAAAAATGCAGCCTTCATCATCAACTCCCTGATTATAAAGTCACGACATAGCTTTCAGTGTTAGGCAAATTGTGGGTAATATGGAAATCAATGAATTCCCTGATCATCACCGTGATAAACGAGGGGAGATCAGCAGGTTTTCTGCTGGTAATGAGAAGGTGATCCACCACCACTTCTTCGTCGATCCAGTTTGCGCTGGCATTCAGAAGATCTGTCCTGAGAGAAGACCAGGATGTGAGAGTTTTGCCCTTCACCATTCCCGTTTCAATGAGTGTCTGCACGCCATGACAAATGGCCGCAATCGGACGTTTCTTACTGACAAAGGATTCAGCGAAGGCAACCGCATTAGGATTATTTCTCAGCTTGTCCGGATTGATCACTCCACCGGGAAGAACGAGGAAATCGAATTCCTCCTGAAAGGCATCGACAATGGCCATATCGACGTCAATGGTTTTGCCCCAGTTTTTACCGGTCCATCCGCGAACCTTTCCTTCGTCGGGTGAAATCACGACCACTTCTACACCAACTTCTTCCAGCGCTTTTTTAGGTTCGAAAAGTTCCGATTCCTCGAAACCATCGCAAACCATAAATGCCGCCCGGGTGCCGGTGAGTTCTTTGATATCATCGTGTTCATTCGTCGAAGCTGGTTTTTTATGAAAGATTCCGTCGAACATAGGGCCTCCGTATTAGTGTCTCGTTCCTTCGGGTCCTCTGGCATTTACCAGCTTGGGTTGCAGGAATGATGGTCGGGTGATTCTCTGGCCTTCACCCGGTCTTGTGCGTTTATTGATTTCTTCGAGTGTAATAGGGGAACCCAGGTCAATTGAGAGAAGAAGGGCCTCGATGATTTTGATATCCATGAGACCTTCCTCTCCGGAAGGCTCGACTTTCTTTTTTCTTTGTATACAGTCTGAAAAGTAAATGAGTTCCGGCGCAAACTGATCTCTTTTGGGATACCGCTTGGTGAAAACTTTTCCTTCTTCATAAGTCTTAAGCGTCATCGTACTGGAATATTCAAAACCTTTTTCGAGGCGAATGCGCCCCTTGGTTCCCACGAGATCGTAATCACTCACGGGAAAAGCTCCGAAACTCACCGTGAAGCTCGCCACTCTTCCTTCAGGATATTTGAGGATAGCGCTTACGGTTTCATCATTTTTCCGGAAGCGACTGTCCTTGGTTGATGTCGCCGTCGCGAAGACTTCTACCGGCTCAGACTTAAAGAGATACCGGCTGGCATTGATACAATAAATCCCGATGTCATAGAGCGGACCGCCCCCGCGCTCGACGGTATCGAGACGGATGTTATTCTGATCCTTCACCTGGAAGGTAAAAACGGAATTAAAAACCCGGAGATCTCCGATACGCCTGGAGTGCGCCCGTTTGATTGCCTCGAGATTCGCTGCTTCAAAGTGCAGACGGTAAGCGGTCATGAGCTGGATGCCATGCTTTTCCGCTTCATTGATCATGGAATAGCAATCTTCGGTCGTAACCGCGAGAGGCTTTTCACAGAGAACGTGCACGCCGTACTTCGCGGCCGTTTCCATAATATTACGATGGTGGAAATTCGGAGTGGCAATGTAGACCGCATCGACTTCTCCGCTTTTCATGAGATCTTCAAACTCGGAATAGAGATAGCGTTTTTCGATATGGTATTTCTCGCCGAGTTTCTTCAGCTTTTCTTTATCACCTGAAACCAGGGCCACCAGTTTGGAATTTTTGCGTGCATTACGGAAGGCCGGAAGCACAGCAGTTTGTGCGATATATCCGAGGCCGACCACAGCATATCGGATCTTTTCTTTCTTCTTGAGCAGCATGCGACACTCCTTGGCGCTTCCAGAAAGCGCATAGAATTTGCAAGGGGGGTGCCATAGCTAAGGTTTTTGAAATCCACTGATCACCACGGGGCAATTCTCTGGTGCGGGGTATTTTGACTGGAAACCTCCGCAAATTGCGATATCAAAATTTTTCCGTCACGCTTTCTCCAGGCTACCGAAGGAGTTCGTTATGGCAGGCAGTATCTGGAAAGGTTCAATCAGTTTCGGTCTCTTGAATATTCCGGTGAGCGTTCAAAAAGCCGAAGAGGGTCATGAACTCTCATTCAAAATGTTAGATGAAAAGGACCTCTCACCCATCAAATATAAAAAAGTAAGTGCCAAAGACGGAAAAGAAGTTCCCTGGCCGCGCATCGTGAAAGGCTATGAATACGAATCCGGCCAATATGTTCTCGTCACGAAAGATGATTTCAAGGCGGCCAATCCCAAGGCCACTCAGACCATCGACATCCAGGATTTTGTGGAATTTGAAGACATTGATCTCATGTTCTTTGAGAAGCCCTATTATCTGGTTCCACAGAAAAACGGAACGAAGGGATATTTTCTCCTGGCCGAGGCCCTGAAGAGAACAAAAAAAGTAGCAGTCGCTAAGGTCGTCATGCGGACCAAGATGCATCTTGTGGCGATCATGGAAAAAGATGGCCATCTCATTATGGAACTCATGCGCTTTGCTCATGAAGTTCTGTCCACCGACGAAGTGGACTACCTGAAAGATGTGGATAAACCAAAGTTCAATCCCAAGGAAATCAAGATGGCCGAGGAGCTGATCGAAGGCATGACCGCCAAGTGGGATCCGGAGCAGTATAAGGATACCTACAACGATGACCTGATGAAGGTCATTAATTTCAAAATCAATTCCGGTGAGACAAAAGAAATCGATTACGGCGATCTCATCAAGGAAGACGCGGGAGAAAGCACCGGCAGGGTGGTCGACCTCATGCCTCTTCTCAGAAAGTCTCTGGAAGAGAAGAGAAAGAAAAAATCAGCTCCTGAGTCAAAGAAGAAGACCGCTAAGAAATCCTCCCGCAGAAAGGCGAGCTAAATGGCAAAGAAAAATCCACTCTCGGAATATAATAAAAAGCGCGACTTTAAGAAAACGAAGGAACCCGCAGGTAAGATCGCTAAGAAAAAATCGAAAAAGCTTACCTTCGTCGTGCAGGAACATCACGCCAGTCATCTGCACTGGGATCTACGCTTAGAATTAAATGGCGTGCTCAAAAGCTGGGCCGTTCCCAAAGGTCCCTCGATGGATCCGAAAGACAGACGCCTCGCCGTCCAGACTGAAGATCATCCGATGAAGTACCGGACTTTTGAGGGAACGATCCCCAAAGGCGAATACGGTGGCGGAGAAATGTTTATCTGGGACAGTGGCATATGGGAACCACTGGATGAGACCGGTGACCCGACCGAAGCGATCGAAAAAGGTCATATCAAATTCAATCTTCACGGAAAAAAACTCAAAGGCAGCTTTGTCCTGGTCCGGACTCACTTTCGGGGGACAGAGACGAAGAAAAACTGGCTTCTCATAAAACATAAAGAAGACGCCAAAGTAATTCCTCTTAAAAAGAAGTCCGTGGTGAAAAAAAAAAGCCGCTTAATCGGAAAAGATCCGTGGCCTAGTTTTATTCCCCCTCAGCTACCGCGGCTCGTGACTGATCCACCTCCGGAAGATGGCCGCTGGGTCCATGAAATGAAATTCGATGGCTATCGCATGCAGGGCCATCTGAAAAATGGAATTGGATCACTATTTACGAGAAACGCCCTGAACTGGAGCAATGCTTTTCCGCATCTCCTTCATGGGATGGTAAAACTCCCGGTTACCAATGCCATCTTTGATGGGGAAATAGTTGCACTCGATGAAGAGGGGAAAAGCCACTTTCAGCGCCTTCAGAATTCTCTCAAGTCTAAAAAAGACACGGGCCTCATCTATTACATCTTCGACATCCTCTATCTGGACGGAAAAGATCTGAGAAGCCTGTCACTTCTTGAACGGAAAAGTCTCTTAAAAGATGTGCTCAAAAAGGCCCCGGAAAATATTGTCTACAGCGAACACTTTGAAACAGATGCCGCGGACTTCTTTGCCGTCTCATGTGAGCACGAGCTTGAAGGAATTATCTCAAAGCAGGGAGATGCCCCTTATCTCTCCGGCCGGAATGATCTCTGGGTGAAAGTGAAATGCACGGCCCGCCAGGAATTCGTGATCGGAGGCTGGACCAATCCCCAGGGGGGAAGAACGGGTATCGGCGCACTTCTTCTGGGGGTCTATGAAGATGGAAAGTTCCGTTACTCCGGACGGGTTGGTACTGGTTTCGACAGATCGACACTGGAAGATCTGAAAAAAACGCTCAAACCGCTGGAGATAAAAGAAACACCATTTGACGTGAATTCTCCGAAAGGAAAGAACACCGACACTCACTGGGTGAAACCGATTAAGGTCTGTGAAGTTTCTTACGGACAGATAACCAGTGAAGGAATACTAAGACACCCCGTTTTTGTGGGGATGCGGGAAGACAAGCCCGCAAAGGATATCGGTATGGATAAGCCAAAAAAGATCAAGACCAGTGGAAAAAAACTTTCCCGGGAGATTTCTTCTCCCGAGAAGATTCTCTTCAAAAAAGAAGGCATCACCAAACGGGATGTCGCCGAATACTACCAGACCGTGGGGCCGGTCATGCTGAAGTACATTGAGGACAGACCATTGTCACTTGTTCGCTGTCCGAATGGCTCTCAGGGAACATGTTTTTTCCAGAAACACTTTACCGGGAAAATTCCCGATTCTTTTCATACCTTCCCGGTGAAAGAAGGCGATGGGGAAGGAATCTATCTCTCGATTAATTCCTTGGAGGGCCTGCTCGAACTCGTTCAGCTCAACGCCTTTGAGATCCACGCATGGGGAAGTAACAAAGATGATTACATGGCACCCGATCAGATCGTCATGGATTTTGATCCTGGGCCAGGAGTGCCATGGAAGGAAGTAGTTGATGCTGCCTTTGAACTCAAAGAATTGCTCGAGGACCTCGATCTCAAAAGTTTTGTGAAACTGACCGGCGGAAAAGGAATTCACGTTCATATTCCCATCATGCCTCTTTATGACTGGGATCAGGTGAAGTCGTTTTCCCAGAGTCTCGCCCTGGAACTGGTTTCCAGGAAACCCTCCAAGTACGTAGCAAACATGTCCAAGAAACTCAGGACAAAAAAGATCTTTGTCGATTACCTGAGAAACGGCTACGGAGCGACGGCTGTTGTTCCGTATTCTTTGCGGGCGCGCGCACTCAGTGCTGTGGCACTTCCCATTGAATGGGCGGAATTAAAAAAGATAAAGGATCCGCAGGAATTCACCATGGATAAGGTCCTGAAGAAAATGAAGTCGAGAAAAAAAGATCCCTGGGAAGGTATGCTGAAGCTAAGGCAGAGGATCGATATCCTTCAACCCGTGGCCAACAAAAAAGCGGCCTAGCGTCTTCTGAAAATCCGGTTTTCCCAGCCGAGGGGCAGAATAAAGGTCCCGCTCACCCTGAGACCACAATCACGGGTAGAGGTTGTTCCACAGAAGACTCCGCCGGAGATCTTTGTCCCGCGGGAAGTGCGATAAGAAGTTTCCATGAAATACTTTTCGGTTGAGCCGGGGAGGAAGGCGAGCTGCTGTCCTCTTATTTGTCCTTCATGGCCAACGACCACGGAGCCGCGATAATTTCTAAGATCAAAATTGATTCCTGCTTCCTGCCTCGATTGGGCACCTAATTCTTCTCTTCTTTGCACGAACGTCGCCCGGACAAAGCCTTCAATACCTTTTGAGATCCTTTGATTAAGAGAGATCATGGCGGTGATATCGCGGAAGTCTGTTCCGTAAGATTCCTCGTCCCGAACATCATTTTTTCCGAAGCCACCGGTGGCCGTGAGTGAGCCTTCAACCCTCGTTCTTCCGCCGGCAGACTCGTAAGTGATTTCACTCCCGCCGCCATAGGTGAAGTTATTTCTTATTCCCCAGAAGTCCTGACTTAAATTCTGAATGTCGCCTTTCCCGTAGAACGAAGTCACATCGACTTTTCCGAGAACGCGCATCCTGACCTCTCCGCCCCGGACTTTTACCTTAAGCGGTGGTGAATAAATTCTTTGATGTCCTGAAAAGTAAAAACCGGTCTGTTCTCTTGAACCCCAGTCATGGGTAAGGCCTTTGGCATTGTAGAGAACGATGGCATATTGTCCGGGAAGAATCTTACTATCAATAGTATATGAAGAGTGAGCTGCTACCACGAGATCGCCGTCCGGCGTGTATCCGGTAGAGGCCCCGGCCTGAAAACCATTTCTATTTTCCAGGGCCGCGGTGAGAAGCTGATTCTCACTTCTGACCATCGGGTCCAGATTACTGAGATCTCCTCCGACCATCTCTTCTAATATTACACCCAGATGAGTCGGGAGTGCAGTCAGGTGAGTTCCGTCAGCCGAATAGATACGATAATCGATCCCCATTCCCGGATTTCCGGAATCCTGTTTAAGATGAGAAAGCGGGGAGACGCCTTCGGAAGATGTGACAGCATCGTAATTGATGGTATACGTTTTCTTAGAATTGTTCGGGTCCTGGACGATAATGGTCGTGTGACCTCCGCCCACCGTCTGAAACGAGACAATAAATGTTTCTTTCGCACCCATTTCTTTCAGGGCCTGGGCCACGGCAAAGGACATGTCACGGCAGATCCCGGCGGATTGGCCATTTCTTCTCGCCTCAATCATCTCTCTCATCGTCACAACATTTGCGGTTTCGCCGACGCGGGAATAATCATATCCCTGGAAGAGAATTCCTCCCAGCTGTGAAGAAAACGCGATCTTCTGCTCGAATGTGAGATTTGTTCCGAGCTCGCGATACACTCTATTTACAGTTTCATCGGTCGCCGAGTTGAAAATATTTTCCATCCCCAGTTTCATGGCGATGATTTCTCTCGGGATCTCAATTCCGCGCGAATCTTTCAAAAATTGCTGGAAACCCTGGGCATCACCCCAGATGCCGGCGAAGGCGACGGAATTAATATCTTCCTGGTACTTTCTCCAGAGAAAAGTATACCCGCCGTATGGTTCAAGCAGCACATCCGCACTTGGGATGATGGCCTTACCTAGAGATTCAAATTTCTGTTCCGGTCCTATGGTTCCCGAAGTCTCAATAGAGAAGTTCCAGTCCGGCAACTTTGTGTCGGCATAGGAGAGATGGGGCAGCCATAAAAGAAAGCATAGGAATCGCATGAATCCACTAAGAGCAAATCAGGGGCCAGAAACGGGGTCATGAAAGAGGGATTTATTGTCTAAAACTTAGACACTAGTACGTTGTCTCCACAAAATAGTTCAGAATCTCCTCGAGCTCCGTCATTCTGGTCCGTAGACTTCTTTTCTGGTTTGGCTCGAGAGTCGGTATGAAGGCCTTGGCGATTTCCAGATTTTTAGAATTAGTCAGGGCTTCTTTTTGGTAATCGACGAATTTCTCAAAGATCAGATTCTCCTTCGATTCACGGGAGATTTCCTGTTCGAGGATATTTTTGAAATCCGTATGAAGGCGGGATCGCCTTTCGCTTCTCGTGACGATCTGAGCATCGAAAGTTTTACCATGGTCTTTCAGGATCTCTTTCTGCTTTTTTGTAAGGCTCCCCAGGATACTTTCCACTCTTTTTTCGATCCGCGCTCTTCTCTCACTTCTATCCTTGAGAAAAATATCATTATTTTCCTCGCGCATTTTCTTCAAAAATTCTTTGATCTGCTTTTCATCAAATGTGGACATGTGCCTGGCGAGAAGCTTTGAGAAATCACGCGCGATATCAAGGTAGGCGTTTATGAATTTAGGATAATACTCGTCCAGAGACTTGGGATCCTCGAGACTCACCTTATCCAGGAGAGGAATGATCTTCCGTACTTCTTCCTTGTGTTCATTCAGAAAGAGATCAATATCTTTTGAAAGTGTCGCTTCCTGAGAATCATAGAGCGGCAGTCTTTTTTCCACCTGCCTTTCGATGTAAGAGTCAGCATACTTCACAGCGACTTTCTGGGCACCACATGACGTCAGTAGTGCGAGACACAGTAATAGAACGAGCTGAAGATATCTCATAGATTCACCCCTCTCTATGATAGAGAAGGCCAATCGCGTTAAACACCTCCTCTCCTTGTCAAAACAGGCCTGATTAAGGAAACTTATTCAATGATCGATCAGAACACTTTCCGCACCTGTATGGAATACAGAGAAATTCTCCGTATTCTCCAGAAATCATCTGCCCTCCAGGATAATTTCCTGTGGCAGTCTCTTTCAGTCGGAAAAAACATTGTCAGAATCCATCACTTCGAAATCGACTTCGTTGCCCGCGGTCTTCAGATCTATTTCGATGGGACAAAATCCAAAATCGACCCGAAGC
Source organism: Bacteriovoracales bacterium (assembly GCA_036675045.1). Classification (GTDB taxonomy): domain Bacteria; phylum Bdellovibrionota; class Bacteriovoracia; order Bacteriovoracales; family Bacteriovoracaceae; genus Peredibacter. The sequence goes on along the minus strand of JAKFFP010000384.1, from coordinate 14,621 downwards.
TCCCGTTGTTCGTAAAGCTCGATTATCGGTCGAGCATCTTTAAGATCTCAGACTTTCAGATTTCTCATAATGTGGTCTCTTCACTTCTTCCGACAGAAATCAAGGCCCTCGAGATGCGCGCCAATCCCCGGCATAAGTTCAAAGAGGAGCAGGAAAAGTTTGTTTCGCTGAAACCGTCCCTTACTACTTTAGGGAAGGACCTTGGCAATGAAATTCAAGTCAAGGTTTTCGATGTCTCTCCCTATGGTTTGGGACTTATGATTTCAGAGCAAAACCGCTCCTACATGAAGAATAACCGTATCCTCTGGATCACTAAGCTTCAGGACCACGACCTTCAGTATCCGATACTCGCTGAAGTTGTTTACATCTCTAATGACGTAGACCATAAGTACTCCAAGAAAAATAAGGAGCTCAAGGTCGGGCTCAAGCTCTCCGGGGTTTTTCCCCCGCGGATTTATCAGGACTTTCTGAAAAACTAGGGACTCTATGAAATTACTTTTTGTCTTTATCGTCCTCCTGAATTCCGCCTTCGCTTCAACTCACGAAAGACTTACCTTCACCAAGGCCAACGCCTTTGCGACCGGCATCTTCGCCGAACAAAAACATCACCCGTGGCCATTTCCGCTTCTCTCTATCGGTCACAATATGCAGTCATTTCAGAATTACGGGGGCTCACCTTACTGGCATGACGGACTCGACATCCGCTCCACCCAGGATCAGCCGATGTATACGCCGGTGGATGGAAAAGTCGTGAACATTGAAAACTACATCCCGGGTAATCCCATGTACTGGGAAGTCGCGATTCTTGATGACGAAGGCTTCGTCTGGAAATTTCATCACGTCGACCGCGCTTCCATCACCCAGGAAATTCACAACGCCTACAAGACCAAGGCAAAGATCAAGGCCGGAGCTCTCATCGGAAATGTCGTTCGCTGGCCGGTCTCAAGCTTCGGAGAGGTCTATCATCACCTGCATCTTCTGGTGGTGGCCGCCGACGGAAAATACATCAACCCATTCCTCATGATGGAACCACTGGCCGACACTGCCGTTCCGGTCATTTCAAAAATCGGAATCGCCAAAAACCATCGTCCAACGGATTTTAAAGAAGTCTCCGGTGCTCATTCTCTTTATCTTGAGGCGAGTGACCTGGTTCTCCATCAGAAATTCATTCTGCCGCCGCATAAGATTTCCTGGCGCCTGGATAATGGAGAGGAGAAAACCGTGTGGGAATTCATCCATCTTCCTTCCGGGAAAAACGACACTGACTTCATCAATGATTTTCATCTCCAGGGCACGTGCGGCGACTACAGCTGCAGGAAATTTTATTTCAACCTGAATTTCACGCAGAAGAACCCGAGACAGCAAATGATTCTCGCTCCGGGAGAGCACACCGTCGATGTTTCCATTGAAGATATCGTGGGGAACAAGACTTCCAGATCATTTACCTGGAAAGTCCTTTAGGGCGGTTTACAAAACCGAAAAGCCACACATACAGATAACAGAAGAGGGGAATGCTCATTGCCATCCTGAGGCCCCATGCATCCGCGACTTGTCCGGTGAGAACCGGAATAAGTGACCCACCGACGATTGAGGTCGTGAGTAGTCCTGAAGCCTTGTGAGTGCCTCCGTTCAGACCCTTGATCGAAAGAGTGAAGATCGTCGGGAACATGATGGAGTTGCAAAATCCCACGAGAATCATCGAATACACTGCCACCATTCCGTGAGAGTTAATCGAAATCAAAATCAGTGAAACTGCCACCAGAGCGTGAGTCACCAGCACGCTGCCGGGAGGAAATTCCTTCAGCGTATAGCTTCCCAGAAAACGCCCGGCCATGGAAGTAGCCCAGTAAAAAGCAACGAAGCTCGCGGCTTCGGTCGCTTTCATGGGCGAGATATGAATGACGTAATTTACCAAAAAGCTTCCGATCGATACTTCAGCTCCCACATAGAGGAAAATTCCGATCATCCCCAGCATCATGTTGGGATGACGTAAGACTTCCTTCCAGGTGCTTGTTTCCGATAGATGCGTTGTCTTGGGAAAGTTGAGCTGAGACATCATTACCGCGACGAGAACAGCGACACCCGCGATAATAAAATAGGGTAGCGAAAGATTCCCTTTATTCTGAAGAATCAGCACAGCACCAAAAAAAGGTGCCACCGCTGTTCCCAACGAAAAGAATGCCTGCACCAGGGACAGCCGCGACGAAGAAGTTTCGGCCGGGCCGATGAGAGAAACGTAAGGATTCGCTGCCACCTGAAGCAGCACGATCCCAATAGCGATGATGAACAATGAGCAAAGAAACCAATGATACTGGTTGAGTGAAGATGCCGGATAAAAAAGCAGGCATCCAATCGCGACGAGAATGAATCCGGTGATGATCCCGCGCTTATATCCAAAGTTCTCAACGAAGCGGCTCCCGGGAATTGCGAACAAACCATAGGCACCAAAGAAACTCGCCTGGATCATGGCGGCCTGTCCGTAATCGAGGTGAAAGACCTTTTTGAAATAGGGAAGGAGTATGTCATTCAGGCAAGTGATGAAGCCGAGCATGAAGAAGAGAACTGAGAGTGAGGCGAGAGCTTTGTGGTACATGAAAAATCCTCGTGAACCTGCTTATGAAAGCATGATTCACGAAGAATGAAAATCAATTGCGAACAGTATTATTCAGATCTTGGAGAGTTGCGTTTCTGTCGGCAGAAGGGCTGCGTCTCAAAGAATTATTAAAGATCCCTTGAAGTGTTGAAGCAAGTGTCTGGCCATTGTTGCCACCAGATCGGAATGCAACCGTGTAACTGCCGTTACTAAACCGGACATCAAAAACAGAATTATTGAGTCTGAAACGGAAAGGCTTTTGCTCCTGAATGAGAGCTCTTAAATTTTCGTTGCTTGTTAGTACTCGTTCAAGATTTGCATTTGAATCGATATTGAGAGTTAAAGATGACTCCGGCTGAAATGTGCCTTCAGCGTTTGCAGGCGAGCGACCTGCTTCAGCTGTGACCGAAGGATTGATTCTTGCGCCGTTCATATTGGCGAGAGCTTCATTTCTTTGTCTGTCAGCAAGTCCACGACGGGATGTATCCTGACCTAAACGCGCTTCTGGAACTACTGCCGCTGCTGCCACAGTCGAACCGCCGCCTGTTATCTGAGTCGGAACTTCTGCTTGCTGAGACGGTATGAAATTTGCCGTCTGCGATCTGTCTGAAGTTCTACCTGACGAAGCCCCTCGTGAAGCTGGTCGTTGAGTTGTTTGAGTTCTTCTGTTGTTATTTGTCGTTTGCTGGCCTTCAACGCGTCTCAGGCGTTCATCGAGGCCTTCTTCGAATCTTCTCAGAGCTTCCGCGTCTCCTTCCGAATTCTCAGCCAGCTGAGTTTCAGGAACAGCGGAGTTGCCTTGTCCTGGTTGGAAAACCTGTGCTTGTGTTTGTGATTGAGAAGGACGGCGTGGCGGAGTACGTGATGCCTGCGATTGAACTGTAGAGCCGCCTGCGTTTGGAGTGATTGTTCCGTTGGCGACACCGGCGAGATATTCAGGCTGACGTTCCGGGATTTCCGGGCGCTCTACGAATTGGCCATTTGACTGGGGGAGAATGCCTTCGGCGATTAGGACCTGTTTTGTTTGTTCAGGAAGACCTTGAGGATTGCCAACGAAAGCTCTAAGGACCTTATTTACACTAGAGTCAGGATTGTTTGCAATTCGATTAGCTAGTGTGCCCTCTTGCTTAGATTCAAGAAACAAATCTTTGAGACGACAGTGTACATCTGATTTCGCAGGCTCACTATCACATCGAGTAGAGTTTAAATCAGCACAAACTTTATTCCTTGGAGTCTCAAATTTTTCATTATGCTGAGTGCTCGAAAAATTTATATAGGGTTGTTGCCTCTCATTCGTTCTCATCCAATCGTTGATTGCGTTTGAATCTTTTGCTAATGATAGAGCAGAGCCATTTATGGGGGCACAGAATTCAAGTAGTGCCACGTTCTTAGCAAGGGAATCTTCTGACGTTAGTGCTTCACCTTCCGGATATGCACGTCCATTATTATAACGTTCAAAGCCTTCGATTGGTCCCAAAGAAATATTTCCGTTATTAAAATCGCTTGAGCATACCTTATCCGTAAAACTATTAATTGCTTGCTCGCAGCGATTAGCTGTGGCTACATCAATTTTGTCACCATTCCTTGGAGAGTAGAGAGCATTTCGAAAGAAGTCTTCATAGCTCCCTCGTTGTGGGGGCCGTGATACCGTCCTGAAAAAGTTTATGAACTCAGAAGGTTGTTCGGCAAGTGCAGTGAGGATTGGATTTTGTCGAATAAGATCAAGGAGGTCTTCTGGGATTCGATCATTTAGCAAATTCCACAAATCATCTTTTGAAGTCGGATTGAAATTAGAGATTAATTGCGCCGTTTGGGGAGTCATTGCTCTGTCTAAGAGCAATGGCTTTAGACTAATGATTTGCTCATCCGTGATCGAGCATTGATTAGGAGAACTTCTATCGAGCAAAGAAGGATTAATTTGTGAATTAGATAGTAGAGAGGCGATCTCGTTAGGTATTAATTGGGAAATCTTATTCTGTTCAAAAAATGATTTTACGAAAGGAGAACATGCCTGAATTTTTCTCTGGAAGTTTTGTGCACTACATTTTGTCTGGGAACTATTAAATGATGAACCAGTTGTATATAACTTTCTTATCGATATCATGTCCGTAATTAGTTTAGACATTGTCTTCTTATATTCTGAAAGCATGGTTTCAAGATATGCTTGTTTTCTAATTCGGATTTTGTCCTCATTGCCGATTTGTACTCTAGCAGTTAACTGATCTTTGCAGGTTCCACAAATAACTCCGCCACTTGAACTTGCAGACCGCGACTCTAATTCATTATAGATATTATCTTCAGTGAGACAATTTGGAATTGAGAGTGTCGTTAAGTTTTGAAGTTGTTCATTATCGAATAATTCACATTGGGTGACAGCCCAAGAGGAATTTATTGAAAGAATTATTATCAGATATAGATGTTTCATAATTCTCTTTTAAATTTCGCACCATTTGATCTGAAAAGATTGAAGTAACGTTGTAATGTGGGCTCAAGAGCTGTGCCCTTAGAATTATTCAATTCTTGCTCTATATAATCTAAGACTGTCCGCTGATCAGCGGAATCAACATGATTTAAACTAACCTTCCATTTTCTTATGGCATCGTTGATAAAGTCTCGTGAATTTTTCTCCACAGCTAATTTTAAGATGTGACCGTTGTTTATTGTGAAACCTAATTGTGTGCAATTTAGCTGCGAATGATACCTATTCCAAAAGTTTTGTACTTTTGCCTGCACTATTTCCGCAGAATCGCCATTCTCAACACAAGCTGCTTGATATATTTTTGTCTGGTATGAATATTTGTTGTTGGAAGATGAATTTGTTTCAGCTATTTGATCTGCGACCGCATTACAGAGTTGAGTTACATTCACCTGATTCGGACATTCCAAATTAATCCGACTCGAAACTTGCTGAAGATCTCTAATTACGTTTTGATCAATCACCTGCGGATCGCAATCATCAGCTGCAAAAACCGGAATTGAAATCAACAAACCAAATGCAATAAATCTTCTAAGCATAATGGGCCTCATAAATAAAAACCTTTATGTACGATTTATCGGATAGTTGAGGCCTAACTTGAGTATTTCTAGTCAGAATCGCATTTGTGATTAGAGGCTGAAGTGTTTGAATTCAAAGGCTATTAAGAAGGCCTTTAATGAAAATTTCGATTTTCAGGGCCTTTTAAAGACGTATAACTGCTGATCTTTGCCACCGATCGGACGTCCATCCCGGCCGAAGAGATTCCAGCTTCCGATGTTCTGAGCTGGGATGATGGTGAGCTTTCCGAGGCTGTCGTCGTTACTGGTTTCGGTGCGGGAGCGGAAGAGCTTCATATTTTTGCGATCAATCTTGTTATAAACAGTTTCTGCGATCGAAACTTCGTTAACTGGTAGAACCTGGTCGACATCAAAGAAGGCGAGGACCTGGTCACCGATTTCAAGCCAGGCCGATTGAAGCGTAGGTGATTCTTCATACACAGATCTTTCAACCTGAAATTCAACTTTATGAGCGGCGATGGTTTTTGGCTGTTCAGCTTTCGCGAGGAATTCCTTGGCGGCCTTCAATGTCTTTTTGAAAGCAGAGTAGAGGCGGACTTTCTTTTCGAAACTCATGATCTCAAGATCCGGGTAATTAACGTAATTCCCTCTCTCAGTGAAACCATTGATGATCTTTTGTGCCTGACAACCGACAAGCCCGATGAATTTCAGGTTAGGGGGAACGAGAGTGAAAAAGTTTTTGACGTCATTGCCCCAGATATCAAGAATAATATCTTCTGCTTTAAAACCAGGTTTCAGATTCTGTTCACCGGCCGCGTGAGAAACCCAGATCACGGCTTCTGTTTTTTCGGAAGTCATCACGGTGTAGAGAATTTTTGGATCGGCTTTGTGATGAATGACGAGCTCGTGGCCCGAATCTTTGAAGGCCGTGTTGAATTTCTTCTCGAGATAGTTGATGTTGCGATTTTTGAGTTCAAGCGATGTCATTAGGACAATGTCACCCGCAAACGCAGAGAACGAAGCAACGATAAGAATGAGGAAGGTGACGAACTTCATGTCCGCTATTTTAAGAGTTTTAGGTGCCGAGATGTGGGTTTTTGAAATGATTACAAAGGGCTGAGGGCCTTGGGATTTCAGATACTTTGACAGTTCAGGTCCTGTCTTTCTATCATAGGGTACAAACATTTTAACGAGGTACCTCATGAAATTGATATTTCTAGCGCTTCTGATTGCCGTTTCCGGATGCTCTTCCAAGGGCTTCAATAAAGGTCGCTTGAGACAGGATCTGGCCTCAGCAGAGACTCGTCAGGTGAGTGATGAGGAAATCAAAAAAGTTCTCGACCTGAAACCACAGCTCCCTAAGCCATTCAAGGTCGGCATTTACTTCGTTGAAAATGACCTCCGTCGCTGGGATCTTCGCTGGAACTCAGAGGATAAAGAGAACATCCTCAGGCTGCAGGATGAGCTTAAAAAAACCGGTGAAGTGTCAGAAGTCTTTCTGATCAATGAAGGTGTAGTGCAAGGGAGAGATCTGAAATCGATTCGTCTAGCGGCCGCTCATCACGGAGCTGATGCTGTCCTGTTGATTTCGGCAGCTCACCAGACTGATAAATACACCAATGACTGGGCATTAACATATCTCCTGATTCTTCCGGCCCTGTTTGTTCCCGGCACAGTGACTGATACACTTTTTATTACGAGAGCTGCTCTTTGGGATGTGAGAAACGAATACCTCTATATGGCAGTGGAGTCGGAAAGCTTCAAGAGGAAAACAGCGTCGGCCATTAACTCTGACGAGACTAAGCTTCTGGTGAAGGCCAAGAGAGAATCGATGGAAGGTTTGAAGAAGGAAATACTCCGGATGGCTTCGGAGATGAGTAAGAATTAAAAAAAAGGGCCTCTTTCGAGGCCCTTATCAATTAACCCTGCTGGGCGATTGCGATAACTGTTTTCATTGTTTCCGGGGAAAGAGCTGATCCCAGATCCTGCCACATATCACGAGCGAGTTCGACACTTTCTGAGTTCTGGCTTTCGAGCTCAGAACCGATTTCGCGTGCGATAGCATTTACTTGCTCAACTTCAGAGTTATAGATTTCGAGCTCGGCCTGAGAAATGCCGAGAGCCTCAGCTCCTACAGAAGTTAGTTCAGAAAACTTCGCGGTTTGCTCACCATCGAGTAGGATGAATCCAAAGTATCCGCCAGCTGCGGCAGTAACCATGGCAGCAACACCAAGGACGGTATTTCCAGTCTTAATTAAGCGATATCCACCGTAAGCTCCAGCAGCACCAACAGCTAAGACGGCAACACCGGCAACGACAGCAGCAGGAGCAGCGAAAGAAACTCCGACAGCCGAACGAGCAGGAGCACTGATAATTGTCGCCATGAGGACGCACGAAACCATTGCTTTCTTGAGGCTCTTCATATTCTTCCTTTTGTTTATTCTGCAGTCACAACCGTGACAGATGGAATGTTTGGTTCGATTCGAAATTCTTTTGAATCCTGGACTGAGGAATTGAGGATCGCGATTACGGCTATGGTAGAGATGATGACTGCTTGAACAATTTTTCCCAGAAGTCTTTTCATATGTTCCTTCATAGGGGCCGGTTAAAGAGTGCGCGGACAATACCGCAGGGAAATTGTTGTCTCAAGGAGAGCTGAATATTTTACAAATGCTAAATGTGATTAGGAGTGACTTAATGGCTAACCATTTTAAATGGCTAGGAAATGAAGGCTTTCTTGGGCCGGCGAACCTTGTGTGAGGAGGGGAGCGAGAGTACCCTTTTTTTATGGAGAACAAGGTCTTTCTCTTCCCATTACAGAACTCAATTTTATTCAAGAAGGTTACTCTTCCCTATCATATCTTTGAGCCGCGCTATCGGCAGATGATCAAGGACTCGATCGATTACCAGATTCCCATCGCCGTTATTCCCGTGAATGAGTTTGATGATTACCGTGGTGAAGTTTGTGTCGCGGGAATGCCTCACATTCTTTCGACCTATCCCGATGGTCGACTGGATATCTACATTACCGGTGCTGTGAAATGCCGGTTGACTGAATTTGAAAGTGAGAACCCGTACAAAATTTATCGTTATCGGATGATCGATGAAAATCTCGGATCAGATGACATGTTTGATATTGAACTCACCAGTCTTAAAGTCATGCTTGAAAGATGGGCGAATCACTTTCTGCCTGATATCAATCAGCGTGAAAGCTTTGCTGCGACCCTTGAGGATCCGGAGCTACTGATCAATTACTGCGCTGTCTTTTTGGTGGATGACCCGAATATGAAGCGGATGGTGATGATTGCGGGATCGATGGAAGAAAAGGTGAGGATTCTGTTACATGTGATAGGCCCAAAAGAAATATCCCTTGGGCCTTTCATGCCAACGCTTAAGTTCTGATTACTTCTTCTTAGCGGCCTTACCAGCAGCAATTTTAGCTTTGATTTTTGCTTTCTTCTTGGCCTGACCGGTGCGCTGATTCATTTTCTTGGCCTGACTCTTACGTCCATAACCCATAGTTCCATCCTTATGTTCAATTGATTCCCCTATTGTAAAGCTTTTGAAGCTGATTAACAATGGATACGCTCATGTTAAACCAAGGAGTCCCTATGAAAATGCTTATCGCCATGGCCATTCTTGCCCTCTCGGCTTCTGCTTTCGCAGAGAAAAGACAGATCACTCTCGTTAATTACGAGACCGACGGCGTGAAACAATGGTTACCAGGTACCATCATCGTGAAGAAAGGTGATGATGTGGAAATCACCCTCATCAATAATGTGCCATCAGGAATTCACGGGTTTTACATCCCGGATTTCAACGTCAGAAAAGAAGTGAAGAAAGGAGCGAAGGATGTCGTTACTTTCAAAGCTGAGAAAGACGGGCTCTTTCAGATAAAGTGTCATATGCATCCGACCCACGTTGGCGGCCAGCTTCTCGTTCTCCCTTAAGCTGTAAACCTTCAATCCGCACGGGCGGTCCCGTTCCACGTCACATTCAAAGTTTCAGACCTGCGACGTACTTAAGTGTACGTCTCGGTCGGAACTTTTTTGTTCCTTGAACCTTAAAGGTTTTGAGCTTAAGTATTGGGAGCTCTTAGTACTGCGATCTTGCTCTGAATCCGTGCTTCTCTTTCACCGAAGTGATCGTCCACCACACCAGCGTTCCGACCCACACCAGGGCACCGAAGAGATGCAGGGCAATTCCGCGCCATGATTCCTGAAAAACGATCTTTGAGAAGAAGCGGTAGAGGCAAAGGAGCATGAAGCTTCCGATGGCCTGAAAAGGATGCGAGTTAAAAAAGAAGATCGGGAATGACCAGATAAAAAGACATCCGACATAGAGCCAGAAGCCCGCGCGATCACCGTTAGTCCAGAGCTCTTCCCAATATGTTTTCATCTGGAAAAACTGAACTTTGAGTTCTTCGGGATAGTAACGACGAAGATGCTTCTCCCCGTAGGCAAGACCGAAGTCCTGATGAAGAAGCTCGAAGTATTCAGCAAGACCCTTCTTCCAGGATGAGACTCTGATCTTCGAGAAATCCACGTCGCGGAAAACTTCGATCGGCATTCCGAACCACCCCTGAGCGATACTCATCATAGGATGAGAAACGTTTCTCCGGAAACGACGGAAGCCAAAAACACTGGCAAGCGCCAGAGTGGGATTAAGAAGTGCGATGGATTCGCCCAGGATATTTCCCTTCACCGTCTGGGGAAGGACAAAGTATGACTTTTTCTTTTGCTGGACGAAGTGGGCGAGCGAGAGAAAGGCATGTTCCGTAGGTACTAGTTCCGCATCGCCGATGATGACAATGTCAGCATTCACTTTGGGAGCAATCTCTTTCAGCATCCACGGAATGGCATTCCCTCCAACCGGACGATTGATGAATGAGTGAAGTTCCACGAAAGGAAGTTTTTGAGAGAGCTCGTTCCAGGCGGTCATTGCCGGATGGTGGCCATCAATCAGGATCCTGATCTTAAGTCGTCCATGAAGCTGGCGCAGGGACTCGAGGGCACTCATCCATGGTTCGATATAAAATTCCGAACGGGTCGTGATGGGAATCAGAAGCTCAATTGTTCCGGTGAAAGACTCATCATCCGTCAGCTGTTTTCCAACGAGCGCATTACGGACCAAAGTCCAGATCATGAGAATGGTTAAGGCAATGACGAGAAGTCCAATCATGCGTTAAGATTAACGTATGAATAAGCGTCAGTACATGCAAAAAACCTTCGAGCGGCAGCGCCTTCTTAACAAAATGATGGCAAAACCGGGGCCTTACCCATTCGTTATCATTCTCGATCACCTTAAGGTCGATTTTAACATCGGGAAAATTATTCGCTCTGCGGAGGCATTCGGTGCCATGGGTATCGATGTTGTAGGGACAAGCTTTTTTGATCCGCTTCCGGCCAAAGGCTGCATGAAACGAGTGCCCTGTTGGCTCACGAAAAACTTTCAGGAGAGTTATCAGAAGTGGATGGATGAAGGATTCACTTTCTATGCTTTCGACTCAGAAGCGGAGCAGGGAATTCATGAAATTACTTTCCCGGAAAAATCGGCATTTGTCCTGGGCCATGAAGGATTTGGATTCACCTTTAAGAAAGAACATTACCCGAAGATAAAGTTCATCAAAATACCCCAGATCGGAATGGTTGAGAGTCTCAACGTTTCTGTGGCGGCATCGATTGTGATGTACGAATTCGCCCGTTCACGAAATTTCCGGGTCTAGTCGTCGAGGAGAGTACCTTTAAGATTCAGTTTCAATGAATAAAGAAGACCCAGGGTCATGACTCCGAAGAACAGATGCGGTGGTTGGGCATTCGCCGGGAAGTCGAAGTAATTCAGCGCGATCCCCGTAGCCACATTTGCCAGCACACAGAAAAATGCAAACATGGTGGTGAAGAATGCACCCCGGTTGAAGCGCGTGCGGTGAAGATAAAGCAGGAGATAAAGAAAAAGCCCGACAATCACCAGTGAAAAGGATCGGTGAACGATGAAGATCGTCCCGAGTCCCGATACGACATTCTCATACGTATAAGTATTCGTGTCCCGGGTAAGGTGATCTACGGACTGTCTCACCTGAGTCCCCATGAGAACCTGGATGAAAACAGCTATCACGAGAATCCGGGAAATGTTCAGGGCCTTGTTATCAACCGGCTGAACCAGGGCGGTGTCTTCAAGATCGTCGCAGTACTTTCTTAAGTAGAGAAGTCCGAAGAGAAGAAGGACCGCCAGGAACATGTGGATGGTAATAAGAAAGGGCTTCAGATGGGTTGATACCACCAGTGCGCCGACTCCACCCTGGATAATGACGAGAGCAAGTAATCCGGCACAGAACCAGGGGATATTTCTTTCAATGTGACGAAGCTTGAATGAAAAAATGAAGAGCAGAGTGATCATAAACCCGAGCATGACACCCAACAATCTGTTGATGTATTCCGTCCAGGTTTTAAAAGGGTCAAAATCGGCGATGGTTTTGCCCGAGATTTTATAAATTTCTTTATAATTGGCGGGGAGCTCTGAAATATCCATGGGTGGAACCCATTGTCCGAAGCAGCTTGGCCAGTCGGGACAACCTAATCCGGAGCCGGTTCCACGGACGATTGAGCCCGCCAGGATAACCAGATAAGTTCCCATGATTGAGAGAATGATAATACGCTGAAAGCCTTTCATGTTTTCAATTTACCACGATATAGTAAGAGTAATCAAAGGGAAGTTCTCCATGATCTCGCTTGAAATCCTGCTATTGGGATTAGGCCTTGCTGTCGATGCAGGTGTCGTGAGCTTTGCCCTGGGACTAACGACAGCTGATGAAGCTTCCGGGCACCGATTGCTTAAGGGTTTCCTTATTGCCCTGACCTTCGGTTTTTTCCAGTTTTTTATGCTCTGGCTAGGAAGCTATGGCGGATACCTCTTCGCTTTCTCCTCTTATGGTTACCTGTCCCAGGTCGTGGTTTGCGCCGCTTTCCTTCTGATCGGGCTTAAGCTTTTCCAGGAAGCTCAAAGAAATGAGGAGCAGGAGTTGAAATGGGGATTCTTCTCCATCGGTGCCCTGGCCTTTGCCACATCCATCGACGCCCTTGCCGCCGGAATTAGTCTCGGAACTTTGCCGGACGCGCACATTTCTGCGCTTAAGATCGGCATTATCACATTCTTCATCTGTTCTCTCTTTTACGGCATCTCTTTTCTTTTCAGCTCAATTCCGCATCGCTGGCTCATGCGTCTGGGCGGTATCATATTCACGGTCCTTGGCCTTCGCATAGTCTGGCATTACATTTCGACAGGAGTCGCATGAAACTCGAAGCTCAACTTTTCAAGAAAGCTCAGAAAGTCCTTTCAGAAGTCATGGATCCTTCTCCGCTCATACACAATGAATGGCTTTCGGGAAAATACGGTTGCGAAATTTACCTGAAGCTCGAGAACATGCTTCCCATCGGATCATTCAAGATGAGGGGAGCGACTTTTAAAATTTCCCAGCTGACCGCGGCCGAGAAAAAACAGGGTGTGCTCGCCGTGAGCGCCGGTAACCACGCGCAGGGGGTGGCATGGGCCGCGAAGAAATTCGGCATTAAGGCAACGATCGTCATGCCGATCGGATCACCTCTTACAAAAATCAGGAATACGGAAAATCTGGGAGCTGAGGTCATTCTTCATGGTTTAAGTATCGAAGAAGGTTTTCAGCACGCGCAGGAGATCATGAAGAAAAAGAAGATGGTCTTTGTTCATCCCTTTCACGACCCTCTCGTGATTGCGGGACAGGGAACGGTCGCACTCGAGCTCATGAAGCAAATTCCGGATATGGATTATCTCTTCTCTGCTATCGGCGGAGGAGGTCTGGTCTCAGGGATCGGCCAGGTCCTGAAGAATGAGAAATCGAAGGCCAAAGTCATCGCCGGTCAGTCATCGGGTTGCAGCCCGATGGTAGATACTTTGAATTCCGGGAAAGTGATGAATAGTGACAAGGGAGATACTTTCGCTGACGGTATCCGTGTCAGGAAAGTGAATGAGGAGATGTGGCATCTTCTCGATAATGTCCTCGAGTCATCTCACAAGGTGGATGATGAGAAAATGGCCTGGGCCATTCTCCAGTTGATGGAGAAGGCGCGGGTGATCGCTGAAGGAGCGGGGGCCCTTCCCCTGGCACTCTTTGATCAGCTCTGGCAGAAGAATCCAAAAAAATTTAAGGGTAAGAAGATCGTTCTCGTCATCTGCGGCGGTAACATCGACGTGAATCTTCTCGAAAGAATCATCGACCGCGGACTCATCGAATCTCATCGGAAGGTGACCATCGCTGTTCCTATCCAGGACCGTCCGGGTACACTTCATCACCTCACGAAAATCATCAAGGACGTCGGCGCCAATGTGCTTCAGGTGGTGCACGACCGGGATTCTTCCGGCACGGGGATCACCGGAGCGAGAGTCGTATTTACGCTTGAGACTAAGGGCGAAGATCACCTCAGGACACTGCTTAAGGAAATGAAGAAAGACTTTCCGCAATGTCAGGTTGTGAATTAAGTGAAAGATGCCAGTGAATAAGAAAGGGCCCCGATCGGGGCCCTTCTGTTTTTATCTCATTGTTGCTTTGATCTCATCCATCTTCCGCTGAAGTTCGCGGATAGTATTGTCGAGCTGGCGATAGTTTGCTCTGTCGTACTGGGCGCGGGCCTTGGAGATGTTTCTCGCAAGATCATCAATATCGAAACGGTTCACGTTTACGTTGTAAGGATTTGTATCCGGACGTGGCTCTGGGCGTGGATCCGGACGATAATCAGGACGTGGAGTATTGTCCCAGTCACGATGACGGCGACGTGGACGCTCATACGTTTCAACACCGCTGTTTTTCATGCAATTGACGGCGCTGTTGTAAGAACCCTGTTGAGCGAGAGTTAAACAAACGCTTTCAGCATTGTTGTAATAATCTTTGTTAATGATCGCAGAAACGCACTCAGCAGCGCTGGAGCCGGAGAAGCGGGCGACTGCTTTACAAACATCGGCAGCACCCCGATGAGCATGACCATTGGCCGCATTTCTTACTGCA
>JAKFFP010000206.1:0-5329 GCA_036675045.1 Bacteriovoracales bacterium | reverse complement strand
GCCTGGAAGATGGAAATGAGGTCGTCCGGGGAAGTCCCCAGCGCGTTGAGTGCCTTCACTAAGTCATTGATAGTCGTGGCTTGGTCCATGGCCTGAATCGATCTGCTAACTGAGCCTTCTGATCCACCTTTTACTTCCAGGACCATGTCGCGGTGACTGACGGCCGACTTTTTCAGAACGATGTCCCCACCGGCAACCAGGGTTCCGGTCCGTTCGTTGATCACGATCTTGGCGTTGGTGTCAGAAACGACCCGGTAATTTTCAACATTGGCGATAAGCTCGACAACTTTTCTTTCATAATACTGGGGAATGATGAGATCGATCGTAGTTGCGTCCGAAGCGGTAGCATACTTTCCACCGAGCTCCTGGTTGATCGTTCTCTCTACCCGAGCTGCGGTCGTAAAATCCGGACGATTAAGGGCCATGCGGATGGCTTTCTTATCGTTAAAACCAAGCTCGAGTTCTTTTTCAATTATTCCGCCCTCAGGAATGAGGCCGGTGGTTGCAAACTTCTTCCCCTTATCAAGTCCTCCGATAGAAAGCGACCCATTTGCCACAGCATAGATCTGTCCGTCTCCGCCTTTCAGTGGAGTCACCAGGAGTGTTCCGCCTGCGAGGGAAGAAGCGTCACCAATCGATGAAACAGTAACGTCAAGCGACTGACCTGTTCTACCGAAAGCAGGAAGCTTCGCTGTTACGATCACGGCCGCTACGTTTTTCGAAGTAACTTCTTTCTGAGGATTAAGTCCCAGGGTCTGGAACATTTTACGAAGAGATGTGTTTGTGATTTCGCCGCCGCCGTCACCTGTGCCATTGAGCCCGATGACGAGTCCGTAACCTACCAGCGGGTTCTCGCGAACACCCTTGATGGTTACGAGGTCCTTGATCCGGCTTTGGTTCGCCAGAGCTGGGAGTGAAAGGGCACAAAGAATTAACGGCAGGAGTCTGTTCATTTAATTTTCCCTTCCTAGGATATACACCCTCGACTCGAGAAGACGGTCGGAGTTCACGTAATCATTTTCCATTATGTCCTTTCTCGACACAAGCGCCTGGACTTCAATGGATCTTTTTTCCTTCTTAAAGATGACCTCTTTGCGGCCTTTAAGAACTATGTAATCTTTATTCAGTTCCTCGACTACCGTGCCCGAAATCTTGTCATAAACCTTCATGTCCATATCGTTATCATCGTTCCGGCCGGGGGCTTCAGGCGCTGAACTGGCGGTTTTTTCTTCTTTTTTCTCTTTATCACCGTTTTTTCGCCGGACCGGTTTATCCGGAAAAGTACGTTTGAGCTCAGAAGAGATCTGATTTCTCAGATTTTCGAGGACATTAATGATTACCATGTCACCGGTATGCTTGTCGTTCTGATATGTGAAAAGGGATGCCGATGATCCCTGATTGGCCCAGAGACTTCCACTGCTTTCAGTATCTTTGAAATCATCTGCCTGATAGCGCTGGGGACGGTATTCACGCTTAACCGGGGGGCGCATTGAACCGGATGGTCCGCCATCACTCAGGCTGAACGTTTTTGGATTCTGAATAGGCCTTTTGTCATTTTCCGGGCGGAAGCGATCTCTCCAGTAGCCGTCACGGGGAGCAGCGTTTCTGGGACGTCGGCTATCTCCGCGGGCAAGTCTTTCTTCGCGATCCATCTGTTTATGAACTGAAGTCACGTAACTCGCGCAGGATGTGAAAAGAAGAAGTGTGAACAAAAAAAGATGGTTCATAGCTCGACTAATACCTTGTTGTTATCAACGACTTTACCTTGATACTTTTTATTTTTTTGCGGATGCCAGACCTCGACCGTATCGCCATAAGCTCCGTTGCCGCGGCTGATACCGGAAGTCTTGATACGAACCATGTCGTTCTCAAGAATCACTTCTGTTTTCAGTCCAGCTTTCACGATATTGATCGCATTGAGATCTGAAATTTTCAGAAGCTCGCCAGACTTGAGCGGCTTGTTCGATTTGTAATATTTGAGGTTCTGCACATCGGAGATGAACTCAGCGTGAGGAACGGATTCAGTGAACTCTTCCTTGATGTCATAGACAGTGATTTCAGAGAATGAATTGAGGGGACGTGTAAGCCGGAAAGCGCGGACCATTTTCCCAAAATCAGCCACCGCTATGAAGTCTCGTCTGGTGCCGTCAAACCCGGCGACTGAAATATTGAGCGGCTGCTTGGTTCCCCAGAGGCAAGCTGAACAATTCACATGGAGTTGATCGCCAGGTGCGAGCGGAAGAAAGTTAGATGCATTTACCGGATAAGTTGCCTTCACATGGACGCCGGAAGGTATCGTGAGCTGCTCACGAATGAAGGTTTTAAGATTCTGGATCTGAACCATGTGCTGTTCAATACGAACGACATGTTTTTTTGCCGCCATGATTTCTGTAAGCTGCGCCGAAGAGATTCTTCCTTCAAGCCCGGTCAGAGTGCGATGAAATTCTTTGAGTGTTTCTTCCTGGCAGTTGGAAGTGGTGAGAGGACTTTGTCCGGTTGGCTCATCACTTAAGACCACAAGACGGTAAGGCATGCTGATATCGCAAGCGAAGGCCGCAGGAATGAAAAGAAAAAAGAATACAAAAAG
Source organism: Bacteriovoracales bacterium (assembly GCA_036675045.1). Taxonomy (GTDB): domain Bacteria; phylum Bdellovibrionota; class Bacteriovoracia; order Bacteriovoracales; family Bacteriovoracaceae; genus Peredibacter. The sequence goes on along the minus strand of JAKFFP010000206.1, from coordinate 2,742 downwards.
TTTCATTTATTACCTGATGTTATTCACGGTCTGTAGCATCTGATCTGCTACACCCATGACTTTTGAATTCATTTCATAGGCACGCTGGGCCTTAATAAGGTCCGTCATTTCGTTCATGACGTTCACGTTGGAAGCTTCGATCGCTCCCTGCATGACAACACCAGATCCGTTTTCTCCCGGAGCATTCTGGATGGCCTGGCCCGATCCCACTGTCGCAGCGAGGAGGTTTCCACCTTCTGAGCGAAGACCTACCGGATTGACGAATGTGAAGACAGGAATTTGTCCGAGTGCCATCGGTTCAACTGACTCTCTGGTATAAGCTTCCACCTGGCCATTTTCACCTACGCCAATACGAAGAACGTTTGGTGGAACTACAATCCCCGGGAATACACGATGACCGCCACGGGTTACGAGATTACCCTGGGCATCGACGTTGAAACTTCCGTCACGGGTGTACTTGAGTTCGCCGTTAGATCCGATAATGCCGAAGAAACCCTCGCCATTCACCATGAGATCGTAAGGGTTGTTAGTCATTGTCGGCTGACCTTGTGAGTGGATTTTTCTCGTTGCCGATACTTTCGCGCCTGATCCGACCTGATGACCCACATTGTATTCTGTATTGCCGGATGATTTTCCACCAGCTTCCTGGATTGTTTCATAGAGGAGATCATCAAACTCAGTACGCGCCTTCTTGAAACCAGTCGTGTTCACGTTCGCGATGTTGTTCGAGATCGTGTTAACGTTAGATTCCTGAGCGGCCATGCCGGTAGATGCTGTATGTAAGGCCCTAATCATAGATCCCCCTGATTAAAATTTCCCGATATCATTGGCAGCTTTGCCGGATATCGAGTCATAGGCGTTGATTGCTTTCTGTATAGAATCAAAATGTCTGTGTGCTTTGATAAGTTCCGACATCTCTTCAATCGCATTCACATTGGATCCTTCGAGGAATCCCTGATGTACGATCGTCTTAACGTCGTTTCTCACGATGTTCGCCTCATCCGGCGTGACATAGAGAGAACTGCCTTCTTTTCGTAATGCGTGCTTGTCGACGAACTCGACGACCGAGAGTTTCGAAATAGGGCCGTCTTTAGTAACGACATCACCTTCTCTGGTGATGGTGATTTTTACGTTAGTTGGAATGCGAACAACACGCTCTTCTGGTTTTGGATATGAAGGAGCAGAAGCCGGATCGCGTGTTCCTTCCGGAGCGCCAGCAACGGCACTCAGGATTTTATATCCCTGATCCGTCACGAGTTCGCCTTCGCGGTTAATAGAGAGATTACCTTTTCTGGTAAAGCGAACGCCATTCGGTGTGATGACTTCAAGGAACCCTTCACCCTGAAGACCTACATCTAAAGGATTACTGGTTGGCTGGAGCTGCCCCTGTTCGAAGATCGTATAACTGCCATCAACGGCAACCATCGCATTCTCTGCGCCCTGAGTGTGATAAAAATCAGCAGGAGAAAATTCTTTCCGCGGAATATCGATGTCATCCACACCTTTAGAGAGTGCAGTGAGATGCTCTTTAAATACGAGCTGGTCTTTTTTAAACCCAACTGTATTTGCGTTCGCCACATTGTTGGCAATCGTTTCCACTTTACGCTGTTGGGCCACTTGGCCGGATAAGGGCACCCAGATGTTCTTCATGAACTCCTTCTTCCTGATGGAGCGGACGACAGACTCGCCCGTAGGCAAATTTTAGCAACCCGGGTGACAGAAACCTAGCATAGGCAATTTACACCACACGAGCTAAGCCGCTGATTACTTGTCGGAAAGGTCTCCATGTGCGATGATCCGGGTAACAAATACGTGTCAAACCAACGACGGATGCCAAGATGAGTGGGAAAAAAGATTCAACTGACTTCGAATGCTCTCTCAAAGAACTCGAAAAAATTGTCCGAGAGCTGGAGTCAGGTGAAGTGAATCTCGACGAAAGTCTTAAAAAATTTGAGAAAGGAATCGAGTTATATAAAGACTGCCGCCAGACCCTCCAGACCGCTGAAAAGAAAATTAAAATCCTGAGCGATAGCCTCAAAGAAATTGATTACAAAGAGTAATCTTTCTTAATTCGAGATTTCCCTTAAAATAGACCAATATTTCAAACGAAGGATTGTCCTTGAAACGTCTGATAAAGACCCTTGCCGTACTTGCGGTTCTTTTTCTTTTGGGTGTGGTTTCCCTGGTTGGTATTTTCTTCTACATATCGATGGATCTTCCGCAGATCAATTCTCTGAAAGATTACAATCCTCCCATGAACTCAAAGATTCTTTCCCGTGACGGAGAGGTCCTTCTCGATATTGGTATTGAAACACGCGACGTCGTTCCCTTTGAGAAAATACCCAAGAAAGTAGTCGATGCCTTTCTGGCTGCTGAAGATGACAATTTTTTCCATCATCAGGGGATTGATTATCTGGGAATTGTTCGGGCCTTCGCCGTGAACATGAAAGAAGGGCGTCTGGTTCAGGGTGGTTCAACGATCACACAACAGGTGGCAAAATCATTCCTTCTTTCTAAAGAGAGAACCATTTCCCGGAAAATAAAAGATCTATTGCTCGCCAGAAAAATCGAGGAAAAGTTCACTAAGGAAGAGATTCTTTTCCTCTATCTTAATCAGGTCTATCTGGGTGGCGGATACTACGGTGTGAAAGCTGCCTTCAATGGTTATTTTGATAAAGAGCTGGACGAAGCGACACCTGCGGAATGTGCGCTGGTGGCCGGTCTTCTTGTGGCCCCGGGAAA
>JAKFFP010000276.1:0-27642 GCA_036675045.1 Bacteriovoracales bacterium | reverse complement strand
CGCGGCGGCAGCGGGAATGGTCCCGGCTCAGACGGACTGGGAAGTTCTCCGGCAGTATCGAATCAGTCAGGATCAAATCTTTCTTCAGACGGATTTGTCATTGCGGGCCAAGCCTCGCATGGGAGTCGCTTCGGACCAAATGTCATCCTCCGGGGAATTGATAGTGCGAATACCAATATGCAGGCCCGTGCTGTCATCCTGCACGGCTGGGCCTCGCCGATGGACGATTTCACAAATGGTGTTTCACTCTATGACATGAATTCTGAAACTTATTCTCCGCCTCAGGACCCGGTAAAAACTCTCCGATCGATCAATCCCTCGCAGGCAGGAAACTCAGAACTGGAAGATGCCATTCGTTTTGTCAGGAGCTCAACCTGGATCCCGAAATATCTTCAACCCACAGAAGGTTGCCTGGGTGTTCCAAAGGTCAATATGAGTCATCTGGATTCGCGCGGTAGAAATGCAACTCTGCTGGAAATTCTCCGCCAGGATCTTCCCGGATCACTCATCTTCAATTATTCAGGCCCGGAGATGCGCTCCCGCTATCTTGAATAAAAAAAAGGCCCCCTTGCGGAGGCCTTCTTTGCTTTTCCAACACACAACCAATTAGGAGACGATATCCTGATAATCCATGTGATTAACATGGAAGTCAGAAGTCGACGTTTCATCGCGGTTAAAACTTTTTTCAAGGTGCTCGATCGGAAGGACACGTCCGCCATGCTTCACAGAAGTGCGGTTTTTGTGAACGAGCTGGTTTTCTTCTTTTTCTTCAACTTCTTTACAGTGAATGCAAAGGTCAGCGGTCGGACGCGCCATCAGGCGATTGTGAGAAATTTCCATTCCACAATCTTCGCATTCACCGAAAGTCCCATCTTCAATTTTCTGGAGAGACTTGCGGACCTTCTTGAGATAAACCGCGTTTCTCGCCTTCAGGCGAAAATCCATCTGGTTTTCTTTCTCAACAGAGACGATATCTACTTCGTCGCCCTCGAGCGATGCGGGTTGAAGTAAGGCACCTTCAAAGATCTCTTCCTCAGAGAGGATTTCCATAAAGAGAGACTTGAAGTGTTCAATCGTCGCTTTGTCCATAAAGCACTCCTTGATAGGTGTCGTCATCCGTGATGTTAATCCAGCTTTAATCCTTCAAAACTGGCGGCCTTACTGGCCATTTTGTGAGAGGGAGGAGAAATCCGTTTCTGGGTTACTCATCCTTGAGTAGATCCTCCGCTCTCGCGTAGCACTTAGAGCATGAACCGTGCCAACTTTAGACTTTCAAAATTTGAGGGGTTTAGAAATTGACCTCATGTTGGAAACATGACGATACGGGGGCAAATTAGCCTGAGTGAGGCCACTTTAGCTCCGCGCATAGGGTCCTTTTGGGCCTTGTATGTAATTAAGTGTGAGAAACAGAGGGTTGCGTGAGCGGAGTGCATTTCATGCACGCGCTGAATACTACTGACGATAAAGGAGCGCTTTCCCCACCATGGCATTATCTTCATAGTACTCTCCGCTTAATTCGTTTCGACTAAACTGGAAGAGCTTGAATGCGAAAAACGAATTGGGAGAAGCTTCCACGTATACCATGCGATCCTTCTCATCGAAGCGAATGGTTTTGTTCCCGCCCTTGCCGCGGTTTCTCGAATACGGTGTGCCTTCCTCGTCCGTCAAAATCACATTGATTTCTCCGTCGAGAAGGTTTTCTCGTTCCCGGAGGTTCACTTCAATCAGCACAGGATCGGTCTTTCCCTTGCGGCTTCCCGCAAAGTAACTGAGCTTGCCGCCAAACACTCCTAAAATATTCCGGAGTGGTGGTTCCATCTTATTGAGGTAACCGGTGCTTTTGAATTTATCGGGAACGGTGAGCTTCTTCGGATCCTTTTTCTCATTGGCCTTTGCGGCCTGGGCGCAGGGAGCGCAACGACTTTCAGAAACGAGCGGGGAAACTCTGCTGTCTCCGGTAGAAGAAGCTGCCTTCTTCGTATCCGGTTCTTTCCATTCAATCTCCTGACTCTTCTGGAGTTGCAGACCCATGTGAGTGAGAAAAAGGACCATCATCTTACCATAAAGCTCTTCCGCCGCTTTCAGCTTGGTAGTTTCATCATTGGCCTCGGCAAATTTCCTTGCTTCGACTTCTCCGAGAATCTGAAATTCATTCCGGGTAGTTTGCGGGACAGCGGCCGGGCGGCCTTGAAAATATAAGAAACTGAGAACCACTCCGAGCAGAAGACCGCCAATAAATTTCAGACGTACCTCTCAGACTTATCTTTCGAGAGCACAATTTCTCCCTTCTCGCGGAGCCTGAGAACTACCGCCATGATCTTCTTCTGTGCTTCCATGACATCAGAAAGAGGGCGGGGCTTCCCTTTCAGGATATCTTCAACGTCTCTTTTCATATTGGTCGAGAACATATTGAGAAGATGTTCCGTCACTTCTTTGTTGGCCCCACGGAGAGCGAGTCCCAGGTCATCCAGTTCGATGTCCTGGAGGAGACGCTTCATCATGGTCACGGTGAGATATTTCAGATCGTCGAAAGTCACGAGGCTCGAACTCAACTTGATCGCCATCTCAGGGTCTTTCCGGGCGATCTCGGCAATCAGAGACTGTTGCTGGGCAAGATCCAGTCCCTGGAGCATTTCAATGGCCTGCTTAAATCCGTCAACCTTGATTCCCTTACTCATAAGCGGAGATATTGATCCTCTTGGGCGAGATGATTCCGGACATAATCACCAACGGCGTCTTCGAGCTTCATGAATCTGAATCTCGGAAGGGCCTTTTTAAGCTTCGTCATGTCGGCCTGGGTAAAATATTGGTACTGGTTTCTGAGTTCTGCCGGCATGTCGATGAATCTGATTTCCGGCTCTCTTTCCATACCGGCGAAAGTTGCTTTCACCAGATCCAGGAAGCTCCTCGCCTCACCCGTTCCGAGATTATAGATACCGGAATGCGCTGGTTTCTTCTTTCCGGCAGCGATGAGTTCTATCATCGCGCGGACGACGTCTTTCACATAAACGAAATCCCGGAGCTGTTCTCCGTCCTTGAAATCCGGACGATGAGACTTGAAGAGCTTCACCTCTCCCCCGTCTTTAATCTGGTTGAATGACTGATAAACAACCGAACTCATTTTCCCTTTGTGGTATTCCTGAGGACCGAAGACATTGAAAAACTTAACGCCGAACCAGACCTTGGGCTTCTTCGTTTGTTTCAGGATCCATTCATCAGAGAGCTGTTTCGAATAACCATACTTATTCAGGGGTCTCAGTTTCGGAACCCCCTTGTGGTCATCGGAATAACCCTGCTCACCCGCACCATAGGTTGCTGCACTTGAAGCGTACACAATCGGGATATTTTTCTGGGCGGCCAGTGTCAGGAGGCGATTCGTGAATTCCGTGTTGTTCTTATACAGAAAATCCATGTCGAGCTCTGTCGTATCGGAGCATGCACCCATGTGATAAATGGCGGTGAGTCCCCCGACTTTCTTCCAGATCGGGTGGGCAAAAAGATTATCCACGTTCACAAATGAGTCAAACTTGAGACCCCGAAGGTTTTTCCATTTTTCAGCGGCCTCAAAGTTATCGCAAAGAAGTAGATCCTCTTCGCCTTTCAGGTTGAGTTCGTGAACAATAACTGAGCCGATGAATCCGGCGGCACCGGTAACAAGAATCATGCAACTTCCTTCGATTTCAGATTCCTTCATCATAGAACAAAAGCCAGAGACATAAAAGCGTGTGCGGCCCGTCAAAACGCTTGGAAATGGGTATCTTTTGAGTTAAAAAATCCTCCTCAAGGAGAACACCATGATTAATACCGGCGGCTGGCTCACTGAAGAGTCTTTTCATCAGAAATATTCCATGGGTTTCAAGGTCAAGTCCCACCTTCATTCAGAGCAGACCAAGTACCAGAAGATTGATGTCTATGAGACGGAATCCGTGGGTCGCATGCTCCTTCTCGATGGCAAAACCATGGTGTCGGACAAGGATGAATTCGTTTATCACGAAGTGGTCTCTCACATCCCATACATGGTATCTCGTTCGTGCAAGAAAGTTCTCATCATCGGCGGCGGTGACGGCGGTGTGGTCCGGGAATTCGTTAAGCACCCGGATATCGAGCGCGTGGACCTCGTTGAGATCGATGAACGCGTGATCGAAGTTTCAAAAAAATATTTCCCTGACTGTACATCTGGTCTGACGGATTCACGCGTGCGCGTTCTTCCGGAAGATGGATTTGCTTTCATCAAGCGCGCGAAGAATGAGTACGACATCATCGTGGTTGATTCCACAGACCCGGTGGACTTTGCTTCCGGGCTCTTCACTGATGAGTTCTATCAGGACGTATACAATGCTCTGACAGAAGAGGGCATCATGATGAACCAGACGGAGAATCCGTTTCTGGATGAATGGGGAATCAAGAACATCTACAACAACATGAGAAAGGTTTTCCCGCAGGTATCATCCTTTACGGCGCCGATGCTCATATATCCGGGGGTCTTCTGGACCTTCGGCTTCTCGTCGAAAAAATACCGTCCGACAGATATCAACCCGGACAAGATTCAGCACATGCACACGTTGCAGCGGTCTCTCAAGTGGTACAACATGGACTGGCACAAGGGTGCTTTCTCTATTTCAAATTTCCACAAGAGAATGATCGGTCAGGAGTAATATGGAAGAGAAAAGACTTTTAAAAGAAGTAGAAGGTTTGGAGCACGGTAAGGCGTTTATCGGGACGGAATTCGCAGCGGCGATTTATTCCGACACCACTCACCTCATCGGCTTTTGCTTTGATGGAACGACCAGCTTCCGGCCGGGTGCCCGCTTTGCCCCGCAGGCGATTCGTGAAGCTTCTTACGGACTTGAGGACTATTCTCCTTACCTCGATAAGGACACGCAGGACTACAATATCGTCACGATGGGAGACCTTCCGGTCTATCCGTCAAAGTGGCACATTACGAATGATTTCTTCCTCGATATGGTGAAGGACATTGATCTGGTGAAAGACAAGGTGAAGTTTCTTACCATGGGCGGAGAACACTCGATTTCTTACGGGCCGATAAAAAAATATCTCGAATCCTATCCCGACCTCGTGGTTCTTCACCTCGATGCCCACACAGATCTCCGAGACGGATATCTCGAGGAGAAATATTCTCACGCCTCGATCATCCGTCGCGTGCTCGATCACTTCACGCCGAAGAATCGTCTCATCCAATACGGTATCCGCTCCGGCCCACGCCAGGAATTCCTGTGGATGAAGGAAAATAAAACTCTCGCGACTTCGCTTAAGGAATGTTGTGAGTGGCTGGAAGCCATTCCTGATGAACGCCCCATTTATCTCACTCTCGATTTCGATTTCTTTGATCCCGCCTACTTTCCGGGAACGGGTACACCTGAAGCAGGCGGAGAAGACTTCCACGGCTTCATGAAGATCTTGAAGATCTTAAATCAGAAGAATTTTGTGGGCGCCGATGTGGTTGAGCTCGCTCCGATGCTGGATCCAACCAATAATTCTTCCTGTTTTGCTTCAAAAGTTACCCGCGAAGTTATCCTCGCCATGAACAAATAAGTCTCCCCTGGCCGCCCATTAAACTGGGCGGTCACGCTCTTTTCTCTTTTCAGAATTTTCTCCCTTACCCGATTCAAGCCACTTAACTTTTTTGCTCAAGCTTTACCCGGGACCTACCGTAACATCTTGAGAGGAAAGGAATGAGCCAATGAAAAAGATGACCCGCATGGAATCCAGTAAGGAAGCAAGACGTGTGCTCAACCGCAATGGCGTCGACCTGTCCTATTGCCAATACAGTGTCGCGGGATATGAGATTCGTCTCACCGGATGGCTATGTAAAAGTGACGGTTCTGATTTCAATGCCGGACAGGTGGAGGGCCTGATTCACGATTTCAAAAAAACCCTGCAGGGATTTTACATTGCCGGGGATCTGGATAACTGGAGCTTCACCTCAGAATACATTTCCTTCCTTGGTGATAAAGATGGCCCGAAAGAAGGCGGGAATCTGGAAGAGCAGGTCTGGGAAATTGATCTCGACGATTACGACTTCGAAGCGAGCTGAACGTTTTCTTCCATATGCTTGCGTTTGAGATATGGATGAACAATCAAGGCCACGCCTAAAATACCGATCTCATACAGAACCATCATCGGAACCCACACACACATCATGGAGAAAGCATCCGGTGTCGGAGTGACGACAGCCGCAACGACGGCAAAGATCACGGCGGTATATCTCCTCCACTCTCTCAGCGAATATTTTGTCACCAGTCCCATGAAGCCAAGAATCAGAACCACATTGGGAAGCTGAAAAAGAAGTCCCAGGAACACGAGCACTTTTGCCGCAAGCATGAGGTAGTCATGGAGACTCAGCATCGCCTCGACATTGGCGACCCCGGAATTAATCAGGGTCTTAAAAGTAAACGGGAAGATGACATAATAACCAAACGAAACGCCCGCGATGAAAAGAAGAAATCCCACCACCAGAAAAGGTCTGACTGCTTTCGCCTCATGATCGTAAAGGCCGGGTCTGACGAAAAGCCAGATCTCCCTGAACCAGAAAGGACTGGCGAGAAGAATGCATGACCAGAAGGCCATGGTGAGTTCCGCAATCACCTTGTCCAGGAGTCCCGTAAAAACAATCTTCCCGTGTCCCCCGAGAGCAGTCCTCAAAGGGGTAAGGAGAATTTCCTGAATGGCGGTGGAGAAGTAGTAACAAACCCCGAAAGAAACCACCAGGATGATCAGAATGCGGATGATACGTGTCCGCAGCTCCTCAAGATGGTCCATGAAACTCATTTCTTTCATCCCTTGATCATAGTCATTTTCACGGTAGAATGAAAGCATGAAGCTTCTTCTCATCACCGCTCTTTTCCTCACGGCCCAGGTCCACGCCGCGAACCCTCTGCTGGTCTGCCTGGGCGCCGAAGAAAAACGGCTTCATCAGAATAAAAATACCGGTCCCATTTATGATCTGAACCAGAGGATCACCGCGGAGATGATCCAGATTCCCGGTCTCTCGGTCTCAAATGAGGACTTTAATCTCATTTGCGGGAAGAAATCCTACTCTGAATCCTGGAAGCTTCTGGAATTGTCACTCCGGAAGGGAAAGAACTTATTTGTAATCCCGGCGTCTGTGACCGGTCTACAGAGATCGATCACAGAGGGAATGATTGAGGATTATGTGAGAGAGAGTAAGGAAATTCTTCTGACTTTCATTTCACAAGTTCAGACAATTTCCCCAACACCAGACTGCCTGCTGGAAGAAATTCCGGAACTCAATAAATTTTTCACCCAGATTAAATATCTACAGGAAGATATCGACATCAAAAGAATTATGGCAGGTAAGGACACTAAGATTTTTGATAAGATCAAAGATTATCCGGCAGCTTTTCAGCGTTGCCGTGAGCGCCTCAAAAAGAAGGCCAGTCCGGGATCAGAAGCCTCAGCTAAAAAGCCCTGAAGCTTGATCGTCACTTCCTCTTCTTCTTTTTGGGAAGCGGGGAAATCATACGAAATCATCACGACATTTCCTTTCATGCTTTCGACATTCAAGTTCCAGTCTTTCGAGAACGTAAATCTCACCAGGGCATTGTCGATATCCACGATCCAGTCGGCGACCGGTCTTGAATTGTAAAAGCGGAGGTTTTCTTCCGAAGGAATTTTAAGCCACTGCTTCAGTTGCGGTACACACGAACGACATCCCATCCCTGCCCTGGTCGCCTTGGATAATTCCTCAAGCGTCACCTCTTTAGCGGTCTTCAGGAAATTAAGAACGTCTTTTTCCCTAACTCCGAAGCAGCGACAGATCAGCGGACTTTCGTCGTGATAGAGGAATTCTCTTCCGCGATAAATATCAATCGCTGCATGAAGAAGTTCGAGGGGCGGAAAGAAAAGTCTCTCCCCCAGTTCAAGCTTCATATCCCAGAAGAACTGGTCATCTTTCCAGGCCAGTTCCCAATGAGAAAGATCGACCTGTCTTGCTTCGGAGAGAGGCATGTCTTTCAGGAGCTCGCAAAGAGAGGCCATCCAGATATCCGGAGAGCCTTCATATGTAGCGGCCGCGATTTTGTCCTGGGAATCAAATCTCAGATAGAGAGTTGTTCCATCACGGGCGACGCTGACATTGGCATCGAATAGATTCTTATTGTTTCGTGAGAGGAGGTTTTTAAATCCGGTCATCTTCGGGTTTCCAATCCTCAGGAGCAAAAGTCGTGAGGATTTCATGTCCCGCTTCGGTGATGAGAATGGTGTGCTCAAATTGTGCCGACCAGGATTTATCTTTCGTCACAACCGTCCAGCCATCATTCAGAACTTTGCAGTGGCGTTTACCGATATTGATCATCGGTTCGATGGTGAAAGTCATTCCCGGTCGCATTTCTACTCCGGTACCTTTTTTCCCGAAGTGAGTGATCTGCGGCTCTTCATGAAATTGTCTGCCAATTCCGTGACCGCAATATTCATGAACGACAGAGTATCCGCTACTGTGAGCAATTTCTTCAATGATGGCACCAATGTCACCGATGTGAGCACCGGGACGACAAACTGAGATACCTGCCATCATACATTCTCTGGTAACTTCCACGAGTTTCTGGATCTCAGGCTTTACGTTACCTACGAGAAAAGTAGCGTTCGTATCACCATGAAAGCCCTTCCAGAGAGTGGTCACATCAAGATTGATGATATCGCCGTCTTCCAGGAATTCTTTGGGCGATGGAATACCGTGACAGATAACATCGTTCCGGGAAGTGCAAAGCGATTTGGTGAAACCATGATAGCCAAGCGTGGCGGGAATCCCGCCACGATTGATAGTGTACTGGTGACACATGGTATTAATTTCTTCTGTGCTCATACCCGCGCGAAGATGCTTACTCAGAAAATGGAGCGTTTTAGCCGCCATCTTACAGGACTCTTTCATCACTTCGATTTCGCGGGCCGATTTGATGGTGATCATACTGCCTCCGTTATACACATTTGTCCCAAGATGCGCTAGCTTTGATGGATGAAATCCCTAGAGGTTTTACGAACAAATATATCGCCTTATCAGGCCAAGGATTTTCTCTATCGCGAGAAAACCGCACTCCAAGCTATTCCCGGGATAAAGTACCTGTCACAGGTGTCGAATTCTGCCAGGCCTCAGGTTCTCATCACGAATACCCACACAAATCTCTCCGAGTTTTATGCTGAAATCCTGGAAGGGACTAAGCTCATCATTCATCCTAATTCCGGCTACGACCATTTTGAGCAGGAAAAGCATCTCTGGAAAGACATTCCGGTTGTGACTGGTAATTCCATCCGCGCACAGGCGGTGGCCGAATACACACTTCGTTGCCTCTTTGAAGGTGCCGTGGAATTTCCTCAGCATGTGGAATGGAACAAAGAAAGAAAATGGGACAGGCCGCTCATGAAGGAGCTTCCGATCTGGATCTTCGGATACGGTCATGTGGGAAAAATTCTCGCCCGCACCCTGACTGCACTGGGCGCTCAGGTAACGATTGTTGATCCTTTTATTTCCGAATGTCCTTACCGCTGGGTGAAAACCTGGCAGGAAGGAAGACTGCCGGAGGCCAGAGTCGTTATTCTCGCCATGAGCTTGAATAAAACCAGCGAGCGGATGCTGGATTATCGTTTTTTTGAAAGCGTTCATCCCGAGCTCCTCCTGATAAATCCTGCCCGTGGGAAACTGATTGAAGAAAATGCGCTGAAAGATTTTCTTCCTTCGCATCCCAAGGCCTTTGCCTTTCTAGATACCTTTGCCAAAGAACCCTTCGGAGATGAGTGGCATCACATCCCTCAGGTCTGGAAAACAAGTCACATTGCCGGCGTCGATTCCAGGCTCGATGAGCGCATCATAGAGTTTGAAGTCCGGATCCTTACTGACTGGGTGACTCTCGATAAAAATGAATTTCTTAAAAAATATCAATCCGAAATCCTGCAATATAAATACAAAGATGGTGTTCTCATATGAATCAGCTGAAGCTTCTTTTGACTTTGCCCGGAAACGGCGTTCACACAGTTCATACTGCCAAAGAAAGAAAAGAAGTTCTTCGGGAAGAAATTTTCGGCACGAAGGATCTCAAGAAAGCTCAGTCAATCTGGGAGAAAAACCTCGATAACATCAAAATCGACAAGCCACTTGTCATCGGAATCCCGTCAGATAATGGCGGAGGAATCCAGCGAGGTGCCAACTGGGGACCACTGGCCCTGCGTGGAGAAATCCTGGAAGAGAAAAATAATTTTTCCGATCTCGGAGACGTAAGAGTTATCCCGCATCTCCTTCACGATAAGTACCTCAACGAGGCGACCATCAGAGATTGCCGGAAAGCGCTCTACGGCAAAGTGGTGAAGCTTCCGGTTTCTCCCCTTTCCATCGCGGAAGAAGCGGTAAAGTTAGTCTATAAGAAAGCTCCCAAGGCCCGGATCCTCGGGTTTGGCGGTGATCATTCCACCAGCTATCCCCTGGTAAAAGAATGGCTTCTCTCGCGGAAAGATATAAAGAAGGCCGGGATCCTCCACTTTGATGCTCATACCGATCTCCTGAAAGACCGCCTGGGAATTGATCTTTGCTTCGGCACATGGACTTTCCAGATCCTGAAATTCCTCAAGTCCCGCGATCATATTCTTCAGATCGGAATCCGTTCTTCAGGAAAGACCAAAGCTCACTGGAAAAAGAATGTGGGCATTGAACAGATCTGGGCCGATGAGGTCACTAAGAACGGTTCCGGGAAAACTCTGAAGAAAATTGTGAAGCACTTTAAGAATCTGGGCATTGAAGAACTTTATGTGAGCTTCGATATCGATGCCCTGGACCAGAAATATGCAGCCGCCACGGGCACTCCTGAAACGGACGGTCTCCTTCCTTCCGATTGCGCTGCCATTCTCCGTCCCCTCGCTAAAGAATTCCGGATTACTGGTGCTGACCTCATGGAAGTGGCACCTTTTGTCCTTCCGGAAGGAGTCGCAGAACGCGATCAGAAGAGCTCCCTGACGGTCGCAGGTGATATGGCCCGCCTTCTCCTGGATGTTCTCGCCTGATGAAAAGAAAGATCGTCTTTCCACCCATCGAAGATGCAGATGAAGATGGTCTCGTTGCCGTCGGAGGCGATCTTGAAGTGGATACACTGGTCACCGCTTACCGCCAGGGAATTTTTCCCTGGCCCATCTCCGTCGAGCTTCCTCTTGCCTGGTTCTCCCCTGACCCTCGGGGGGTAATTTTTATTGATGAAACTCACGTCCCGAAGTCGTTTGAAAAGTTCCTGAAGAAAAATCCCTTTCGGGTAACCTTCAACCAACGCATGAAAGACGTGATCCTTGAGTGCGCGCGTGCTCAGCGGAAGAATCAACCCGGGACCTGGATCACTCCGGACATCATCAAGGGTTACGAAAAACTCCACCGGGAGAATCTCGCTTACTCAGTTGAGGTATGGCGGGAAGACGAGCTCGCAGGAGGCCTCTATGGCGTCACCATGGGCGAATTCTGTTCCGGCGAATCCATGTTCATGAAAGAAGACAATGCCAGCAAGTTCGCCCTGTGGACGCTTCTCATGCACTTAAAATCGAAGGGTATAAGATTCCTCGACACCCAGATGGTGACGAATGTAGTGGAACAATTCGGGGGGAAGTATATCGCCCGGACTGAGTTCCTCGATATGCTCGAGGAACTCAATTGGGATAGGAAAATCTTTTAAACGTAGGAAAGTTTCAGGCGCTGGTTAGCACGGTAAGTGCGTTCAACTTCGGCCATGAATTCGCGAACGGCCTTGTCCAGCTTCACTTTCTCACCACGGCAGTAGGCTTCAATGCTGGCCTTGAGCTCATGATAATTAGTGTTCAGTTCAGCGGCGAGCTCTTCACAACGCTTCTTGAAGCGGTAATCGCGGTCAATCAGCTCGGAAACTTTCTGAGAAAGTTCCTGCTTAAGTGTTTTCGGTGTGTAGGCGTTCTTCACTTCCGCGAGCTTCAATGAATTCAGAATCTTGATATACATGTATCCGATATCGAATTCGTACCAACGGTGACGGAATGAACACGACTTCATGTGCGCATGGTGATTGTTGTGATCCATTTCACCGCAAACAAGAAAATTCAGGATGAAAAGATAACCAATGTTACGGCTGTTATCAGTGGTCACATGATTCCGGTAACCCCACCAGTGAGCGATGGCATTAACTCCACCGACAGCAAAGATCGGAGAAACCAGGAAGTTACAGACAGCAATGACACCACCCCAGAGCGGTCCAAAGAGGACGATCGCAATGAGAGTCATGAGGTATGGGCCGGTGAAAGAATGATTGTGGATATAGGCCTCAAGACGATTGGTCTTGATGGTCTTCTGGATCTTCTGCACATCTGGAAGTGATTTCCCTTTTGTGTAATCAAAGACGCCGAGGAAGAGAGCATGAAGGAGACCCTTATGAAGCGGGCTATGCGGATCTTTTTCCTGATCTGAGTGAGCATGGTGATAAATGTGAACGGAAACCCAGTCAACTTTTGACATGGAAGTCACAAACCAGAGCCAGATTTGCATCGGCATATCGATCCACTTATTAAGAACCAAACCCTTGTGGGTGTGATGACGGTGGAAGGAAAGACTCATCGCCGTGATCGTGACGTGAGTGATGACGAACATGTAAATCGGAAGAATTATCCACGCATGTGCGCCGACAAATTCACCGAAGAATCCGGAAAGGCCGATGGTGTGGGAAAGTGCGAACCAGATGGCCGCAAAAGAGAATGCAAAAAACGAAATCAACTTGATCATGGAGCTTCCTTAAAAAAGTCAGGACCGCTGCGAGCTACTGTACTCATGGGTTACTTCAAGAAGTCCCGGAGGTGCCAGTTCCACACAAAGGCCGCAAGTGATACAGCCGCGTTCATCAATCACGAAGTCATTTTCGGTGACCTGAATCGCCTGAGTCGGACACATACTCTCACAAAGTTTGGCGTCTTGCCAGCTGTGTAAAAGCTCGATATCCCCGGTAAATTTCGGTTTTCTCTTAAGCCTGGGAGAATAAAAATAAAGCTTGTCAGGTGCTGAACTTTTATGAAGGTCCAGCTGCCGGAAGAGCTTTTCCCCACTTAGCTTTTTCATCTGCCGTCCATTCCACCAACGGCGCAAGAACGGGAGATTATTGTAAAACTTCCTGTCGAGAATCATTTCAACCTACCTGTCGATTTCAGAGCGCCGAAGCCCAAGGCTTGCTACCGATGCTCTTAATTCATTTTCTCTCAGACCAAGGGTCAGAGAAGGAAGGGCCTGAGAAAGCGAAAAGCTCGGAGTCTTCACCCTGACACGATTGATCTTCCATCCCGCTCCCGCCACTACTGAGAAGCCACCTTCTCCGTTGGGTGTTTCAAGACTGGATGAATGCCAGGAAAGCGGCGGGTTCATTGAATTCATTTTCTTCAGAACTTCAGATGCAGTTCCCTGGAAATGTTCACTGACGGTTGCCCCCAAAGGAAGATTATCGATCACCTGTGTGACGATCCGTAGTGATTGAAATACTTCTTCCAGACGGATGAGGTATCTGTCGTAGGCGCGGCCGTAAATCCCCACCGGGATATCAAAATCAATCTCGTGATAAAAATAAAAAGGCTGGGATTTGCGAAGATCGAAGTTCACACCTGCAGCGCGCATAGCTGGTCCGCCCACCGCCCATTGCAGAATCGTCTGGGCGGAGACTCCCTCACCACCCAGTGAGTCGCGGAAATCATTCTGCGAAAAAAGGGCGTTGTTCACGAGCGGCAGAGTTTTCTGGAGGATCGACGCCACCGCCTGATATTCTACGATCCATCCGTGTGGCAGATCTTCTTTTACTCCCCCCAGGCTCGCGACGCCGAATCCCTGGCGATGGCCGCAATATTTCTCAAAGAGTTCATATATTTTCTCCCGAAGATCGAGGAAAACGCGGTGTTCACTTTTTTCCAGGGCATAACAGATCTCATGGAGAACGGTGAGATGTTCTGAAATCCGGGAAAGCTCGAGCATGATAATCCGGATGGCCTGAGATCTTTCCGGAATCCGGACCGCCATCATCTCTTCCAGGGTCTTCACCCAGGCTATCGTATAGTGTGGTGAGGCGCCTTCGTGAATCCGGTGAATATAGTGCAAGATCTGCATCCAGTTCATGGATTCGAGTTTTTTCTCGATTCCGTGATGATGAAATCCGATTTCCACCCGACTATTAACCACCTTCGTCGGATCAAAACAAACCATCCATTCAAAATTCCCCATGGTTTCCGCAGCGAGAATCGGGAATCTTTTCCACTTCCAGGACTCTTCCGGATAAGGTGCTTCTGACTTATTGGGATTCATGCGGTTTTTGGGAAGTAATTGAGGACCTGAGAGAGGCCAAGCCCGCACGTCAGAATCTTTTCTCAGTGGGAAATTGGTCTGCCCTTCGGTAAGCAGAAGCGGTTTCAGTTCTTCACTGAACTGGATATGAAACATCTCGGCCTGTTCCCGCTCGAGCCATGCCGCGTGAGAGAAAAACTTTTTAACACTCGGAATGATCTCGGACTCAGAGAAATGAAGATGAAGATTGAGTCTCTGATGCGTTCCCATGTTCAGGAGATGATAAACCATCTCAAAGCGATGCTCGCGTTCAGCATCAAGATGATCAATACAGGTAATATCAAGAAGCACGAGATAACCAAGATCATCACTGACGAGTTCGATCCAGCGGAGAAGATGCTTGGGCCTTACTGACAGGTGATGCTGACCCAGGGCCTCGCTATATGTGCTTTTCCCCGCTTCCCCAAGAATGTTCCGTGCTTTTTCAAATTCCTTCCAGCTAAACATGAGTTCCCTTTCTGCGGCACTCGTCCAGCGCCTCAAGGATCTCTTCCGGAAGAACCCGTGAAGGAGGAAGGAAAACAGCGTCGTTGATCTTCGATTGAAGTTTTACAAACGGATGATCATGAAAAAGTGTCGAGGCTTCACCTGTGATGAGAAGAACCGTCTTGTCAGAAAGGCGGTCGAGAAATTCCTGAATGATGGGTGTGGACTTTGGCGTCAGCACTCCATCCCATACCACGACTTGTGCCAGGTCAGGAGAGCTGACCAGCGCGGGCTCAAAGCTCATGTGGTTACGGTACTTATCGCCCATGATACTCGCCCACTCTGTCGAAAGCAGCGGACCGCCGAGGCAATAGATATTCAAGGAGGTTTTTTCCATCAGTATATGATCTTCGGATCATCCTCAACGTCAATCGTTTCCCATCTTTTCCAGCTGACATCCTCAGGAAAGATCTGCAGTTTCTCCCGGATCAGATGATTGGGATCGGGACGACAGTCAAACTTTCTGGTGTCCATCTTCACCCAGGAATAAATCTTGCGATGAGTGCCGAATTCATGAGTGTCGTAGTCAATGAAGCGGTAGTTCGGCCCCAGTTTATTTTTCAGGGTCTTCAGGTGATTCGGCATGTACTCCATCGCCAGATCCATGTCCTTGTCAGAGC
This sequence comes from Bacteriovoracales bacterium, assembly GCA_036675045.1. GTDB lineage: Bacteria > Bdellovibrionota > Bacteriovoracia > Bacteriovoracales > Bacteriovoracaceae > Peredibacter. Next base: position 12,192 of record JAKFFP010000276.1, on the reverse strand, counting down.
AGAAATCAATTTCATCCGGCAGATGGTGAACCGGATCCCCGTTCACGTTGAAGAGATTTTCCGCCCAGACTTTTCTCCGGCAATCGAAGTAATACCCTTCCTTATGAAGACGGATGTACATTCCCAGGTAGGAATGAAACCAGAAATGTTCCGGATTGGCATTTATGTTCCCGTGATAAACAAACTTCTCGCAGGTAGCGCTTTCCTTGAAATATTTTTTGATAAATTTCCTGAACCGGGCCATCTTTCCCACCGGCTGACTTTTCCCGCGAAGTTCTTCCCGAACTTTCACTTTTTTCTTCAGCTCATCCCGATTTTTTGCTGGTCGGTCTTCAATCCGGTCTTCGCCGACATCTTTCCAGAGCTTGTCATAAAGCGAGTGGCAACCGGCCTGAACTTTTTTGATCTCAGTATCTGACATGAAGGCTGAGCGCTTGCGGAAAAGCTGAATCGTCTCTCTGAAAGGGATGAGCTTTCTGACCCTGATGTAAGGATAAGTTCTGTCGGCGGAAAAATTCCTTCCATCCATATTCTGAAGTGTGGCCTGGAGTTTTTCCCACGATTGGAGAGAACTGAAAGACTCAGTGTCTGTGATGTCCCGGTAAGTTGATTCCTGTGGATCCACGGCAATGAATACCAGGCGGGAATTCCAGTTGTCGCGCCCGAGGCAGTTGAGCTCGAGGCAACTTTCTTCAATATAAGAACCAATGATCCTCACCCGGACAAAGTGATGATCAAGAGACGCTTTAATCCGGTCTCTACCGCCGAAGATGAGAACTTTTTGCAGGTCTCCCATCTGGTTGAGAACTCTTGGTATGTAAGCGATGGAAAAATACGGCCTTCCGAATGTTCCACTCTTCTGGTTCCAGACATCTCCCTGGTTGCAATAGGAGTGAGCGTAATGCCTTTGACCGGAAACGAGGTCGACTGAATAGGCGAGATGAGAATTCTCCGGGGTCATCGCGATCGTGTTCACAAGCTGGTCTTTTACCGCGAACTCCGGATCTATATCAAAAAACAAATGCGGTTGTAGACGACCGATGGGATCTCGTAGTGAATGCTTCTCACTTACAGCAAACCATTTCGGATCATAGATCGATAAAAGATCTTCTGCTTCATAGTCACGATTTTTTTTTGTCGCACAAGAATGAAGAAAAACGAATGCGGCAATCAGAGCGAGGAGTGGTGACAGGCATTTCAATTGACAGACCCCTGGTAACAATTCATCATGGATTCATTTTCCTATTTCCGCGCCTGGGTGGTGGAATGGTAGACACAAGGGATTTAAAATCCCTCGGTCGCAAGACCGTACGAGTTCGAGTCTCGTCCTGGGCACCACTTTTCCGTATTCAAAAATTTTACAATGTTTTCCTCAGTGATGAGGAGCACCATTCACGTATTATTAAGGCCCTTTTAAAGAACACAGATTGGGCAATAAAGCGTGGCACATATTTGCGATTTGGGCACAATCCGGGCCTTAGGGTGTTTTCTAAGTAGTGGAATAAACAAGAAGTTCCCGAACTCACCTAAAATTAAGGAAATTCACAACCGAAGGGTTCGTTATGGAACGTCAGCTAAAGAATCTTTGGATCCCCACTTTGAGCATTTTCCTGTGCATGCAAGACGCACTTGCCGGCAATGGCAACAACTTCTGGGATCAGATGTTTAAAAGAGTTTCGAGATCTAAAACTCTCGAGCTGAAAGCGGGCCTGGAACAAAGACCTTCTTACAAACTTTCTCCGAAACTCATCAGTTTCCGTGGTGTTTTAAAAATTCCATCTGAGATGAGACTCGTTAGCGGTTCAGGAAAAATTCATCCGATGTCCGGTCAGCTTATTTTCGACGGCCAGATTGTTTGTAACTACTCTCCGAAACAACACGGACGATTCATCAGCAGTAACTTCGGTCTTACCAGCTGTTCAGACGGCTCACACGCGCGTGAAGAAATAAGTGTGAATAACAAAGTTGAATTGAAACTCAACATGGCTTCGTCTGATAAAGCGAGCCTCGTAGCTAAACTCGATATTGTTTCAAAAGAAGATTCTGATTACGGACTTATTCTCCCCTATCTCGAAGCAGAAGAAGGACAGGTCCTCACCTTTAATGGTGAGGCCTGGGTTCCGACTTTTCCGGAAGCACAAAGCCCTGTGGTTGGACCGCAAGGTCCTCAGGGAATTCAGGGTGAGCAAGGGCCAATGGGTCCTGCCGGCCCAGAAGGTCCGAAGGGTGACAAAGGTGATGACGGTGTGGCCGGTGTTGCCGGAGCCATGGGACCAATGGGTCCGCAAGGTTTGAAAGGTGACAAAGGTGATGCCGGAGCTCCTGGTGCTGCCGGTGCCATGGGCCCGCAAGGACCTATGGGCCCACAAGGTCCGCAAGGACTTGATGGTGCTCCCGGTGTGGCCGGTGCCATGGGTCCGCAAGGTCCGATGGGTCCGCAAGGTTTAAAAGGTGACAAAGGTGATGCCGGTGCTGCCGGTGCTGCCGGTGCCGTGGGACCGCAAGGTCCGAAAGGTGACATGGGTCCAATGGGATTTGCCGGACCACAAGGTCCGCAGGGTCTTCAAGGTCCACAGGGTGAGCAAGGTGCCGCCGGGCCACAAGGTCTTCAGGGTCTGAAAGGTGATCAGGGTGAAGTTGGTCCGCAAGGTCCAAAAGGTGATAAAGGAGACCGCGGTCTTTCAGAGATTGCTTATCTTCGCGATGAAAAAGTATCGGGCCTCAATGCCGGTACCTGTATTTCCGGTTCATGGTTCGGCAGAGAACTGAACACAATGGGTGGAGACACAAACTTCATTACTCTTTCCGCAAACCGTTTCACTCTTCAACCTGGTAAATATTTTATTGAAGCAACTGTTCCGGCGTTCGGTGTCGGAGCTCACCAATCGAAGCTTAAAGTCCTCGATACCAATACAGATGTGATCGTGGGTTCTTCTATTAATGGTGGTACGGCGGCTGGTTCAATCTCAACTATCGCCGGAGAAATCGTAGTCAATGTAGCGAGCACTTTTGAGATTCAGCATCGTTGCCAGAATACCAGAGCTGGTAATGGTCTGGGTGCTGCTGCTGGCTTCGGGGTCAATGAAGTGTTTACTCAGATTAAGATCATCAAAAAACAGTAATCCAGTCAGGTAAAATTTTTTCACTGATCCTCTGAAACCAGTAAAATTGGTTCATGAGGATCTTTCTTTTATTTTCTCTTCTCATTTCGGCGCAGGTTTTTGGACAGGCTGATCCGGGTGACGGGACTACCGGCCCCTGCACGGGTGCCACGATTACGTCGGGTCTCGCCGTTTATAATTGCACGACTCTCACTATCTCTGCCGGTACTTATAATTTTCCGCCCTCTCCTGCTCCGGTTGTCAGAGTCAAAGTCCAGGGAGCAGTTACCATTGCCTCAGGTGTCGTCTTAAATCTTTCGGGTGAAGATGGTGTGGCCGATGCCACAGAAAACCAGGCCGGCGCTCTCGGCGGTGCTGGTGCTGATGACGGCGGAGGAAATATCGCGGGACCTACAGATCCCGCGGCCGGAGGTGCGACCCAGGGTGGAAGCTCAATTTCCTGTGGTGGTGGCGGCGGCGGCGGCGGTTTTACTGATGTGGGTGACAACGGAAGTCTTTGCGTGGGATCTGCGGGTGGAACGGGTGGTGCCACTCACGATATCAGTGTTCTCTTCCGGGGAGGATTCGGAGGAGCACCAGGTGGACTCGGGGAATTTTTTAATCCCTTTGAGACGGGAACCGGAGGCGGCGGAGGTGGAGCAATCTGGATCAGCGCCGGAGGTGATATCACCATGAACGGTTCCATCGATGTGAGTGGCGGCAAGGGCGGACCGGGTATCAGTGATAGTGGCGGCGGCGGCGGCGGTTCCGGCGGCGCTATCAGAATCCAATCTCTCGGCTCCATTACCAACAATGCTATTTTTAATTTTGCCGGCGGCACCGGAGGTGCGGGTGATGCTCCCGGAGCGCGCGGTGGAGATGGTTCCGTCGGTGTTTATGAGTTCGAAGACGCTGACAATGTCATCCAGGGTGTTGGAACCGGTGCCATTGGAAACGGTGCGGACTCTTCTGAAACCTTTCATTCCTCTATTTCCTGTGGTGCTGTAAAAATGAAAGATGATCAAGATCTTCTCTTTCAGATGGCTTTTGGATTCGGACTGATTGTTTTAATTTCTAGAATTCGCGGCCGATTCCGGCGTTCAGCTTAAGCGAAGATTGTTCGCCATCATTTTTTGAATATTCTCTTTTCACCATTCCCGCGCCGAGAACAAAATAGTAACTCTGCATGGACCTCAGGATATTTCCACCGATCTCCATCTCAGAAAGGCTACCTGTAAGATAAGAGAGTTTTCCCTCGGCATTCCAGACCGGACCCAGCTGATGAAAGCTCCGGAGAACTCCCCCATACATGGCACCCGATACTCCATTCGCCTTCACTTCGCTTTGACTAATGGAATAGGACTGTCCCATTCCGAATCCAACAGATGGTCCCGCCGTGAATGTGTGCTTTCCGGATTTCAGTATCCAGCCGGCATCAATATTCAGCTTCATCAGGGAGTAAGTTTCTTTCTTGAAGACTTTCCCGGATTGCCGCAAAAATTCCGCCGAATAAATCCATTTCTCCCTGAAGATATTCCCGCGCGCCTCGAGCCCCATCAACGCGTTTCCGTCGATCTTTCCGGACTGTTCGCCTGCCTTGAATTTATACGTATCACTTGAAGGGGCCCAGGCAACGTACGCACGATTTTTAAGCAGCCACTCACCCGGAAAGTCGGGCACCGCAATCACTTCTTCCTTCGGAGGAATATTGATGAAGCGGCCGATACTCGATGGCGTTTTCTCCCCGCTTTCATCAATCGCATTTACCTGCCAGTAGTAAGTACCTTCAGGCAGTTTTTCTTCCAGGATAATATCCGGAGAATTTGCCATGTCCTCATGAAGAATGGATTTCATGTCTTCGGTTTTGGAAAGAATAAACGAATATTTTTTCGCGCGGGAAGCGTGGCCCCATCTGAAAACGATCTTTCTTTCGCGGACTTCTTCCAGACGAATGGGTGAAATAAGCAATGGCCGGGAAGGTCCGGAAGGTTCTTTCACTGTTAACGGCGAGAGATCCGAGAAAGGACTCTGACGATCAAAGAAATCTACGACGGCGTATTGAAAATCGTATTCCCCGGGAAGAGCTCGTTTCCACACGAAGAGGGGTTCATTGAGTTTTTCTTCGACCAGGGGATCTTTTTCTCCCTTCCGGAAAATTCGCAGGACGTAGTGTTTGGTATTTTCCCGTTTCGGAAGATTAATCCGGGCCGTTCCAAACACATCATCAGCATAGGCAGAGCTGATTATCCGATCGAGGAATGTGGTGGATGATTCAATCCTTTCAAGCGGAACCTCCATCGGAGGAAGCGCTTCAGGCTTACCGGGAGCGGGAACCGGTTCAATGATGACTTTTTTCGGCTCACTGACCTGGAAGGTTCCATCTTTCCGGTACTCCCTGCTACGCCAGTAGTACGTGCCGGTTTTTGGAACAGTCAACTTCGTTTCACTGCCCGAAGTTTCTTTTTTCGTAATGATGGTCGTGAAATCTTTGTCCGTAGAAAGCTCAAACACATGTGTCCCGCTTCCCTCTTCCCAGCCGAAAGTCACTTCCTGATCGGGACGTTTCAGTTGAATTCTCTGAATGCCTTCGGAATTTTTTTCGCCTGCCAGATCGACGATCATGAACTCTTTGAATACTGACCATGCAGATACACGGCCGAACTTATCACGGCCCCGGATGCGCCATTTATGCAGGCCTGCGACCGTCGGCTGAAACATGAAACTACTCCCCTCAGGAGAAAAGGATTCCGTCGAAGATGGTGTCGTGATTTCTATTTCGGCTTCAGTCGGTGAAGACCAGGAAAGCTCAACCATCTCTGGCTTGGCAGTGAAGCTCTGGTATTCCACTCCATCGGGATGGAGATTTGTCGGGACGGCCGGGAATTTGTGGAATTTCGTGCGGATGTTCTGGGATGGGGACCACAGGGCCTCAGGGCGGGCCGGGTCGCTGACCTTCACTTTCCAGGAAAAATCTCCCGCGGGAGAATGAGAAAAACTGTTCTGAGTGATTTCTTTGGCCGTGACATTCTGTCCTTCGGTGATTTCAACTACGAAGGCTTTGGCATCAGGTGAATCCCATTCCAGTCGGACTTGCCTTTCGCCATTTTCATCGACCATGATATCGAGAACGTCGCCAGTCCTGGGACGAAGTATTTCGGGAGGAGCTTCTCGTGTGATCCGGAAGTCAGAGACAAGTGAAGTTCCTTCCTCGCTCTCCAGTTTCCAGAAGTACTGACCGGGCGGAAGGCTTTTGGTAAAAGTGTTCCCCGCAAAACTTTCTGCCGTCTGGTCAGAAAAATCGGACGTCCGTGCTAACAGAATTTTTCCGGAAGTGTTGCCGGTCCAGGTGAATTTCACCTCGTACAATTCCGCTCCGGTATAAAGAAGAGCATGCTTAGCGGGTGTCACCAGATTAAAGGCGATCATTTTGGTGGTAAATTTTTCCCCCTCAATCACCAATGCAGTCTTCTCATCGAGCGGAGTGATCTCACCGTCTTTTTCGAGTTCCACTTTACCGCTGACAACTCCGATCTCCCCGACATTACCGTGCAGGTTAATCTCAACATCGGCATCCTGCCCCTTGAGCTCGTAGTCTTCACCGTTGAGTTTTACAATAAAGGATTTATCACCTGCCAATGTCGCGCGGATTGTGCCCTTCCCGACATCAAGCTCATTCTCGTTCCCGCGGGAGCGGATCTTCACCAGGGAATTAGCGCTGATAGTGAGCTTCTGTCCCTCGGTAAACTGGACTTCTGCCTGAGAGAGCTCATCGGTATAAATCATCTGATTTTCGGTCACCAGATCGTCGTGAAAAGCATCCACCCAGTCGAGAGCGCGGGCACGCTTGATCTTGACCACTTTTTCGAGCGCAGAAACCCGCCCGAGAGTAGCACCCTCGTAAGAACCCTTGCGGGAAAAGAATAGCTCATATGAGCTGAGCAGGATCAGAATTGCCCCTACGAGGGACAACATCTGGTCGATCCGCCTTGATGTCATAGAGTCAGTTTATCAGAATGAGACTAGGTAAAAAGGGTAGGCTTAAATTACCACGCAGGATGGCTATAATAAAACGATATGGAGTTCCTATGACAAGTGCATACCGGAAGGTGGTCTTTCCCCTGAAGCTCAAGCTAATGCTGGTGATGATTATTCTCATCGCTACTTCGCTCACGGTTTTTGTGGCCATCGCTCTCACGACTTTCAAGCAGGACAAGACGGCATACCTCTTTGAATCCCTCACCTATAAGGCCGAAACCATGAGGCTCAATGCCTCTCACAAACTCGACGACAAAGATCTGGAGCAGGAACTGCCGAATCTCATTCCGGCAAAAACCCAGTACGAGTATTTTTTCATTCTGCCCGCAACTGGCCTTATCCGAACGACCGAAAAGAAACCCCGCGATCTGGAAAAGTCAGAACAGGAAGTGTTTAAAAAAATGCTGGATAATGGACTCACTCAGGGCGCGACGTCCATCGAAGTCCAGAGTCAGGACTGGCTTTACGCCTGGGAATATGATCGCAAGCTCAATTTCATTTCCATCGTCAGAATTCCCCAGGAAGAAGCCTTTCAGGTGACGAAATACATCGTGAACAAATCTCTCACCTACGGATTACTTATTCTCGGAATTGCGATGATCCTATCGGTACTACTCGCCCGACCGCTCACTGCCCAGCTGGAAAAACTTTTCGGTACGACCCAGGAAATTGCCAAGGGTAATTTCTCAGTCAGGACCGTCATCAGTTCGCATGATGAAGTCGGAGCACTCGCCGATTCGGTCAACGACATGGCGGGAAAAATCGAAGTTTTCATCCAGGAGATGAGAGAGAAGGCCCGTCTGGAAAATGAAGTGGCGGTGGCCCAGCTTGTCCAATCGTCTTTCTTTCCCGAAAGCGATATTAAAGAAAATAAACTTGAGATCAAGGGACACTTTGAACCCGCAACTGAATGTGGTGGTGACTGGTGGGGAGTTGCTTCCCACGATGACTGGCGGGTTCTGTTTATTGCAGATGCTACCGGCCATGGGGTGCCCGCAGCTCTATTAACTGCAACTATCAACTGCTGCAAAACGAGCCTTCAATACATCCAGAGTCTCCAGCCTGATTTTCTCTCACGCCCGGATGAGATTCTGCGTTTTATGAATCAGGCGGTGTGTGGTGCGGGTAAAGAGATCCAGGTGACTTGTTTCGTTGCCAGCCTGAACGTAACAAGTGGAAAACTCGTTTATGCCAATGCCTCCCATACGCCACCACTGTTTTTTAATTCTTTGAAAGAATCTCTATCAAAAGACGATTTTCAGCCCCTGATCGAGGCTAACGGTCCGAGATTGGGTCAGGGCCCCGATGCAAAGTATGAATCCCGCGAATTAGCGCTCTCCCCTCATGATACAATTTTCTTTTATACAGACGGACTGACTGAAGGTGAAAACACCGAAGGCACCCCATGGGGACAGCGCAGGCTAGTGAAAGCGCTGGTCCAGTACGGGCGTGAGTCCACAGAAAATGTATTGGGAGGAGTTCTCTCTGAGTTCAAGGCCTTCTCACCCGAGAGACCGAAAGATGATCTCACCGCTGTACTCCTGAAGGTTCGCGCATGAATAATGATGTCGCTGTTTTCCTGAAATCCAAGACCGTTTTTGATGAGTTGAAGAAAGAAGCTGAAAAGCACGACTTCACTCTTCATCTGAATCCGGATCCGGCGAAATTCAAGGAAGACCATTTTGTGATCTGTGACCCCGAAAATCTTGAAAAAGAGGAAGGGCTCCAGAACATCAACAAGCACCTCCTTTATGTCCTCTCAGATCGAACGAACGAAGAGAATGTAAATCTCATCGTGAAATATCATCTTCATCACGTCGTGGGACACAATGCCGATACCTTCGCCCATGAGCTCATCTGTCACCTGACGAAAACCGAAGATGGAAAGATCTGGGGCATCCGGCACTATCTGGCCGATGATGCTTCGATCAAGGTCCTCTCACTTTCCGATTCGAAATTTACCAATGAGATGGTGAAAGACGCCCTTTCTCATTTTGACTTCAAGGATTACTTCAGTTCGCCTCTTGAATATATTCAGGTAATGGCCAACGAACTTATTTCTAATTCTCTGTATAAGGGCCCTAATCGCCGACGTGAGCAACAAGGTCTCACTTCCCCCGACCGGAAGACACCCGTTTTCCTGAAGGGAGCGGACCTGGTTCAGGTGACTCTCGCCATGGATACAAAAGGTGTAGCTCTTTCCGTTCAGGATTCTTTCGGAGGCCTCTCCTACGATATTCTGGTTCAGTCACTGAAAAGAAGTTTCGACGAGAAAACTCCCATGGAGAAAAAAGACGGTGCGGGCCTTGGCCTTTATCTGACATTCCTTCATTCCAATCAGTTTATTATTAATTATCGGGAAAATTTCCGGACAGAGGTCATCTGTATCATTGAACGTAACAAGCGTTACAAGAATTACAAAGAGCGGATCCGGTCGTTCCATTTTTTCCAAGAGGTTTCAGGTGAAAAGACTCACGATTAACAAACAGATCCTGCAGGATGAGCTGCATGTCGAGCTCATCGGGTCCATTGACGAGGATTCCGACTTCAAGGAAATCCAGGGACTCGCGCAGAAATCCATGTCGTTCGATTTTAAAGAAGTGAACATGATCAATTCATGCGGTATACGCGAATGGATCAAGTTTCTCGAAGGCATTCCGGAGAAGACAACGGTTTCCTATAACAACTGTCCTCAGATCATCATTGAGCAAATCAACATGGTCCACGGATTTTTCAGGAAAGGCGCATCGATTAATTCTTTCTATGCACCCTACTTCTGTGAAACGTGTAACAAAGAACAAAAAGTTCATCTTAAGGCGAGCGACGTGAAAAACCGCAAGGCTCCCAAGGCCGAGTGTCCCAAGTGTGGCAGTGAGATGGATTTTGATGCCATCGAGGCGCAGTACTTCAGTTTCCTAGGGAAGGTATGAATCCGTTTGAGCAGTTTGATAATCTTTTTGATCCGGTGATCGTGCTTAATCTAAAGCGCGAGATTGTCTATTTCAATCATCAGATTCCGATCTTCATGAAACTTCCTCCGCGGATATTGAAGAGTAAAAGTAATATCATCCAACTGTGTGAATCAACCGATCTCGACCTCGAAGAATGGGTGGGTAAGGCGCTTCTCTCGTTTGATGTCCTCACCTCTCCCGAAATCCGGTTGCATCTCCCGCATGACCCTGAGACGGAATACAATGTGATTCTGAAAGTCATTCCTCTTCAGAGCGATAAGGGCGCGAACTTCGCCCTGGTCTTTCATGACAAAACGGTCGAAACCCAGCTTCACAATAAGTATCGTGAACAAATGGAAGAACTGAAGAAAACCCATAGCCAGATCCTTCAGGCCGACAAGCTCAATACGCTGGGCGAACTGACCGCGAATATATCTCACGAAATCAACAACCCTCTCACAATCGCCGCCGGCCACTCGGAGCTCATTCGTGACTGCCTTATGTCCCGCGAGCCTGAAACGAAGCTGAAGCACGTGGAGATGGCCAATAACACCGTTATTGAATCTCTCGAACGCGTGAATCAGATCATCAAAAACATGAAGGATTTTCTTCATAAGTCTGAAGACGAAAAAGAATATTGTGATCTGGATGCACTGGTAGATTCAGCGATTGAGTGGATCCTTCCGACAGCTAAAAAAGCGGGAATTGAAGTGAAGAAGATTCACAAGGGTAAGCACATCGCAGCTCTCGCTAACCGGATCAAACTGGAACAGGTTCTCATTAATCTCGTGAAAAACTCTATTGATGCCATTACGGCGTCCAATGTACCAGGTGGACTGGTTAATATTGTCATTTCAAAATCTGAAAACGAACATCACACTTATATTGATGTCACGGATAATGGCCCGGGGATTTCGGAGAAAGTTAAGCCGAATCTCTTTAAGCCTTTCATGTCGACTAAAGACGCCGGAACCGGGACGGGTCTGGGACTCTCCATCTGCGCCAAGATCATAGAGTCGCACCGGGGAAAACTTGAAAACCTCGACAGCACTGAGGGGGCCCACTTCCGTATCAGGCTTCCGATGATCGAGGTTTATTCTTACACCCGGAATGACAAATCACTGACCGGCCAGAAAAAAGAGAAGCGGATTCTCGTCCTGGATAATGAAGTGCAGATTCTCAACGTCCTTAATTCTTTTATCCGCGATGATGGTTATGTTTTCATCGGTTCATCAGATCCGGTGGATGCGCTTAAATTTCTGAGTAAAGCGAACATTGATCTCATGATCACCGATTTTTCTATGCCCATCATGAACGGTGGTGAATTTTCTCGTCTTGCCCGGGAAGCCGGTTACGACGGGCCGATTCTTTATATGACCAGTGCCAAGTTCATAGATCAATACAACAAAGATAAGAATATCCTCGATATCGGCGGACTCATCCTGAAACCGTTCAACCGGGATGAGGTCATGAAGACAATCCGTTCGGCTCTCAAAGTGAGGGGAGCGGCATGAGTGCGAAAAAACCTCAGGATATGAATATTCTTGTGATCGACGATGAGGAAAAGATCTGCGAGCTGATCAAGATCTTCCTCGAATCAACTTTCAAGTTTCATTCTGTTGTGACTGCTCCCTCAGCTGTGCAGGCGACTCAGAAGCTTTTGAACCAGGAATTTGACCTCCTGATCATCGATCACGTACTCCCCGGAAAGATGGGAGTAGAATTCATTGAACAGCTCAGAAACTCGGTGAAATTCAACCGCATGAAAATCATTCTTATTTCCGGATATCTTCAGCAGGAAGACGTTTTGAGTGCCATCCAGAATGGCGTAAAACACGTGGTGGTTAAGCCCTTCACCCGTCAGCAGCTTGTAAGCCAGGTGGCCGATGTTCTCAAGATTCCCGTTGATGGAGATCTGACCTTTTAGTCATTCTGCCAAAAGGAAAAGGCACCTGGTGCATTCAAATCCGAATGCATTTTCCTTTAACTCTCCATATGGTGCCTGCCCGGCCTGTAAAGGACTTGGCACCAACTTCAGGGTTAATATGGAAGCTGTGATACCTGAGAAAAATCTAAGCATCAAGGATGGTGGCATAAAACCCCTT
>JAKFFP010000139.1:0-5335 GCA_036675045.1 Bacteriovoracales bacterium | reverse complement strand
ATGGGTAGGGGATGGAATGGATGAAGACATCTTAAGTGTCACGGCCTTGGTGAAGATTTCCTGCTTGGAACTTGCCAGGAAATACTCGCGGATCGCTTTCCCTTCACCGGCGCCGGCATCTAACCAGTGATTCATGTGCTTGAGGGCCTTGAGAGCATTCACGAACGGGAAGCCAAAGAGATCAATGTAATCATTTAAGCCGCGTGTCTCCCGGAAGCTATGGTCTTCCAGGATTTTTCTAATATTGGGGTCTTTGATCTTCATGTCTGAAAGTGTACACCTTCCCCGAGTTCAACGGGACCTTTAAAGATAAAAAAAAAGGGGCCCGAAGGCCCCTTACATTCACTTATTAAGCTGTGCGCGATCAGGGATGATAAATTCCATCTCCGTCAGATCAGAGATAGATTCCATCGCATAGATCAACATCGAGAGTTTTGGCAGGACAAGATTTTTGAAATCCGGACCGGCATTCATCAGTCGACCTATTTCATCTTGCCATGTTTTTTCATTCCACTTATCGAGGAGTTCAAAAATCTCACGCTGAGCTTTCATGTCACCAGAACGGGAAGCATCTACTTTTGCCTGTAAGTTACGTGTGATACGAAGAAGATCCATATAGACTGCGAAGTCTCCGGATCCCATGGCCATCTTGATAGAAGCTAGTTCCTGAAGTTCAAGCCTTACTACTTCAATGAGTGAAGAAGAAGCTTTTGAAACTGCTCCAGCAAGTCCTCTCTGCCAGCCATATGTGAGACGTAGCTGATCTACGAGTGTACGCATGGACTGAATAGAAACTTTAAGTCTATCGACGTCGTCATAATCAGTGAGAAGTTCATTAAGAACAGTTCCGAAAACCACTACTAATCGGGAGTTCTCCTGAACTCGCCAGTCCATCACTGTGTACAAAGGTTTATTCTTTCCGTCTTTAGCATCAATAAGAGCGATACCGCTTGATAGCGCCTGCATGAAACGTTCAAGGTGTCCGCGATGAGATTTTGCAATCTCATTGCGGAAGGAAGTTACGTTTCTGAGAACGCCCGTATAGGACGACTTTAAAATCTGACCGGCGCTCGTAAAGCTTTCAGTAAGAAAAGAAGGAATTCCTGTGTTCAGGTAAACTTTGGTTGGGAAAACAATATTGGTCGCGCTGAAATTAACTTCATTCACCCCATTCCCGGGAAAGGTAACTGAAGTCGTTTCATTATAAACCCGGCCACTGAGTGTATTTCCCGACCAGCTCCCATTGTAGGATGCCCCGCTAACAGGGTTATAATCGATTTTCCCTACCGGAATCGATGTAAGTATTTTACTGGTGGCAGGTCCACCTGGATCATAACTCGAACTAGAGTATCGGGTTCCGGTGATGACAAAAGGAATTCCTCTATCATTCAGGTCGCAATGTGTGTAAGCCTTCCTGTCCCAGCAGGTCTTTTCCAGATCGATAATGATGTACTGATCTGTGTAAGTGATTCCGTTTGCTGAAGAGGCATTTGACTGCGCTAGTGCTCCTGTGGATGCAAGTGCCAGGAGAGCACCTATGATTAATTTATTTTTCATAGCTCCTCCTTAGAGTCCCAGCTCTTCTTCGAGTTCAGTGATCTTTTCAGCAACTTTCTTCTCTTTCACATCGTAGCGCTCAAGGATGTCTTCCTTGATACGCAGAAGATCTGCCACCACGTAATCGAATTGCTCGTTTGAGAGAAGGCGCTCGAGCAGGTCATCGTTATCCATGATAATTTTAGCCAGTTTTAGTGAGCGATGAGCAGTGATCAAGCTTCTTTCATCGCGAACCAGTTCCGAGGCATTTGAAAGAAGAGCAATCTTTTTCATCGGAAGAAGGACTCTTGGCCAGAGATCGGCGCTGAAGTCCGCTTCAAACTGAAGGTCACTTGACAGAGATCTTGTGAGTTCCAGAAATTCTGCGCCCCAATTGTCATTATTAACCCTTTCACGCTCATACCGGCGATAATTTGCCGGAGCTGGAGACGGAGAGAAGATCTTCCCGTCGCGAATGAGGGCGCAAGTGCGTTCAAACTTCATGGAAATATTTTTTACGTTACGACGTACACGGAATGTGTAGTCCGGATCGTATCCAGGGATCCCGATGTTATGAACCAGCTCGCCATCGGCGAAGACTTTGATGAATCCGTCGTTACGGATTCCCTCGGCGGAAATCAGCATTCTTTCGATATAGCGATTGTGCGTATCAATTGAGAGCGTATCGCCTGGACAAAAGCGGCCGGTTTTACCCTGTGAACCAAAGTCAATCACATGTGAAGCATTGGCGCTCATGGCGAGGAAGATTGTAAGAGCAGAGAGTTTCGTTAAGTGTTTCATATAATATTTCCTTTCAATTTATGTTTGTGGTTATTCGCGCTCAAGATCATATTTTTCGATGATGTCCTGCTTGATCGTTTGAAGATCAAGTCCCAGGCGATCGAATCTCTGATCCATAAGCATGAAGTCACTCTCAAAAAGAGGAGCAGCCTCATCGATAGCATCCAGGAGCTCTACGGCTTTTTTCTTGGTAGTAAGCGAGCGGGCATCACGCGCGTTATCAGAGGCCTGGAGTTTGATGGCAACTCGCTTAAGCGGCTTAAGGTATCTGTCAAACGAATCTCCAGATCCGATGGGCGTTCCTTCTGACTGGAACTGGAATTCCGCTACGAGATCGAGGATAGACTCTCCCCATTTATCGAGGTTGTAACCTTTTCTGATCTCACGGCTGAGACCCATATATGATGAATAAACTTTTCTTTCAGTGTAGATTTTAAAACCAAGAATTTTCACTCGGCTTCTGTCCTGAACCTTGAGAACGAGTTCCGAAACATTTCCACGGACGACGATCGGATAATCAGGGTCGTATCCTGGAACTCCGAGAGTCGCAATTTCATCGCCATCGGCATAGACCTTGGCGAAACTATAATTTCTCTGGGCACCTTCAGCGGAAACCATGATCTGCTCAACGTAGTGAGATCTCCCGTCCTGGAAACGGAAAACAATCTGCTCATTTGAGTCGAGAGTTTTGATGTATTCATTACCGAAGAATCCGCGACCTTCAGCTTTGAGGTCGATGACGGCCGGTAAGGCGAAAGCATTCAGCGCTAGTGTGAATACCGAAAGAGCGAAAATAGCCTTGAAGTGTTTCATATGGTCTCCTATATAATATTAATTATTTTCTTTTCTTAGATGTCTGAGTCCCACCAACCGAGCATGACTGATACGCTTCTTCCATACTGAGACCTTGCTTCTTGGCATCTTTCAGGCACTTCACGTTCTCAGGTGAGAAGGCGAATGCGGAAAAGCTGAAGACAACGAGGATAGAGAGTAATGTCAGTTTCATTTATAACTCCTTTCACAGGTGTCTATTTTTTAGACAACCAAATAGGGCTAAAAGCCGTTTAAGAATGTTGGGAGTTATAAAGCAAAGTCTATGCCAGCCGGAATTGAATATAAAAAAGGGGCCCCGATCAGGGCCCCCTCATTTGTCCTTATATATAAGGATGAAAATTAGATTTGTGAGTCTGGGTGGCGTTCAGTCTTCTTCATGAATGAAGGAGTATCAAACTCATCTTCATCGAAGTTAAAGAAGCCAAGTTTTTCAGCGATTGACTTGATACGGCCGTCACGGTTCTGATTAGGATTCGCTGTCGGAGCTTCCTGTCTCATCTCCATGTTTTCCATGTGAGTATACTCAGCTCTTTCAGAAGCGGCAGTCGGGCGCGTCGTCTGAATTGGGGCTTCGTAAGACTTCTGAGATTCATACTTTGAAGCAGCAGTCTGGAGCTTTTCTGCCCAGTTGATCTTCGGCTTAGCAGTAGTTTCTTCACGATCAAAGCCAAAGCTCATTTCTTCTTTTACCGCATAGTCCGTGCGAGCTGTAGTCGCGGCCACTGCGGGAGCTTCTACCGGAAGTTCCATCTTAGGAGCAGGAGTAGCGCGAACAGTCTCCATCACCGGAGTTGGCTCAGTCATGACAGGACGAGCGGCATAACCATTCGTCGTCGTCGCAGTGTATGTCTTCGCATTACGAAGACCAGTCGCGATGACAGTGATCTTAACGTTTTCGCCCATGTTCTCGTCGATAACTGTTCCGAAGATGATTTCAGCATCCTCGTCAGCAGCTTCCATGATAAGAGAAACAGCGGCGTTCGTTTCGTTGAGGCTGAGAGACTTATCACCCGTGATGTTAATGATGATGCCAGTAGCACCTTCAATCGATACGTCTTCAAGAAGCGGAGAGCTTATGGCTGAACGGGCAGCTTTAACTGCGCGTTCTGCTCCAGTCGCGATACCAGTTCCCATGAGTGAAAGACCCTTGTCTTTCATGACAGTAGAAACGTCGGCGAAGTCAGCATTGATAAGACCGGTATTGTTAATGAGATCTGAGATACCCTGAACAGCATTGAGAAGAACTTCATCAGCTGCGCGGAAAGTATCAATGAGAGAAAGATTTTCACCCGCAAGAGTCAGGAGTCTCTGGTTCGGGATGCAGATAAGAGCATCGACACACTCTTCGAGAGCGCGGATACCTTCATCGGCCTGGCGAGCACGTTTTTTTCCTTCGAAAGAAAATGGCTTCGTAACCACACCAACTGTAAGCGCACCCATCTCACGAGCAAGCTTCGCAATAACCGGAGCAGCACCAGTACCAGTTCCGCCGCCCATACCAGCGGTGACAAAAACCATATCTGCGCCATCGATCACTTCAGAAAGTCTTTCATAGTCTTCGATCGCAGACTTGCGACCTACTTCAGGATTAGCGCCGGCCCCGAGACCCTTCGTGACGTTTCCGCCGAGCTGGATCTTAGTTCCTGCCATTGAAGCGGCGAGGGCCTGCGAATCAGTGTTCGCAACAATGTATTCCACACCAACGAGTCCGGAACGGATCATGGTATTAACAGCGTTACAACCGCCTCCACCTACACCAATAACTTTGATTTTGGCGCCGAGGGGAAGATTGGCGTTATCTGCGATGTCGAACATAGTTGCCTCCGAAATTAAAAAATCTCTTTAAATACATTCTTCAATGACTTACCCAGTTTGTCGAACATATCTGATTCGTCATTATTCTTTTCTTCGCGGGTAGCAGCTTCTGATTCGTGACGGGATTCCTGGAGGAGTCCAAGAACCGTGGAGAATTTCGGATGTTGCATGGCCGTAGTCATTCCACCAAATGCAACCGGGTAGCCGATTTTCACTGGTTTTTCTAAATTATATTCTGCGAGCTCAGAAAGATTACGGATCAAGGCACCTCCGCCCGTGAGGACGAAGCCTCCCGTGATCTCATCTTGCAAGTTCTTCTCCACAATCACTTCGCGGATAACCTGGAAGA
>JAKFFP010000162.1:0-27769 GCA_036675045.1 Bacteriovoracales bacterium | reverse complement strand
ACAAAATTTGATTAGGCGAAGTGCGTTCTAAAGATGACGAGCGACGCGTTAATTGTCGCCCGTGAAATGATTGATGGTGAGATAAGTCAGACGCAGTCTCTTCTCCACTGTTTCATCCAGCATGAGAAGAAGCTCTTCAAGTTCAAACATAAGACCAAGATCGCAGACAAATTTATCGGCCTCAACTTCGGCCATGAGCGGTTCAACTTCTTCTGTCTCGAGTTCATAAATCACAAATGCCAGTTCGTGCGCAAGCCAGGCAACTGCTGAGCCCTTGCCCGTCATGAGAAGTTTCTGGAATTCAGGAAACACGACAACAGCGTTGCTGCGAACTGTGCCGGGCTTGGCGTAGTGTTCGCGCATCGTCTCAGACTTTATGAACACCACCGGATATTTTTGCATGAGAGTTTCAAGGAGCTTTGCCGGCACGCGGGCAAAAAGATTTTCGAAATGTTTTTTCACGCCGTCTTCAGCGATCCACTGGTGCTCGGGGAGACTGAAAAAATATGCCGCGAAGTTCTTTCGGATCTGGCTTTTGTCGGAATGTTCTTTGGAAAGAAATTTGTGCAGGAGATTCATCATGGCTTGTGCCCCTTTTCCTTCTTTTCGAAAGAAGAGGCACAAACATGAAGGAAATTTTATTGAAAAGGCTGCTCGTCGGGATCCATGGATACGTTAACCTGACCTTGGTACTTCTCTCCGATAATCGCCAGAAGATCATCCGGGATTTTTGAAGCGCGATACTTCTTGCCATTGGTGGTTCTGATCCAGAAGCCATTGAGTAATTTGTCAGGACGATTAATGCGAATAGGCTTGATCGAAATGATATGATCAAGATTAAACAGCACTTCCACTTCGTTTTCCGTGGTGCCTTTCATATCCAGGACATTGAACTTCTGAAACTTCATAGAGACTCCTTAAGAACTTGGCGCTATTTTATAACCAAATTGCTCCCCTGAGGGAGATGCCCGGAGAAGCGTGAAAAGTTTACAGGAATTCGAGGAAAAACGTTACGAACTGAAGGCCCTGGCGGTCTTCGATGGAGTCGAAAGAACTCCCGACCATCCTGATCAGGTCATCCTCCTCCTGCATGGACTCCATGAAAGGGGGCTCAGGATCTACCGGAAGCTTATCAAGTTTCTGCCGGAGCGGGCGCTGGTCCTCGCTCCCAATGCCCCCTTTCCTTTACCGCGAGAAAAAAACGGCAGAACTGAATACGGCTTCTGCTGGTATTTTTATGACCGGAATACCAGGAGCTATTACCTTAATCAGACGCTGGCCGTTTCCTGGCTTAAAGAATTTCTCGCATCCAAAAATATCTCTCACCTGCCCCTCACTATCATCGGTTTTTCCCAGGGCGGGTATCTCGCTCCCTTAATTGGTGATACCGTGCCGCAGACAAAGCTCGTCATCGGTCTTGGTTGTGAATTCCGTGACAATCTCGTGAGTGAGAAAATGAAATATCCACTCATCGGCCTCCACGGCGCCAATGATAAGATCGTGAACGTTGAACACTCGAAAGCCGATGCGGAAAGATTGATGAGTAAGGGCCTTAACATAAAATGGGAATCCATTCCCGGGACTGCTCATGAAATTTCGGATCTCATGGGTAAAAGAGTCTCGTCTCTACTGGAGGAATATGGAAAAGATTGTCTATAAAGGAAACATCCTCAGAGTTACTGAAGAAGAAATCGGAGGAATTATCTGGGAAAAAGTGCATCTTCCTCCTGGTGTCGTCATTTTTCCCATAACTGATGAAGGAAAGATCATCCTCATTCGCGAAAAAAGACTCCATGAAAATCCACCGGTGAGAATTAAAGCTGTGTCAGGAATTCTTGAACCTGAGCTCGGTTCGGCCGAAGAGAATGCCCAAAGAGAAATGCAGGAAGAGATTGGTTTCAAGGCCCGCGAGATGAAATTACTTTTTGAACTTAATAGCAGCGGCACCGTCACGCATTCGACTTATTTTTTCGTGGCAAGGGGTCTTGAAAAATCCAAGCTCCCCAATCCCGATGGTGAAGAAGTGATCGAGGCCCTGATTGAATTCACTCCGGAGGAACTGCGGGAAGCTATCAAAAACGACCAGATTAAGTGGTCTATGTCCGTCCTGGGCATGTTCCGACTATTAGACTCTCTGCGCTAAATACCTGAATTCGTGTTCCAGTGGTCAAACTTTTCATGCCACCTTAAAACAATTGTTCGAGAAGCCGAACAGATGTATACTGGAGCCCAGAAAGGGTAACGAAAACATGTACGTCTGTATCTGCAAAGGCATCACCGAAAAGCAAATCCAGGAGGCCATCACTTCCCGGAATTCGAAGAATCCAAAAGAGATTCTCAAGTCTCTCGGCGTAGGTACTGATTGCGGCACATGCGTGGAAGACGCAGTCAAAACACTCCTCGAACAAAACGCACGTAGTCCTTATGAAATGAAAGACAGCTCAAACAAATCTTAGGCTGTTTGAACTTTCTGGTAATTCTCCACTCTCCTCTCCTATTATGTCCCTAATACTGACTCATCACGGGGACACACATGAAAGGTTCTAAAGCAATTATCGATGCACTCAATTCCGTACTCACCAAAGAGCTCACGGCCATTAACCAATATTTCCTTCACGCGAGAATGCTCCAGAACTGGGGCCTCGAAAAACTCGGGAAGCTCGAATACGATGCTTCAATCGATGAGATGAAGCACGCGGACATGGTGATTAAAAGAATTCTCTTTCTTGAAGGACTTCCGAATCTTCAGAAGCTCGATAAGCTGAGAATTGGACAGGACCTTTCTGAAGTCCTGAGTGCTGATCTTGAAGTGGAATACGCAGCAGTTCCTCATCTCAAAAAATGCATCCAGCTCGCGGAGAAAGAATCCGACTACGCTACCCGCGATCTCTTTCTCACGATTCTTAAATCAGAAGAACACCATATCGACTGGCTTGAAACTCAGAGAGATCTACTTAAGAAAGTGGGTGTTCAGAATTATATGCAGTCTCAGATGGAGCCCGACAAAGGCGCAGAATAAAGTTAAAATGAAAGCCCCTCTCACGAGGGGCTTTTTTTTAGTTACGACTTAAGAGGTCCTCGATGATCGTACAAAAATTACTTACTCTTCCTGCTTTCCCCAAAGGGTCTCATCTTATTACGGATAAAGTTATGAAGGCCTTGGGCGAGCTTCCAGAAACGGGACTTTTGCAAATCTTTATCCAACACACTTCCGCCGCTCTCGCGATCAATGAAAACGCCGATCCCACTGTCCGCCACGACATGGACCTGGCCTTCGATCATCTCGTGCCCGAGAACCAGTCTTACTACCAGCATACGATTGAAGGTCCGGACGATATGCCCGCCCATATAAAATCGGTACTCGCGGGGAGTTCCGTTTCCATTCCCATTACCGGAAAGAAACTCAATCTCGGAACCTGGCAGGGAATCTATCTCATGGAATTCCGGAATGTAGCTTCTCCCCGCTCTCTTGTCCTCACTGTGATTTCCTGATACCTCTAAGCCATGAACTCCCGTCTTCCGCTTTCTTCATCACAGAAACTTCCACCCGTACCCTACGGATCAGTTTTCTTT
This sequence comes from Bacteriovoracales bacterium, assembly GCA_036675045.1. Lineage (GTDB taxonomy): Bacteria > Bdellovibrionota > Bacteriovoracia > Bacteriovoracales > Bacteriovoracaceae > Peredibacter. The sequence goes on along the minus strand of JAKFFP010000162.1, from coordinate 24,196 downwards.
GCGCCGATGGAAGGCATCACTGAAGAGTCTTTCCGGAAAGTGATTCTTCGCCTTTATCCGGAGTGGGATTATCTCGCGACGGATTTTCTGCGAGTGCCTTCGGCCGGACGATATCCGGTCAAGCATCTGCTTCAGCACATCGGACTTTCGCATTATGAGATCCCGTGGGTCCTGCAGAAAACCATGTACCAGATCCTCACTTCTCACACAGCTTTCACCACTCAGATGGTTCAGGATCTTCAGGACCTCGGCATTCCGTGGATTGATATTAATCTCGGCTGCCCTTCCACTCAGGTTTGTAAGAACAAGGGCGGGTCATTTCTTCTCCAGGACATACCTCGCCTCCAGGGACTCATCCGCGATATCCGGAAAACTTATCGCGGAAGATTTACCGCGAAGATGCGGATTGGTTACTCTGACACCTCGTCTTTCCTGGATGTCGTGAGAATGCTGGGTGACGAAGGTGTGGAAATGATCACGGTCCACGGCCGCACAAAAGACATGATGTACAAGGAGCCCGCGCGCTGGGAATTCATCTCACAGGCAGTGAAAGTCTCTCAGGTTCCGGTTATCGGTAACGGTGACATCTGGGAAACGAGTGACATCGACCGCATGTTAAAAGAAACCGGCTGTCACGCAGTAATGGTGGCCCGCGGAGCTTTGAAGCTTCCATGGATGGCGCAGGATTATCGCCAGGGTTTTCATCACAACGATGACCAGAGAAGAATTACTAAGATGAAAGAATTCTACCGCGAGTATCGCACTGAACTCGAGAATGGCGGGATTTCCATGCGCGGACTGCTGAAGCAGAGTAAGTCTGTTTCACGCAACATGCTCGAAGGTATTGCCAACAGTGAACCGATGAGAAGAAAGCTTCTCCTCTCTCAGACGGTCCCTGAATTTTACGCCGTCCTCGAATCGCTCTAATCTATTCCAGATTCTTCCAGCCATCTTCCTTGCAGGTTTTATAGACGGAGAAGATACCCGTGCAGGTCTTGTCACATTCTTCCTGAGACGGATAAATGATAAATGTGTCCGTAGGAGAGCAGTAGAATTTTCCGTTTCCAAGGTTCATGCAAGCAACCGGCACCTGCGCATGGCAATTGGCCTGTCTTCCGACTTTGGTCTCAGGCAAGGCACAGGCCAGACTCATGTTCTCCGCCGTCGCAGGTGATCCGCCTGAGACGAAGCTCGCGGACGCGCAGGTTTTTTCAGCCACGGCTGGGCCCAAGACCGGGCCGCCGCAGTTTGAGCAGGTCGTGCCTTCAAAGCTCCAGGCCTTTACGCCCTTCACCGGATACTTCATCTCTTCCAGAAGAGAATAGAGAACGGTTTCGGTGGATGCACTGGTGGTCGCGATCACCCATTGTGATGACGGATTGGCGGGAAGTGATGATTCAAAAACCTTCTTTCCGTCGGCGAAGATAGTGACTCTTTTCCCGTCGAAGTCACAATCAAAGGTGTACCTGGTTTCATCGGAATAGGTCTCAGGCAAATAATGTCGGACTCCATCCACATCAACAGCACCTTTACCGGTCATACTCATGGTCTCATCTAAGCTCAGGAACCCGATACTGCCAGTACCGGCGGCCCCGAGTTTCTTGTATGAGAAAGTATCAAAATTCGCCGGCGCTAATCCGAACTGCGTTTTTCCCGGGAAGCCTTTCATTCTCATTTCGAATTGCCAGCGCCCGGATTTCTTCGGGCTCATGGATAAGATAGCGTCGCCCTTGTCCCCGATCACATAGGCCTGAGACGAGACCGCACTCTGTCCCCGGACGTAACTGGTTATCGTGAGTCCCGAATTCATATTGGATTCTTCCAGGCCCCTTCTCCAGAACTCATCGGACATCATGAAGGGAGAAGCAGTGTTGGAATCCCACATATTGGGAATGGTCTCAGTGAGCTGATAAGGAATTCCAGTGAATCCCGATGGCGGAGGAAAATCCCATGTCTGGTCGCCGAAGTTAACGATCACGGAAGCACCGGAGTGCCCGTGAAATTCGGGCCAGAAAACGGGAGCATTGGCGATCTGCGGATCGGGAATGTTCACGGGCTTGAGCCGATCATCACCCGGCTTCCCCAGGGGCCCGCTCCAGATTCCGTTCACACCTTTCCAGAGTTTCACCGGTCTTGTGTCAGCGTCGATAGCGAACATGAGGACGTCACCGCTTTTAAATTTTCTTTCAATTTTATTCCCCGCCAGATCCTGAGTCTCAAGATATGTGGATCCGGGTTTGGCATCGACGAGTCCGTAAAACTTCGTCTCGTTAAAGGATGTGACGTTCTTTACGCCGAAGCCGGCGGAAAGGCTTCCTCCGATCTCCCCGATTTTCACTTCAAAGTAGCGCTTTCCCCGGGTGACCCCGTTGATCGCCCGGACGAAATCCGGAAACCGTGCATGCTTGAACGTCACTCCCAGAAGTGGATACTGGGAATTAAAACTCACCTTAGAACTCATATCTCTTTGCATGGAATTCAGGACCGTGAACTTTGGCTTCGGATAGATTTTCAGTTTCACCGGCCCAAAGTATACCTGCGTCCTTACGCCGTAGAGTCCGATCCAACCAACGTCGATGTTGGGGGTGAATAATCCCGCCGCCGCAGGCACTCCGCTGATGACACCCTTTTTGGTGTTCGCAATGGTGAGCCCCTGTGGAAGATTCTTCGAGCGATAGTAGCTACTCGATCCGGGATAAGAATAGCCGAAGGTTTCATCGATCTCGGCAGATAGAGAGTACGGAACTCCCGCGTATCCCGAAAGGATGGGAAGCGCCGATGGTAAGCTCCCCATGGGAGTGATGTTTTCTTCTTCTTTCGGCCGGGAGTTATCCACGGGATCAATGGCCGCGCTCCCTTCCGTGGCAGAAACCTGGCCCGGGCCACCGGTTTCCACGGTGATCCCTTCCTTTCCTGCCCGGAAAGTTGTCTCCATCTGGATCACACTTTTTTTCTGCTCTTCGAGATCGCGGACTATTTTTCTTGAACCAACAAATCTGGGACCTGAACAATGTGAGAATGCGCCTTCTCTTTCCAATGTTGCGATGTTGGCCTTAAGGACCCGGATGCGGTCTTCTCGAATGACGGGAATAGAACAGTTCGCGGGATCCATCAGCATGAGATCGAGGTTCATCTCGTACTGAAGCTGAGACATCATGATACCGCGCTGTTGGAAAACGAACTCTTCGTGCTGAGAAGATTCGGCAACGAAAGGACTAAAGAACAGCAATAAGACGATGAACCTCATTCTTCAATTATTATCCCGTACGGATTTCGGTCAAAGAGGGAAATTGAAGCCCTTCCCTGTAATCGGAATCTTACCCGGTTTGGGTAAAGAATCCGCGGCAATTTCCCTGATAAATCCGGCGCTATTTTCTGCCCTTACCACCACCGCCACCCCCTTTGGTAGACGAAGAGTTTCCGGCGCGATCAACAGCGATCACTTGATAACTGTGACTACCGGAAGGCACACCTGAATCTGAATAAGAAGTTGAGGCCGTTGTTCCGATCACTCCTCCATTTCGGAGGGCCGCGCCTTAAAAATTGGCCATGGAAAATTCAACGCGTTCACGTGCCAGAAGATTCTTCGGAGCTTCGTTCCTGATCTTTTCCAGTCGTGGGACAAGTCCAGCGAGATTAGCGATCTGGATCGCAAGCCCCGGACGCGCATTTAATTCAAGGAGAATGGGTCCCTGATCTGGTGTCAGAACAATATCGGCACCCAGATAACCTAACTCCACCATGTCATAGCAGCGGGCCGCGAGTTCCAGGATTTCAGGCCAGAACGGAAGCCTCAGTCCCGAGAGATGATGACCGGTATCAGGGTGATTTTCGATCACCTGGTTTTTGATCACGGCGTTTGTGGTCCAGCCATTTTTCATGCTGAGGCCCGCGCCTATAGCACCCTGGTGAAGATTCGCTCTTCCGTCAGAGGATTTCGTCGGAAGCCTCACCATGCTCATGACGGGAAAACCTTCAAAGACGATCACGCGGATATCCGGAATTCCACCGTAAGAATAATCATCGAAGATAGGATGCTTGTCGATTTTTGCCTGGATGATCGCTGAGTCACTCTGCCCGGAAAGAGAATAAAGGCCGGAAAGAATGCCTGAGATGTGATGCTTAACTTCCTCGATATCCATGAGTTTGTCATTGGAACGACGATACAGAATACGATCACCTTCCCGGACAACTTCTTTAACAACGATGATGCCGTTACCCTGCGAACCTTTCGCGGGCTTGATGACAAAAGAAGAATACTGAGAAAGCTTCACATCAAGTTTTTTTAAGAATCCGTAGTTCTCCACGACCAGATAGTTCTGAGGCATGGCAATTCCCCATGCTTCAGCTCGCTGGGTAGTGAGAACCTTGTTATCGACGAGAGGATAATTTTTTCTTTTATTATGACGGAGAATATACCGCCCGACGCGATTGTTAATTCCCAGAATGCCCATCTCATTTAAGTCGCGGAAGATCATACTGAGGGAATCTCCCCGCTGCCTTCCTGCTTTTTCTTCTTCTGGCGAACGAGATCCCGGAAACGGATGAACTCAGAGATCCGGTATCCTTTATACTTCCCGATAAGGACGAGAAGACCGATCACAATGAAGAGACACTCGGGATTGGTAAACATAAAGATTTCCAGCGCTGGAATCATGTAGAGCATGAAGCCCAGGATCGCGATGATCAGAGTTCCCACCAGCGTCTTCAGCGTGTTAACCAGACCTTCTTCCGCGATCATGACCGAGAGACGCTCAATGTTTGTGGCCACGATTACAATCGGAAAAAATGATAAATGATTCGTGGTCGCCGTAAGGTCATTACTGATAAACGAATATCCGATCATCATCAGAATAATAAAAGTAAGAATGATCGAAAGCCTCGGAACTGCGAGGAGATAGAATTTATCGAGCACATATCTCTGCCCGATACCGACTGCGATCACACTCAGGAAGAAAGTGAAACCGAATCCTAATGACGTTTCTTTAAAAAACAATGTGAGAAGGATCGGTGTAAAGATACCAAAGGTCGGAATCCCGATAATGTTTCTCGCAAGAGAAAGAACCAGGGTCCCGATCGGAATAAGAAGGATCGTTGAAAACATATTCTGCAGCGGGATCGGAAGACGATAAAGAGAAAGCTTCCCGAAGATGGAATCCGTCCTGGCGACTTCTTTTTTAAATTCTGCCTTATTGTAGCGATTGATCCGGGCACGTTCCGCATGGATCGAATACACGACATTCTTTTTCGAGATGTACTTATCAACTTCGTCATAGTTCCGGTGAACGACCATGAAATCATCAGGCCTTTCCCCGAAGAAACCGCGGTTCGTATCAATCGGAACCCATCTGTTTGATAGAAAGACTTCGTTGGCGAACGTGAACCGGAGCTTCTGGTCTTCATTCTTCTTCATATCCGGCATTCTCACCATCACGACAATTCTGGAAGGCACGCCCTTCCGTCTGACCATGATGTTGAAGAGTTTCGCTTTGATCAGCGGCGAGCCCTTGCCCGAATTTAAAGTTTGATGAATGGTCTTGATGGCGGTGTTACGCTGAATCTCTTCTTCGACGTAATAATAAATTTTCCGGACAAGGCTTGTCTTATCTTCAGTGCCTTCAAGGATAGCTGTTTCCAGGAGCTTGATCGCATCTTCATCTTCCGGAAGAAGCTTAGGCAGCTTCAGGAATTTCTGAAGTCCCTTGGGATATGATTCAGAAAAATCCTTGGGAATATTCTTATAAACAACCGGCTGGAGATCAATTCTTGCTGAGTAAGAAACCCGTTCCGAAAAATTTTCCGGCGATGTCCAGGTAGCGACGGAAGAGTCTGAGCTGTTATCAATGAAAACTTCCACGCCCTTCGCCCGGATTCTTTCTTCAGTTACTCTCATTCCGGCCGCGGGCTTGGGGACGGGAAATGAGAAGGTGCGAACATCCCCTTTAGGTCTGGCCGACATATGGAAGTTCCAGACGTCATCCACCATCTGGGGAAGAAGAGAAAGCTCGAGCACCTGTGTTTTATAAATGAGCATTCCCAGAGGAAGGACGATGAGAAGTGCCGTGAACAGAATTATATTTTTTCTCATCTTTAATCACCCAGCACGTGAGAACGTGCCACATCGACAATGAAGCGTCCGAGAAGAAGATTCCGGCCGACGAGAAATTTATATTCCATACCTGAGCGGTCGTTCAGGTTGATCAGGATCTCTCTTTCGATTGATCCTAATTTCACTTTCTCTTTGATCACATAGCGTTTTGAGACCGAGCCCGCGGTATTGGAAACCCTCTGGGTCGTATCGACCTTGCGGAGAAATTCAATTTTCTTTCCTTCTGAATCCACACTCTGAAACTTCACAAAGAGCTCTCCTCTTTGTTCTACTTCTTCGATATTCACGGCATGAAGAGAAGTTGTCTTGGCACCGGTATCTATTCTCGATTTGTGTTTGATCTTTAACTCAGGAAGCTCCACCCACTCCACTCGTCCGATGAGAACTTTTTCCTTCAGAAGCTGGGCCTCTGAGTATGGTGATAGAAGAACGAAAAAAAACAGAAAGATGAACTTCAAGAAAGTCCCTGGGGATAAGTTAAAGGGTTGCCGGAACCTTCTCATGATAATTCACCCGGATGGTCACAGGCAATAGGCAGAAACGACCTAAAGCACGGGAATTAAAGAAAAAATAGGCTTAAGGATTGGAATAAATTTGTCCGATAAGAATGCAAGACAAAGGAGTTTCTATGACAATTCAAAGTTTCTGCACACACTTTCTCTTCTGGTCCTTCAGTGCGTTTATGGTTGTTCACTATGCATGGGTTAAGCAACCTTCTCAAAGCCGTGAAATCGCAAGCTGGCAGCCTTCGGTTGTTAAGCCTTGGTACGACGCCAGCTTCAAGCAATAATTGATTTTCAGGACGTCCGGGCCGAACACCTGGACGTTCATTCTTCTATCTTCAGATACTTCACGTAATTTCTAATCAGCGAAGACTTCCGGAAATTTTTGATCTTGGGATGCTGGAGCACAAAAGAGCTCTCGTACATAAGTGGTATCCAGGGAAGGTCATCAAACACCAGCTCTTCCATCGCCTGAAGTGTTCTCTCTCTCGATTCAACATGCGTCTGTTCTTTCAGTTTCACATATAACTTGTCCACTTCTGGATTTGAATATCCGGATTTGTTAATGCCAGGAGAATTCGAGCTCACCAGAAGCTGCATGATATTCTCTCCATCCGGAAAGTCGAAAATCCAGGCATCGGTAAAGAACTGAAGTTCTCCTGCGCGGCCCCGCTTCAGAAAATCCGTAAACAGGATTTTATCAATCTTCACTTTGAGGCCGATGTTTTCCAATGATTCTTTCACGAAATCAGCTTCCAGAAGTGCGATCCCTTCATTGCCTCGGGTGGAGTAAGTGATCTCCGGAATCTCGGAAATATTCTTAAAGCCAGCTTCCGACAGATATTTCTTCGCGGTTTCCGGATCATACTGAAAACGGAAATCGCGGGCCGGTCGATAGCCTGCAATTCCTGGGACGAGGATGGAATTCGCCCTGAGATTCGTATTCTGCGAGATGATCTGGAGATACCTGGTGTAATCAATGGCATGAGCAATCGCGAATCGAAGATTTCGGTTTTTCCCCAGGAGAGGATCCCGCATGTTAAAGCCGAACCAGCGGGAAGTTAACATGGGAAAATGTCCGAGCTTCACATTCATGCTCTTCAGGTCTTCTGAGAGTTCGCCTTCTTCATCATAGAGCCGCGGAATGAAGGCCTTCGGCACTGTCAGGAGATCAATTTCATTGTTAAGAAATCTTTCCCATCTCTCCTCTTCCTTATCCACGTAGAATCTCACCGTGTCGATGAACGGAATCCGCTGACGGGAGGAATCAAGAAGGTTAGTAACGTTCGCGAACCGGTCACCCGACGTCGGATAGTAATCCTCGCGGTAATCGGGATTTTTCTGCATTTCGAGGAACTGCTCATTGTAACCGCTGTAAATATAGGGACCGGTCCCGATCAGAACTTCGTCGAGCTTGTTCTCATAATAAGAGACAATTTCCCATGGTATCGGAACGATGAAATTCATCGCGAGATAATAGATCATATTGGGCTCACTTCGCGTGAGTCGTATGACGAGAGTATGATCATCCGTTGCTTCGACACCCTCGATTTTCTCGGACAAAAGTTTTGTCCAATCTTCATTGATCTTCTGACCGTATTCGGAAAATCCGCGGACAAGTCCCGCAAACAGGCTTCTGCCGGGACTTTTCAGACTCTCCATCCCCAGTCGCTTGAACTGAATCACAAAATCTTCTGCTTTTACTTCTCTCTTCGCGCCACTAAAAGAAGGATGACTATGATAGTAGATTCCCTTCTTCAGCCTGATCGTGAGAATCGTTCCCTTTTCCTCGAGCTGTGGAAGCGCTTCCGCCAGCAGTGGCTGAACTTCAAAAGGTCGCTTGAGATAATGATATTGATAAAGGGGTTCCAGCACCTGAGATGAAACGACGAGTGAGTCATCTGAATATGCCTTGGCGGGGTCGAGACTTTCTACTTCATTATCAAGAGAAAGCCTGATCGTGGTCGGTGCCATCGGCTGCATCTTAAGTTGCTTCCACATCCAGAATGTTCCGCCCAGAAGTGCGGTCACAATGATGGCCAGAATAGCAGTTCGTTTCATCATAGGCTGATCTTGGGATCTTTAAACGTCTGGAAGAATGATTTCTTTTTCTCGCCCATGACGAGTTCACTCATTTCCTTCCCAGCGTGGAATCCGAAGCCCATGCCATGACCGGAGAAGCCACCGACAAACCATGCCGGAAGAGGCGCGCTTATTTCAGACATGACCGGCAATTCATGTTCCGTGAATCCCATGACGCCGGACCAGCGATGAATTACTTTGTAATTGAGCTTAAGGACATTGCGGACATAGTCCTCGAGCCCTTCCTGAATCAGGGGAGATACTTTTTCGAAGTTTCCGCTTTCGTTTTTCTCATCCAGGAGTCGTTTCCCACCAATGAGGAAAGCCTTTTCGCCGGATTTTCTCCAGTAAACTCTTTCGGCTGGATCATAGTAAAGGGAGTTTGCTTCTAATTCTTCGTCGGTCTCGATGGCGAGCATCTGTGCCCGGTTCGGCGTGATGAGCCCGGAAAATGATTTGTGAAATTCAGGAGCGTAACCGTTAAGTGCGAGAATGACTCTCTTACAACGGACAGTGTTCATGACAGTGCGGACACCTTCCGGAAATAACTGGTAAGCACCGGAGCTTTCGATGACCTGGACCTTTCTCGCCTCCAGGCTTTTACGAAGGGAATTAATGAGCTCCATCGGGTTGATCTTATACTCAGGCTCACTACGGTAAGCACCTTCATAGGTGGAATTGAGCTTCGCAGGAATTTCTGCGGTCCACTCAAATCCAAAATCCGTGGGAAGATTTTCCAGCTCAGATTTTTTCCGTGTCAGAGTGAGAGATGATGTCTTTTCTGATTTGATTTCCGGACTGGCCTTCAGGATCAGCTTATTGACGAGATCCAGAGAAGTCTCCGCGTAGCGGAAGATTTCCAGGGCGCGCTCTTTGCCCCACTTCTCTGTCAGGTGCCGGTAAAAAAAAGCACTGCCTTTTGTGAGGAAGCCCGCGTTTCTGCCGGAAGCTCCGGCACCAGGACGTGAGCGCTCGATGATTGTGACTTTTACGCCGGGATTATTTTCAGTGATCCACCAGGCAGTTGAAAGTCCCACGTAACCCGCTCCTACAATCAGGATATCCGTCTGAATATCAGGAACCGTGAATGTGTGAGAGCGCTGCCAGTGGGAGATCGTCATTTAAATCATTTCCTTATAAGTCTGAACCTAAGATGATACTCCCAATCATCCAACTGAGATTCTTTTTTGTGGGACTTTTTAAATTCCACATAAGTCTGATCCCTGAGAATCTCGCTCAACTCAGCAGTCGTGTATCCGAAAGAACCGTTAGCAATCCGGTCGTCATTGTTCATGGATAAAAGAAGATCGGCGAGGGCCTTCACTTCTTTCCGGAGATTAACCAATATCTGACCATTTTCCGGATCTATCTGCGAGTAAACCGTGATCGCAATATCGATAATGATGGAGGAGAGCTTCTGGAGGTCCTTGATATCGTCGCCATCAGATTCGATAATGCCGTAATCGATAATCAGGTGATTATCCGGAGACTTTGCCGGAACTCCCAGGAGCGGATAGATCGCCCGATCCACTTCGTTAAAGAAGAATGTTTCTCCCTCATCGAGTCCCTTGTAGATTGAAGTTACCTTCCCGGTCGGAATCACTCCGTCAGTGACGAAGAAGTAGCAGTAAATATCGTCATTGAAGAAATCATCGCTTTCTTCCACGACGTCAAAACCGAAGGCATGAAGGGTGAGTTCAGGAACATCAGGAGAAGTTTCAGTTTTCCGGTTCTTGATCCAGCTGTCGTACCGGTCGTCTTTCGGCAGCGGGAAATTCTTCTTGCTCTCAAGCGCTGCCAGATAGGGCTCAAGCATCTCCGGAGTGATTTTCTTCTTCACAAAAATGCGGATGATGGCATTGGCCCGGGGTTTCAGGACGTAGGTCTTTGCGACGTCAGGATTTTCCACATAGCTTTTGACAGCATCACGGAAGGCCGGGAGTACCAGGGAATTCTGAGACCAGGCCGAGCCAGTAATGAAAATGGCAAGGAAGAGATATTTCATGATTGTTCCTTTGACAGGAAAATCATAGCACCTGGAAAATGATGGTGGCGATAGTTAGTTCTTTAAGAAGCTTTTTTGTGAGTCTTAATTTCAGGATAGAAATCTTCCTCGTATTCACTCTTATACTTCAGGAAGAGCTTATAGTTCCCGAACTCAACTTCTGACATCATGCCAATCTGCTCATCAAGTGACTTTTTAAAGCACATATCGATGAAATTGAGATGAAACGGATCGAGGTTCGCGAAGAAATCCTCAGTAAGGGGAACTGCTTTTAAAAGATCTTTAAGACTCTTGGCATGGTACATAACCACTCCTTCCTGAATCCTTATCGGTATTTGCCGACGCGGGTTAAACCAATTATATTTTTTCTTTGCAGTGGAAAACTAAAGACTTATAATTTTACCCTACCACCGCACTCAACTAAGGTGCCGCTTGGATCTCAACTACCAGCTGGTTTTCATCATCAATTTTCTTTTCTGCTTCTTCCTGATGAAGGGTCTCAGCTGGATATTTACCACGTCCAAAAGACCGGACTTCTGGAATTTCCTTTTGGGGTGGCCTTACCTGTCCACGAGAAGTCTGAAGATCGAATCCCCCCCGCTCCCACTTCACCCTGGCTGAGCCTGATCCTGTACACGGTTCTCATGAGCATCATTTTCGTACTGGTGAATTTTTTTCTGTCTCCGGTCTCCTGGTTCGACCGCATGCTTTTAGGCGTGGGAATTTACTTTTTCACCGAAGCAATCGGAGCTCTCGGACAGGCACTCTATTCATGGAGAAAAGAGGAGATTTTCCCGATTCATCATCATCCGCTTTCAGCTCCTTCGGTGAGTGAATTCTGGGGCCGTCGCTGGAACTTATGGGTGCAGGACTGGATCGCAGACATGGGACGGCCCTTTCGGAGAAGCCACAAGAGTAAGATCCTGGCGAGCTTCCTTTTCTCCGGACTTTTTCACGAGGCGATGGTGAATCTTCCCCACTGGATAATTTCAGGTGAAAGTTACTTTGGGACCATGCTTGCTTATTTCACGATTCAGGGTGCGGGCCTCTACCTGGATAAGAAAGCATTCCGCCACGGGCAGCCCGTAGTCAGAAGAGTTTTCTGCTGGATCGTTGTCATTCTTCCTGCCCCGCTTTTTATCAATGTGCCCCTTCTCAGGTTTTTTGGGATGACGGAGTAAGCTCATAAAGAGAGAATCTCCCCATGGAAAACCTTCTCTACGAATTGATCATTCTGTCATTTCTCGGTGTGCTTTATTATTTCTACCAGAAGAGGAAGATCCTTTCGTATGAAGAGAATAAGGCCCCTCTTATCATGGGTTTCATCCTCCAATCTTGCCTGGCCTCGCGAGGTGAAAGTCCCGATGCCGAACTGGACCCGGTGATCGAGAGTCTCGACGATTATCTTCACAACAAGACAACCACACCACCCACGGCCTTATTATCGGTGTATGCCTCAACGTCAGGTTGTTCTCCTGAGCTGAGAGACGTGATCCTACAGGGACTCGAAGACCTTTCTGATGGAAAAAAATAATTACATTACTCCGTGCGGACATAAGAAGCTTGTGGATGAGCTCGAACAACTCCTGCGTGTGGAGCGCCCGGAAGTGACCAAACTCGTTCAGTGGGCCGCGAGCAATGGCGATCGTTCTGAGAACGCTGATTACCTTTATGGAAAGAAGCGCCTTCGTGAAATTGATCGCAGGGTCCGCTTCCTGACTCAAAGGCTTGACGCTGCCGTGATTGTCGATCCGGCAAAAATTCATTCACCCAAGGTTCAGTTCGGCGCCACTCTTGAAGTTACGGATGAAGACGGTCAAACCAGAAAATACAGCATCGTGGGTGTTGATGAAGTCGATACCGCGAAAGGCCGGATCAGCTGGCAATCTCCCATCGGCAGGTCACTCATCGGAAAGACCGTGGGTGACGAAGTCCTTGTAAAAATACCCTCGGGCGAAGTAACGTTAGAGATAGTTAAGATTAGTTATCAACCAATCGAGTGAGGTCCCATGAAACTGATTCTTTTGACCCTGGGTTTTGCCCTGAGTTTTTCCGCCCTGGCCGGCTTCTCTGAAGTTGAGTGCAATGGTCGGGATGGCGTGAATGATATTACTGCGGCCGTGGAAGAAGGATTTCCTCCGCAATCTTTCAGACGTGCTTACGTCAGACTGCAAACCCCAACCGGCGGGCAAGTGAGAAATTTCACAGTCATGTCCCGGGGAGCTTTCGGTAATAGAGTTCGCTACGAAGGCGGCGGTTTTCAGCTGGAAGTGGATTTCTGGCCGGATGTCAGACCACAGTGGGCGAGAACTTATCGTGGAACTTTCTCTTCAACGGATATGAACATTCCTTTCACTATGCTCTGGTGTCGCTTCCCGAATATTCGTCCATAAGAAATATCTTAATAAAAGGGGTCCATCGGGCCCCTTTTTTCCCCTGAAGAATTTTCCCCGCATCCCCTGATTCCATTCCACGTTATGATATTCCCACGAGATGAATCTCAAAAAGGAATGGCATGCTTTTTTTCAAAACTCTCATGATCCTCGCGACGATGATTTCTTTCGATACTTCGGCGCGGGTCAAATACGATCGCAAAGAAAGGCACAAAGATGTCAGCCTCGCTTCAGGAAAGCAGGACGGCGTGAGGAGCTACCACGCAACGACAACAAAAGTGCTGAACTACCCGCTTTCGGTCGTGAAAGAAAGCATCGTGAATTTCTCCGACAAGTGTAACAACGCTTACAGAAAAAAGCGTGAGCTCACTTCTTCTGATTATGATTGCCGTTACCACAGTGAGAATCTCATTGAGACTCTGGTGGTAAAAGGTCTTCGTCAGGGCACCTGGCAGAAAGAAGAAAATGAAACTGAACGCTTTGTCGTCGCCAGAAAAGTTTATAACCGTGGCGAAAGCGGGTTCTATGAACTCGTGAAAATCAAAGAAAGCGTGAATGTCCTCAGGCAGAAAACCATCGTCATCGAAGAAGAAATGCTCTCAAACGATGAGGCCAGAAATTACGTATCAGTGAAATTCAAGAAAGAATCCCCCTTTGAGACTTCTAAAATCCGTTACACGCTGACTGAGATCGCTCCGGGTAAAACAGAACTTCGTTATATCTATAAAGGAACAACAACTCATTGGGTGCTCAACAAGGAACTCTCAGTTCCTCAGGTCTTCTCAAGCATCAGTAAGAGCATTCATAATTTAGTGTCTTCGATCGGAAATGAAGCCGAAATTCAGTCCAGATCAATCGCTTCAGAACAAAATTAATTCCCAGGGCCCGGCGCCATGCCGGGCATTTCCATAACTTGCCCGCCCCTTCTATGCCCCTATAAAAAATCGTAAGGTGAATGAAAATTTCCGTTGAACTACGGAAAGTTTACGGTTATCCTGATTTCAGGTACGGAAATTTTACGGAGACGATGATGGCACTCACAAAAAAACAGAAAGAAGTTCTCGATTTCATCACAGAGTACGTTCGTGAAAACGGTTACTCACCGACACAAAAAGAAATCCAGGCTTTTTTCGGATTTAAGTCTCTGGGCTCAGTTCAGGATTATATCAAGTACCTCACCACAGGCGGATATCTCAATAACGATTCACACTCCGTTCGCGGTCTCGCGCCGGCAGCTGTTCAGCAGAACGCTGAGGAAATCCCTCTGCTGGGAAATATCGCTGCCGGAACTCCGATTGAGGCGATTGAAAACACCGACACTATTTCTGTTCCTGTTCATATGCTCGGTCGCGGAACTCACTATGCACTTAAGGTGAAAGGTGAATCCATGATTGAGGAAGGCATTCTTTCCGGCGATATCGCTATCATCAAGCACGTTAATGATGCCCAGAACGGCCAGATCGTCGTTGCTGTCGTCGATAACGAAACCACTCTCAAAAGATACTTCAAGCGCTCTAAACAGATCGAGCTTCATCCTGCTAACAAGACAATGAAACCTATTATTGTCAAAGACAAGGAATGCGAAATCAGGGGCCTTCTGGTAGGACTCATCAGAACTTACTAAGTTTTTTTCTCTCTCACACACACAGATACTTTGCACAATGGTCAAGGAGGACTTAGATGCACGCACGCGCCCTGTTTCACACATCACTATCAGAAGTAAATGAAACTGAAGTCTTTGCCAGGATCCAGCTCGAGCTGGTGAACCGTTATGGAATCGATGAAAAACTCGCCTCGGAAATGGCCTGGGATTTCCTGGAAGTCCTCTCCGCCGTCGACGGCAATCTCGATATCTTTGACAAATATTTCCTGCACTAAAACACACAGCTTGGTTCTCTGTCGCGAATGAGACGAGTAGACAAAGCACACAGATATACACACACCACGGGAGGTTTTATGGTTTCAGAAAGTGATCTTTGGTTATGCAGATCTTTTATGATGTTATTCGGATCGTTCGTCTTTTTTACGTTAGTCGGCGCGATTTAAATAAAGAAATAAGACTCGATGATGTCTTTATCGAGCCCCTGATTCTGAAAGTGCGGAAGTAAAAAAACGTGCTTAACGACAATATGATTTTTCATCATGACTCCGCAGAGAGTCCCCTTAATCTCAATGAACTGGACGTTGGAAGGCATAAAGGCCTTCCACTCCACGTTCGGAGATCCTGATTCCTGAATAATCTTTTCGATTTTTTCCTCGTCGCCGGAAACTGCTTCCCGGAACTGAATTCCGAGCTTCTTAAGTGTGTATCCGAACGGGCAATGAAGACACGCCGACTTACAGCAGGTCCCCCGATTCTTCAGGAATTGACTGGTAAATACGGTAAAACCTTCAGGTGTCACATAGGAGAGCTCTTTCTGCATATCTGGATTATAATGAGACATGCTGTTTTTGCCCATCATAATCATATCATTGGCCTTTGCCGCGGATGATGAAAAATCCATTGAAACGTATTGCTTCTCTTCAGAGGCTTCCCGGATAAGAGTCGAAAAGAAATTGAACAGTATTCTTGTTTCCTCAGATAAGCTCGAAAGCGAAAAGAATTGCATCACTGTCCAGATGCGTCCTCACCGTCGGGAGCTCATTCAGAATTACACTGCCAATCTGGATCCGGAAATGAGTGTTTCCTACTCCAGCGCGGAAAAAAAACACGAACTCTGCTCTCTTCAGGTCGAAAAGGTCAGAGAGAGAAAAAAACAGAATACGAATGTCGTGATTACAAACCTTCCCGGAGCTTCAGAAGGCCAGCAAACGGAATCATCCAAAGACGTGATGCAGATCCAAACCATCGATAAGTTTTCTTTCTCAGTGGACCAGGATGCAATCGAGGGCAATTGCCGGTACATCAATCGGGATCTTTATGAAATCACCATCACGGCAAGAAGAGACCCCAAGCCGGTAGTTCCGCCATATCTTCCTCCGGGGTCAGTTGTGGTGGTAACGACACCGCCTCCTGACCAGAAGACTCTCAGTCTTTCGACTTCTGTGCAGCTGACACGTGGTAGTCGGATTGAAATAGGAAGTCTCGTCAGAGATATGCGAAAAAAAGATCGTGAAGTGAGCATCAAGCCCGAAGCGCAAATCGAAAACCTGGAGCAGAAAGAAGAGGAAAAAGTTTTTTTGAGCTTTCAGTAAACATTTAGTTTTCTCTTAAATTATTAAGGGCATAAATTCCCATTTCTAAATTCATTCTCGACACGTCTGACATATTCTTACATCTATTGATCTACGTTAAGATAATGATCTTAAACCCCTTACAGTTTCTTACAATTCCATTCTGACACTTTTGTCCCAAGCATTGGGGCAATCTGACTAATGAAGTTTTTATTTTGGCCTGCTGAGTAAGCATACGATTTTGGAACGTTATGTAGGTACCGGCGATTGGCATGGGGGTTGCTTTATAAGACCCCAAGCAGGGGGGATGAACTCCATAAAAAAGTTCAGAAAATATCCCCGGATGACCTGGCCAACCACCAGAGTCGTCCCACAAAAATTGGCCCTCCACACAAGATCAATGTTCTTTCCCCTGCAAGGTTAAAAACTTAAAAAAAGCCCCTCTCACGAGGGGCTTTTTTTTTTCCAAAGAAATCCTCTTTTGAGCGCAAGCATATCCCTTCATTGTTAACGGCCACATTCTTATTAATCGCTTTGTAGGGCACTCTAATCTTTCACCTCAGTCATCTACGAAATCTCAAGTGATGTGAGACAGATCCGTTTCACGAGAAATTCATTCAAATATTTTCTTCAGCGCAATCGGAGAATACGAATTCCCTTTCATCAGATCAAATGCTCTCTGTATTTGTTGATTCAAGGAGGAATGGATGAAGAAAAATCAGAAGAAAAATTTCTTATTAATGTTACTACTCGCTTGCACCCTTATCGCCTGCGGAAGCGATGATGACGATAATGATGATTCACCACCAGCGACGACTGGAACTAACGGTGGGCCTGAAGGTGAGGAAACGACGGGATCATCTGGAACGTCAGGTACAACGGGGACCAGAACTTCGTGCCTCAGCAGCAGACAACGCGAAAACATCCGGACCTTCCTCAACAGACTTTCAGATCTGCGGACATTTACCGGAACAGGAACAGACTTCAGATTCGATCCACCAGATTCTGAGGAAACCAGAAATATCCAGGGCACATTTAACTTCAGTCAAAGTTCTGAGAATTCATGGGATGTGAATTGGGATTACTCCGATGTTGATGATCCGACGTTTCGTGAGACTGACTCACAAAGGTTTGCTCTCGTGAATGGCTGTCTGACAATTGATGGCGTGAGAGCAAGAAGCGTTGATACTTCTGATAGTAATCTTAGTTATCGTTATAGCGTAAACGGGAGAATTGTCCGTGATAGCACTTCTCTTTCATCAGGGAAATTGAGAATTCGTTCTACCTTGATTGAAGATCGAAGCACGCTTCAAAGATTTTTCTTTGTTCAGGACTAACCTGAAAAAAGTTCAAGCTCAGTTTTGCTGACACCGGCCTCGTGGAGTCAATCCGAACCACGAGGCCATTTTGATATCAATCCCGCCGGTTTCGCTCCGGCATTTCAGATACTTATAGGGGCAAGGAGCTTGGCACGGTTCCTGCTTTAAGGATCCTTGAGAAGAGGGTGATGAACTCCACAAAAGTTCACAAACTATCCCAGGAATCTGAAGCTTAACCAGCTCCTTGTTCCTCTAAGGCCAGTCACACACACCCACCACCGTTCGCATCCTCTCTCAGGTTAACTCTCTCAAATAAAAAAAGCCCCTCGCAAGAGGGGCTTTTTTTATTTGTGCTATTTCAGCCATTCATACAGATGATAGTGCTCGCCAGACATCTCCAGCGACTCGTAAACCTTCTGTGCGGTGTGATTGGCCTTCTCCACATAGAGCCTCAGGCCCCGCAGATCCTTCGAACCTTCGACCATGGTGCGAAGGTGGGAATAGAGTTTACGGAAGACTCCATGTTTTCTGAATTCCGGTCTTACATAGACTGAATGGATCCAGAGAACCGTACCGTTTCTCCAGTCACTCCACTCCGGAACGGTGAGAAGGCATCCCACCACTTCTCCATTTACTTCCGCCAGCCAGTATTTGCCCTTGGAGGGATCGTCGAAAACTGCTGCCACACCAAGCTCAACTGTTGGAGGATCAAGCTTCAGTTGCTCTGTTTCCCAGGCCATCTTCACCTGATAGTCAGAGATCGTGTTGATATCGAAGAGAAGACCTGGTCTGATTTTAATGTCCATTAAGTGAGTACTCCGCGGACGCGTTTAGAGAACTCTCTTAGCGCTTCCTGCAGACTGAGATTCTCCTTATCCATCAGGAAACGGATCTCTGCGGCCATGAGGTAATCACTCATCTGATCGCCCGCGTCTTCGGAAGTCTTAACCGGTGCGACACCACTGTGCTCGAAATCATCAGCAAATTTCTGAAGCTCATCAAACGAGTATTTCTCTGCGAGGAGCTTCATGTTTTTCACGTCCATGATCAGGCCTTCATCTTTTTCACGAATTCACGGAAGGCATCTTCCTTTGTGACGTTCACGAGATCTTTAGGCTCACCGTTCTTAAAACAGCCGACTGAAGGAAGGCCTGGGAGGTCGAGCATCTCTTTAATCTTTGGGTTCTTTTCAACATCGATCTTGTAGATCATGACACCCTCTTCCGCCGATACTTTCTCAAACATCGGAGCGGCGATCCGGCATGAGCCACACCAGCTGGCGTAGAAATCGATGAACACCATCGGCTCGGTATCAATGACGGTAAAGATTGAATCATCGTTAAGCTCTTTCATAGAATTCCTAATTAATGATAATCCGAAGGGAATCAAGAGAGAGCTCATCTTTCTCCATCGCCTTCAGCATATTGTTCTTATTGTATTTCATGAGAATGATCTCGGTCTCAGATACGGTCGGGTTCACCTTGCGAAGGGATTCCAGGCGCTCAATCTCAGCATCCATCGCTTTGACCATATCGTCGCGGAACTTCTCCTTGTACTGCTTGGCGCGGGCGATACAGAGTTCTTTTCCGCGTTTGATGCATTCCTTTAAGAAATCCTTGGGAAGTTCCTTAAGGCCCGCGCGCTTTTCCTGGGTCAGAGTTTCTGTGCCCTCGTCGATGAATTTCTTCGGCATCTTCTGGGTGAGATCTTCCATCTTCGCACTCAGGAGAACTCTGAGCGGGGTCGGAGGAAACCATTTTTGAAGCTGGAGTTTTTTCTCGGCGACGGCCGAAAGAAGATAATATCCCTCAAACAGGAAAGCTTCCTTCGATGGAGTTTTCCAGGAAGAGATCGTGCAGTTTCCCATTTCCTTACTTGAGATGAAGTCCATGATTCCCACCACCATCGGATGATCCCAGGTGAGAAAGGTCATGTCGTCGAACTTAAGGGCGTTCTCGCGCTTGAAAGTGACCGTCATGCCTTCATTATCAAGACCCGGGAAATGCGGAAGATACATGTTGTCGCCCGGGCGGATGAGAAAGGTCCAGGGATCGTTCATGTCTTCGGTATCAACACCCAATTGCGCCCACAGGTTCACCATGAAGTCACGAAGCTCATGGGAGTCATCCACGGCCTTGAGTTCTTTGACGAACTCCATCGCCTTCGTGTGATTGAAAGAGTTAAGTTCCACGAGCTGATCCTGCCCTTCTTCGAGCTTCGTCTCAATTTCCTGGTGCACGGCCTGGGTGTGCTTCAGGAATTTCTGGAAATCTTTTTCCGGAAACTCTCCTTCATCCGTCTTTGCGAGCAAGGCCATGAGCTCATCTCTGACGGTGACGTACATTTCGGTGGCACCTCGTGGGGACGAGACGAAGGCGTCGAAGCCCTCATGGTACCAGCGGAGAAGTAATTCTTCGGAAGACTTCTCGATGTATGGGACATGAATCTGAATGTCGTTTTTCTGGCCGATGCGATCAAGTCGCCCAATTCGCTGCTCGAGGAGATCGGGAAGCTTCGGAAGATCAAAAAGTATAAGGTGTTTCGCGAATTCAAAGTTTCTTCCCTCTGAACCGATCTCGGTTGAAAGAAGAATCTCGGCCCCTTCAGGATCAGCAAAGTACGCCGCCTGACGATCGCGGTTCATGAGATTCATTCCCGAATGGAAGACCGCCGACTTTACCGTCGTCTTGTCTTTCAGGGCCTTCTCAAGATCGAGCACCATGTCCTTATCGTGGCAGATGAGGAGGATTTTATCGCTCTTATACTTTTCCGCGAATCCCGCCAGCCACTCTGCCTTCAGCTCGAGAATTTTCTTTTCCACATTCTTGGTTTTTCCGACAGCAAGCGGATACGAATGAAAAACGCGCTTCGGGAAAAATTCGCTATAGCTCGCCATGGTCTTCCGGGTATTCCGCACATAAACGCGGCCCGTGCCGTGTCGGTCAACCAGCATCTGCAATGCTTTCTCTCTTTCCACGGAATCGAGATCAATGCCCAGCTTGTCCTTGAGAGTTTTTTTCTCAGCGGCGGTGACCGGCTTATTCGAGATGAGCTTGTTCGCGAGATCAGTCACGGGCTTGTAGCCCATGGTCTCTTCGATAAACTGGTTAAAGTCATGAAAGCGATTCGGGTCAAGGAGATGAAGTCTTGCGTAGTGACCAGCGAGCCCCAGGATCTCCGGCGTTCCGGAAAGAAGAAGAACGCCCGGGGTATCCTTGGCGAGGACGGAAACAAAATCATATTCCATGGAAGAATTTTCCGGAGACCACTTGAGCTGATGGGCCTCATCAACCACGAGGAGATCCCACTTGGATTCCATGACCTGGTCCATGAGCCAGTCTTCGCGCATGAGATACTTGATGGAGGCGACAAAGAGCTGACCATCTTCAAAAGGACGATCGCCCTTTTCGAGTTTTGAGTCGTGATTGATGGTGGTGAAAGTCATCTGGAACTTTCTCAGCATTTCCACGAACCACTGATACACCAGGGAATCAGGAACGAGGATGAGGGCCCGTTCAACACGGCCGGTGAGAATCAGGTGGTGAAGAATGAGTCCTGCTTCAATAGTTTTCCCAAGGCCCACTTCATCGGCAAGAAGTACGCGGGGGCGGGAGCGCTTTGTGATTTCACTCGCCACATACATCTGGTGAGGAATGACAGAAAGTCGCGGGCCTGTGAATCCCCGGATGGGACTGATAAAAAGTTTCCGCTGATTGAGTAAGACATCGTAACGAAGTTTAAAAAGTTCGTTTGAGTCGATATTCCCGGCAAAAAGCCTTTCTTCTGGCTTGGAAAACGTCAGCGTATCCGCGAGCTGCGATTCCGGAAGTGACTTCCCTTCGCCGTGATAGGTGACGATTCCTTTTTCTTCCGAAGTGGATTCCACAATAAAGGTTTCACCACCTGAACCTTTGACTTCATCCCCTTCGACAAAACGAATTCTTCTAAGAGGTGCTGTCTGGGCCCCGTAGCGGCGATCAACCTTAGCGGCCGGAAAATAACAAGTGATGGTCTTAGCTTCAACTTCAATGATGACCCCGAGGCCAAGCTCAGGTTCCGATTCCGATATCCAGCGTTGGCCAATGATGAACTGCTTCATGCTTTCCTATGCGTGTGGCCACCACGTGGGTGACAAAAGAATATTCTTGAATGAAGATACTAGCAAAATTCCTTCAACGGGTAAAAGCACATGATCAAGATTTTCATCGCTATTGTACTTCTCGCTGTCAGTTTTTCCTCAATGGCGGCTAAACGGCCCATTCAGGAGGGATTCTGGCGCTTTGAGATGAAAGCGACCTATTCCGTGATTCCCTTTGTCATTGAATTCAAATGGAAGGGAAAGAAGCTCACGGGAGTTTTGAGAAACGGAAAAGAGAAGATTGCACTCGATGATATTGAACTAAAAAAGGACAAGATCAAGATCCCGCTTCAGGACTATGAAAATGGCCTTGAGCTCGAGATCCTCAATTCAAAAACCATGAAAGGCGATTTTGTCCGTTACAACAAAAATCCTGAAGTCCGGACTCCGGTTGACGGAAAGAAGGGTGACAAGGAACTTTATAGCGGAAAATGGCTGGATCCAGCCGCCAATTTCAGCGGCGAATGGGCCGTGACCTTGAAAGAAGAGGACGGAACAGAATCTCAGGGAGTGGTAATCCTGGAGCAGAAAGGAAGTAAGCTCAACGGAACGATCATGAGTACCACCGGAGACTACCGCTATTTTCAGGGTTATGTGAATGGCGAGCTCTTCGAAGCGGCGAGCTTTGATGGCGTTTACAATTACACTTTCAAAGGAAGAATCAACAAGGGATACATGGAAGCCTCGATCATGGCAAACTGGCTCACGAAAGTGACCGGCATGAAAGATAAAAAGGCCGCACTCCCCGATCCGTACAAGCAAACCCAGCTGGATAAAATTTCATTCACTTTCCAGAACATCGATGGCCAGAAGGTCAGTCTTTCGGATCCTCAATTCAAGGATAAGCCGGTCATCGTAAATTTCTACGGAACCTGGTGTCCGAATTGCGTGGATGAAACCAATTACCTTATTCCCTGGTATAACGAGAATAAAAAACGCGGGATTGAAATCATCGCACTGGCTTTCGAGAGAAGCCTTTCTGAAGCAGAAGCGAGAATGCAGCTGACGAAAGTCGTGAAGAAAAAAAACATTCCCTATACCGTTCTTCTGGCCGGTTCTACCTCGCAGGATAAGCCCAAGGATAAGATACCGGGCCTTAAGAATTTCATTTCTTTTCCGACGACGGTTTTTCTGAATAAAAAGCACGAAGTGGTAAAAGTTCATGCCGGATTCACCGGACCATCAACCGGAAAGCATTTCGAAAACTGGAAGAAAGAATTCAACGCCAACGTAGATGAGCTTCTGAAGTAATATGCTTAAGACAATCGGGCTTCTTCTCCTGTCGAATATCTTTATGACCTATGCCTGGTACGGGCATCTGAAAACTCTCGGCAGTAAGCCCCTGTGGATTGCGATCATGGCGAGCTGGGGAGTGGCGTTTTTTGAATACTGCTTTCAGGTTCCTGCCAATCGCATCGGCTTCCAACATTTCTCGCTGGCGCAGCTGAAAATCATCCAGGAAGTGATCACGATGGTGGTGTTCAGTGTCTTTGCGGTGTGGTTCATGAAAGAACCCCTGAACCGGAATTTCTTCTACGCTTCCCTATGCCTGGTGGGTGCGGTGTTCTTTATTTTCCGGAAGTAATTATTCCTCCGAGCGGGCCTCATCTTCGATCACCGTCTCAGTACCATAGTCATTCTCATCCAGCTTAAGACTTTCATTTTCTGACTCTTCAGGACTAAGGGGCATGGGTTCCGGCCGGAAGACTTCACGGACGTCAGCGTGGGCGCTGCCTCCGCCGAAATGATACACGATGTTTCCTCCGAGTTGCCCGGTCCGGAAAGCGAAAAACACCGGCAGGAGTGAGAGTAAAACAACAGCGAAACGACCTTTGTCCTGAAACCCGGGCTGGAGGAACCAAACAACTATTCCTGAGGCCAGGGCGATGACCGTTGTACCGACGAAGATCTCGGCCGATTCTTCATGCTGGTGAATAACATCCTTTCCGACGATGGCAGAAACTTTTTCTTCATCGGTTTCACCTGTTTCGAGCGAAATATATCCCGACACCGTCACCAGCACCTGGAGTCCGATAATCACAAGCCACATTTCCTTGTTCATTTTTCCCGTCTTGATTGCCCAGGCAAAAACCAAAACGAGAAGAGGAAGAATAAATGTCAGCGCCAATGGAAGATGAACGATTGCGGGATGAAGAGGCATGCGAACTCCATGTTGATTACCTTTCAATTATAGAGTGAGGGAAAGACCTAATGCAATGGTTCCGGCAAACCAGAATTCATTTCCGTAAGATCCGCGAGTTCCTGAATGATCTTCAAAAGCTCGCTGACATGTGACTTTTGAGTGAGATGATTGGGGAAAACGAGCCGGAAGAAGATCGTTCCATCTGCACGCTCGGCGTAATTCACCATCGCCTTCCCCGAAGCGAGGAGTTCTTTCCTGATTTTGAGGGTGAAAGAATTCACATTCGCTCGTGTCCGGAGAGGTTTTACCTGGAAACAGATATTAAGATAG
>JAKFFP010000376.1:0-5361 GCA_036675045.1 Bacteriovoracales bacterium | reverse complement strand
GAGGCCACTGGATTCGTGCGCATCGATAATATAGACCGCTCCGCTTCCGATCACCCGGAAGCACATGTTTTCATCGAGCACAATGGCAGTGTCTTCATCAATCCCCACACCCAGATAGCGCGGGTTATGGGCGACGGCCGCCAGAAGTCTTCCGATTCGTCCGCGTTCGGCAAAGTGCTGATCAATGAGTAGTTTCTTCGCAAATCCCATTCCCGCTGCCATGTTAAGACTTGAGCCGATCCTGAAGGAGATGGTCGCTTCACCTGAACAAAGCATTATCTCTCCCATGATCGCCGCACCCGCCGAAGTTCCCGCGACCACACCACCGTTTTCGAAAATCTCCATGATCCGGTCGGCGATGAGTGTGCCTCCGAGCTCACTGGTGATCTTGAGCTGGTCACCACCGGTAAAGAAAACCGCGTCTGCGTCTTTCACCGCCTTAAGCGCTTTCTGATCAACACTCTCGGTTCTGTTCACGACGTCGAGATGAGATAGCTTTTTAACTCCCAAATGCTTAAAGATCCGTGAGTATTCAATCCAGAGTTCATCACCTACGGTGCTGGCAACCGAGACAATGCAAAGCCTGCCTTCACCCACGTGTGTGGCGACGACTTTCAGAATTTCCATTTCTTTCTCGCGGTCTTCGCGCCCACCAATAATGATGAGCTTACCGCTTTTCTTTTTCCCCATGGATTTCTATCTTCCTGTTTGAATCCGCCATGCATTTAAGCCTGGGAATGAATTTATAATCGCGCACAAAAATTTTCCCAAGTGCCACGACATGCTTGATCTTCAATGTTTTTTTATCCACGACAATGATGTCAGCATCCTTGTCAGCTGCCAGCTCTCCTTTCTGATGAAACTTCAGGATCTTCGCTGTATTAGTGGTGACTAACGGAAGGATTTTTTCCCACGGCCATTTGAGTTCCTGGTGAACTTTCACGAGTTCATGCCAGAGTGTTGCCGGGGAGGAATGTGAGGCATCACTTGAAACAGTGATCTGATTGAGATCACCGCCCCAATCGACGAACTTTTTTAATTCTTCCGGGAGCTTTTCATCCGTTGTATCCAGATCGCAAAAAAATCCCTGTCGTGTAAAATCAGCTGCCTGCTTAAGGAGCTTTTCATTCCGGTTAACATGGGTAGGGTAGAGAGATTCCTTTTTTAAATCATTCACTTTCCACATTTCATGAAGGGGATCGAGCCCCCGGTCTCCGTCACCCATGTGGAAATGAGTAACTCCACATTTCCCTGTCATCATTCCCCCGACGTAACAATCGGCCACAATTCTGGCGAGCTCAGAAATGGTTGGCTGGGAAGAGCGATTATCGCTGACCGCAGTTTCACCTGCGCCGATCACTTCATTTACCAGGAGCATGTCATTTCTGAGGTTCCCCGTGAGTGTCGCCGGTGGCACTGCATAGCCACCGGAATAGATAAAACAGGAAAGACCTTCTTCATTAAATTCTTTTGCCTGGGCGAGAAGGGCCGGCATATTCCGGAAATAAACATCGGTGCCGATGCAGCCGACAACAGTCGTGATTCCACCCAGGACGATTTCCGGGAGAGTGATGGGAAATGATCTCGACGCAAAACCCTTTTCGCCGGATCCGCCGATAATGTGCTGATGCGGATCGATCAGTCCCGGAAAGACGTAGCATTCCGAGCTATCAACCACGCTGATATCCATATCGTAGTCCTGGAGGCTCTTTTCATTCACCTTGCCGACTTTAATTATTTTTCCTCCGATACAGAGGATATCTCCACTTCCCATGAAAGACGGCCCATAGATCTCACCATTTCGGATAATCGTGGCTACTGCCATGCCTGAACCTCAGTCAAGCCATCATTCCTGATCGGAATGAATCTCGTGTAATCATGAATGAGCTTGCCGTCATGACTACGGATAACTTCCTGGACCATTTCCAGGTCTTCGTAGAGATAGACCACCAGCTCATCTTCCCGCATATCTGAGATCGCTTTCTCCAGCGCCATTCTTGAGTCGGTAATGACTTTGACATCGATATCCGGCGCGGCTCCCCGGATAATCCCCATGAGAATTTCAGGCACTTCGCCAGCTTTCCGGTCACGCAGGTCTTCATCTTCACGGATAATAATTTTTTTGAACTTCTCAGCAGCGGCAAGACCTGAGAGTCCGATCATCGCATCCGACCTGTCACCCGGAACTCCCAGCACTAAAGTTGAACCTGCGATAAGCCAGTTCTCCAGCATGTCGCCGACGGAACGGATGGCTTCCGGATTGTGTCCGTAATCCACCAGCACAAATCCCCCGCCCACCTGATAAAGATTCGTGCGACCGGTGTTGGAAGCATTATGAAACGAGCGAAGGCCATCCAGGCATTCTCTAAGGGGAACTTCCATCACGTCACAAGCTGCAAACGCCGCAAGAACGTTTTCAATCTGAAAACCTGCGGTCCCTCCGATCGTCAGGGGAATATCTTTGGCGTTGATGATGAAAGTTTCTCGGTGGCCATGTAATTCATAGATCGCCCCATCATGATGGACATAGGCCCGACCGCCTTTTTCCACGTGCTCTGTTATAAGCTCGGAATTTTTCTCGCGGGAAAAAAGAACGAGTTTTCTTCCCTGA
Organism: Bacteriovoracales bacterium; assembly: GCA_036675045.1. Taxonomy (GTDB): domain Bacteria; phylum Bdellovibrionota; class Bacteriovoracia; order Bacteriovoracales; family Bacteriovoracaceae; genus Peredibacter. Next base: position 2,750 of record JAKFFP010000376.1, on the reverse strand, counting down.
GTTGTCAGGTCCCGCCCGGAAATATATTTCCGGAGTGGCCCGGAGTCTGCATTGAGTATGATGTGTCCACCCGAGCGCACTCTCTCAGCTACGAGGCTTTTCACCCTGACAATATCATCAATCGATTCAATTCCGTCCTGTCCGATGTGATCGGCCTGAATGTTTGTGATTATTCCGATGTCACTCCAGTCGTAACCCAGCCCGCGCTTCATAATTCCGCCACGGGCGGTTTCCAGGACCGCCACATCCACACCCGGATCATTCAGGACAACTTTGGCCGAGGCTGGTCCAGTCGTATCACCACGCGCGACCTGCTTCCCATCAATATAGATTCCGTCGGTAGTGGTATTTCCCACCACCAGATCAAGGCCCGCAATGATGTGCCGGATGAGCCGTGAGACCGTCGTCTTTCCATTCGTGCCGGTGATTGAGATGATCGGCACGCGTGAGGGCCTGTTCGGCGGATACAAGTGATCAATGATGATTCTTCCGACGTCTCTGGCTTTTCCCAGTGAAGGATAAAGATGCATCCTGATCCCGGGGCCCGCATTGACTTCGATGATCCCGCCTCTTTGATCCATCCAGGATTTTTTTATGTCATCCAGGATGAGATCTATTCCGCAAACATCAAGGCCGATAATCCTGGCGGCCCTTTCACACATTTCGCGGTTGTCAGGATGGATTTCGTCAGTCATATCTTCGGCTGAACCACCAGTCGAAAGATTCGCAGTCTCCTTAAGGTGAACAACGGTTCCCTGAGAGGGAATTGTCTCGAGCTGATAATTATTCTTTTCCAGAAATGCCTTCGTCGTTTCATCGACCTGAATGAGTGTCATCGCCTTTTCATGACCTTCTCCTCTCAGAGGATTAGTATTTTCTTTCTCAATCAGCTCCCGGATCCGGGATTTGCCGTCACCAATGACATGGGCCGGGATGCGATGAGCGGCCGCCGCCATCTTGCCCCCGACCACCAGGACTCTGTAATCCTGGCCCTTGAAAAATTCTTCGACGATGACAGCGGGCGAGTATTTACTGGCAACCCGGTAAGCCCCACGCACTTCTTCCTCGGAAGAAATGCTGAGACAGACACCATTTCCATGATTCCCATTATGGGGCTTCATCGCGACCGTCATGCCGAGCTCATGAAAGGCGATGACCGCATCTTCCTCTGAATTTACGACAATTCCTTTCGGGACCGGGAGGGAAGCCTGTTCGAGGATTTTTTTTGCATAGTCTTTATCCTGTGCAATCCGGACAGAAATGTCTGATGTTTCACCAGTCGTCGTGGCCTCAATTAGTTTCCGGTGTTTCCCGTAACCGAGCTGGATCAGGCTCTCATCGTTTAACCTAGTCCAGGGAATGCCTCTTGCTTCCGCAGCATTGATGAGCGAAAGAGTGCTGGGTCCCAGAGCATGCCGTGAAATAATTTTCTTTGTTTCGGCGATGACCTCCCCGACGGGAAATTCATTTCCCGTAACAGCTGCATCGACCAGCTTCACAGCCGACTTCAGAAGATAAGTCATGGCGTATTCGCATTTATATCTTACCGCTACCTGGTAAACACCTTCACTTCCCCCGTAAACTGTCTTTCCATATCCGACTCCAATACCACAGAGATCGGAAAGCTCGAGGGCAACGTGCTCGGTAATGTGACCGAAGTATGTTCCTCGCTGTAGTCTTTCAATGAATCCTCCCGCATGTCCGGGCGAGCAATGATGCTCCAAAATCCCGGGAAGAATTTCCTGCAAGCGTTCAGTGAAGCCCGGGAAGTCAGTACTGGCCTTTTCCGTGAGCTCCTGAAGCTCAAGAGTCATGAGAAGAATTGGCTTGTGATGAAAGACATTAGGACCTGTAAAGGTGCGTATGCTCCGGATTTTCATAAGACTCCCGCGACTTTAGCGCATTATTTCCGGTGGAGTCAGTGCCAGAAACTTGCCATCGTTTAAGTGATCTTACCGAGAATATTTGTCCCATTTCGGGAGTGAGTTCCGACGTCGTGGGCATTTTGTCCGGATACTCCGCACCCGACGCTGTCATTCATCCTGATGCGAAAGAGTGCATGACGGAACGGAGCATCTGTTAGAGAATTTACTTACTATCCATATGGAGTTTGCATGACCTGGAATGTTGACCCTGAACTTCTGAGTATCGGCCCTTTTTCTCTTCGCTATTACAGCCTGATGTTTATCATCGGTTTTCTCCTGATGGTGGAGTACGTAAAAAAACTTTTCGCTAAATACGGGCGGGATCCGGAACTCGTTTCTTCTCTCACCACACATATCATCGTGGGAATGCTTATCGGTTCCCGTCTGGTGCATTGCCTGTTCTATGAGCCGCAATATTATCTTTCTCATCCCCTCGACATCATCAAAATCTGGGAAGGCGGACTCGCCAGTCACGGCGGCTACCTCGGAGTTATCATTGCTGTCTGGATTTTCATGAGAAAGAATCCCGAGTTGAAATATTTCTGGGTGATGGACCTTATCGTGGGTCCCTGCCTTTTTGTGGGCGGTCTTATCCGTGTGGGGAATCTTTTTAATTCAGAAATCGTCGGCCGCCCCACCGATCTTCCCTGGGCGGTCATCTTTCAACGGGTAGATCCTTTCCCCCGCCATCCGGCGCAGGTGTATGAGGCCATCGGATATTTCACCATTGCCGGCATTCTCGCGCTGATGGAAAAAAAGAAATTCCGGGAATGGAAGAAAGGATCGATCTTTGCATGGGCATTGATAATCTCATTTGCTTTCCGC
>JAKFFP010000227.1:0-5395 GCA_036675045.1 Bacteriovoracales bacterium | reverse complement strand
TACCTGCGCTTTTTCCGGGAAGAAGGCGAGAGGGATCAGCGCTCCACCGAGGAAGTTACTGAAGAATCTGAGCATCACCATGAGAGACCAGATATTATCTGCCCAAAGTGCCAGGAGCTCCACTGCCACCGACATTAGAAGATACATGAGGCTTGAAAGGAGAAAGAGTCCCACGCCGAGAAAAAGATTACCGAGTTCTCCGGCAGTGATACCGCCGCCCAAAAAAAGCTTGTATCCCAGAAAGAATACAATGAGCTGAAGCGAGTAGAAGAGACTGTAGGAAAAATAAGTCAGTGTCTTGTACTGAAACCACGAGAGGGGATAAAGGAGATAGCGAGTGAATGTCCCTTCGTAAATCTCCCGCGAAAGGAATCCGATATTTTCCCCGGTAAGGACACGCGAACCGATGGGAACAATTACATAATAAAGTGTCAGCATCGGGAGCGTGAAGCCATTCATCTCTGTCACTTTCTGCTCTTCAAAGACTGCTGACCACAGGGAGCGCGCGATCACGAGTTGAACCAGCGCTTGTCCCAGGAAAGTTACCCAGAATTCCATGCGGAAGACGAGGATCTTCCGGAATTCCAGTGACACCACGTGCGGCCACCAGTTCATGACGGACCTACACCCGAGCGCATGATGCTTTCAATGATGTCTTCAATTGATGGGTCCTGGATGTTGAGATCGAGGACATTGTTGGCGGAGAAAAGTTCCTGTGTTTTTTTTGCGAGGTCTTTCCTCGGAACCTGGACCTTGAATATTTTTTCTTCCGTCGTCACACTCAGTACTTTTTCGTCTCCGAGCATTTTTTGGACTTCATTGAGTGAACCGTCATAGACGAATTCACCTTCCTTGATGATCACGATCCGCGGACAAAGCTCCTTGATGTCTTCCATGTAATGAGAAGTGAGGATGGTGATGGGCTTTTTCTCTCGCTGGTAGGTCTTCATGAAATTCCGGACCGCTTTCTGGGCAGAAATATCCAGGCCTATTGTCGGTTCATCGAGGAAGATCACTTTTGGATCGTGCAGAAGAGCGGCCATGAGCTCGATCTTCATCCTTTCACCAAGGGAAAGTTTTCTCACCTGGGTCTTCAGGTGATTTTCCACCATGAGTGTTTCAGCGAGAAAAGCGAGATTCTTCTTATAACGGGCATCTTCAATCTGATAGATCTCTTTCAGGAGAAGAAAGCTGTCGAGCGCAGGAAGATCCCACCACACCTGATTTTTTTGACCCATGATGAGACACATCTGTTTCCGGTAACGATTGTCGCGCTCCCAGGGCCTGAAACCCAGAACCGTCGCTTCTCCACTGGTGGGATGAACGATCCCGGAAAGGATTTTCACAAGTGTGGTTTTCCCGGCGCCATTGGCACCGATAAGACCCACGATCTCACCCTGCTGGATCTCAAGGTTCACTGATTTCAGAGCGTCTTTTACCACGAGCTCGCGCTTCACGAGAGCTTTCATCGATCCCATGAGTCCCGGTTCTTTCCGGTGGCTGGTAAAAGTCTTCCGCAGATTCATAACTTTGATCATAATTTTTCCAGGACAAGGCCCTTGAGATAACTTCCCTCAGGAAAACCCTTCATGGTCGGGCAGTCCTGATCCAGACCGAGCTTGAGACTTACCTTGTATCTGAGATTCAGCTCTTTAAGATAATCGAGAATCACGCGCTCAAACTTATGAGTGGTGGTCTGATGGGTGTTGAGAAATATAACCAGGACTCCCTTCTTCGCAAGAACGGTGTCCATCTGAAGCAGAAGATCCCGGTAGGCCTTGATCGCCGAAGTCACTTTCCCGCCGTCATTGGAAGAAGACGGTGGATCGCAGATGATGAGATTGTACTCTCGCGATTCATTTTTCAGTTTGCCGAGAGCTTCTTCAACACTCATGGTGAGAGCTTCATGCCTGGTGTGATCAAGCTCAGGGTTGAGGCCGATATTTTGCTGGAGCCATTCAATGTATTTCGGAGAAAGGTCCACCGACGTCACCTGTTGTGCCCCGAGTTTCATCGCCCACAATGAATAGGCACCCGTATAGCTATAAAGATTCAGGACCCGTGAATCCTTGTTCACGAGTTTCCCCAGAGTGAAGCGGACAGCACTCATGTCGGTGTAGAGGCCATGATCATACGAAGAACCCAGGCGGATGAGGTACTGGTTTCCAAACTCAGAGAGATGAAATTCATCACGGCGATCGCTGTCGACGGCATTCACCGGGAGCTTCTGCAACTCCCGCGTTTCTCCCCGAAGCTGGAACCAGAATTGTTCGTCCTTGATTTCGTGATACACGTCCTGAATCGCCGCCTGGATGATTGATTTGTACCTGGTCCAGAAGGCGGTATAAAACTGGATGAGAATCCGGTCATTGAGCTTAATCACAAAAAGCCCGGGCAGCTGATCCGCTTCACCGAACACCAGATAAAAGTTCTCGCGCTCTTTGAGTTCCTTCATCTGCTGGCGTTTTTCTATCGCGAGATCAATTCGTCCCTGAACAGCGGCGGTGAAGTTGGAGACTTCCCGGTCAAACGGATATTTCAGCGACCAGAGACGGGCCTTGATGTTTTTATGTTGCGGATCGTGCAGAAGAAGGGCGAAAGGACGGCGTCTTTCATCGAGGGCCACAATAAATTCCGAGTTCCGCGGGAAACGATTGGAAAAGGAATCGGCCGTGATCCACGGGTGGCCCTGACGGATAAGCTTGGATGAGACCGGATGAACCGGACACTCGGGAGTTCGCTGCATGTTCAATCTCGTTTTACTGCTTGAGTGAGTTCAAACGCTCTTCAGTCTTATCCAGAAGCCGAAGCAGGATATTGGTAGCGAGATATGGATTCCGGAAATGCATAGTGAGATCAAGCTTGTCCATGATCGCCTGACATTCACCGGAAATCTCGGCACCAAAAGGATCGAAGTTCGATCCCAGGAACTGAAGTTGCTTCATCAGAATATCTACCTTGGCGAAATCGGTTTCATGAATGAGATTTTTCTCAAATGAACTGAGAAATTCATCATGTGAACCGGCGCTGCCTGAGGTGTTTTTCTGATTTGAAATCATTTGATCCCAATATAGGGGAGGGCCTTCCTTCACGTCAATAAATGTGGGAGAGTCCGGTCATGTTTACCATGCTGTTTTATCTCATTTTAATTTGTCTTTTGGTCTGGTGGGTGGAGTCGCCACAAGCTCTTCCGATTAACCCTTTGATTAAACGAAAAGACCCTGCTTCCGAACTCGAAGACTGGCTCAAGAAATTCCATTGGGGTAACCGTCAGGGGCTCCCTAGTCCTGGTGCCCTGCCGGCCTATAAATTCTATGGCGAAGTCGTGGAAGTGATCCTGAGTCTCGCCCGGAAAATGGGGGGAAGTTACCAGGATTCGCTTCTTTTTTTAAGAGAGGGACTTCTCTCCGACCGGCAGTTTGAAAAGCGCTTAAAGGAAGCGCATCTTGGGACATGGCTTCAAATGGGACTCATGGTCTGCCTCACCTGGATGTTCATCATCGGTTCGCTCTTAATCACTGAAATAAAATTACCTTTTTCCAAGCTCCTGCTGATTGCCGGCTGGCAGGGCCTGGGTCTAGTCTGTCTTCCCACCGTCCTCGCCTGGCTCAGGAAAAAATATTTCGGAGACATCGGAAAGCTCTGGAAGATGCTTTATGTTCTGAACTCCTTGGGGAAAGTACCGCTTGCGCGCTCGGAAACGTTGAACCTCGCCGGTGTCAGGGAGCTCACCGAGATCAAACAAAAGAGCCTTACTCACATTGTGGAAAAGCTGCGCGCCACATGTGAAAGGATCCTCAAACTGGGCGGATCATATGAGAGCGATGTAAAAAACTTGATGGAAGAACTTCGCTTCCAGGAAAAATGGCATTTTGAGCTCTTTGAAAAGCGACTCACGGTGATAAAACTAGGAATTTTATCGATCTTTCTTCTTCCTTCTTACCTCATGTTCATCTTCCTTCTTCTGGGCGATCTCATGGACCTCCTGTAGAAAATTTGCTTTAATAGGGCTTCTCAAAATTCAAAGGAAGTCTCATGGCCGTCGTTGATGATAAGAAGATCATTTTTGGAATGCATAAGGTGGGAAAAATCTATCCACCTAAGAGACAAGTTCTCAAAGATATTTCTCTTTCATTTTATCTGGGTGCCAAGATCGGGGTTCTCGGTCTGAACGGTTCCGGTAAATCATCGCTCTTAAGAATCATTGCCGGAGTGGATAAAGACTTTCTCGGTACTGTGACAGCTAACAAAGGTATCACTTTTGGCTATCTGGAGCAGGATCCGAAACTCGACCCGGATAAAACCGTTCGCCAGGTGGTGGAAGAAGGACTTCAGGCGCAGGTGAATGTCGTTAAAGAATACGAAGAAGTGAATAACAAATTCGGCGAAGAAATGTCCGATGCCGAAATGGATAAGCTGGTGGCCAGACAGGCAGAACTTCAGGAAATGATGGATCACCAGAATCTCTGGGATCTTGATTCACGTCTGGAACTCGCGATGGAAGCTCTTCGCTGTCCTCCTTCAGATCAGCTGTGCGGGGTTCTTTCGGGTGGTGAAAAACGCCGGGTTGCACTTTGCCGTCTTCTTCTTTCTGAACCGGATGTTCTTCTCCTGGATGAGCCTACCAACCATCTCGATGCAGAAACTGTTCTCTGGCTCGAGCGCCACCTTCAGGCCTATAAGGGAACTGTCATCGCGATTACCCACGATCGTTACTTCCTCGATCACGTCGCCGGTTGGATTCTCGAACTTGACCGCGGACACGGAATTCCCTGGGAAGGAAATTACTCTTCATGGCTTGAACAGAAATCAAATCGCTTAGCCCAGGAAGAGAAAACTGAATCCAAGCGCCAGAAGAAAATGAAAGAAGAGCTCGAATGGATTCGCATGTCGCCTAAGGCCCGTCAGGCAAAATCCAAGGCGCGTATTCAGAACTACGAGCAGATGCAGAATGAATCAACAACTGAGGCCCGCAACGAAACCAATGATCTGTATATTCCACCAGGACCTCGTCTGGGGAATGTGGTCATTGAGGCCAACGATATTGCGAAAGCATTCGGCGATAAGGTTCTTTATGAACACCTGACGTTTAAACTTCCTCCGGGAGGAATCGTCGGAATCATCGGACCAAACGGTGCCGGTAAGACCACACTCTTTAAGATGATCACCAAGCAACTTGAGCCGGACGCAGGGACTTTCAAGGTCGGCGAAACAGTGAAGCTTGCTTACATCGATCAGTCCCGGGAAATGGACGGCGAGAAAACTGTCATGCAGGAAATTGCCGGCGGTCTTGATCTTCTGAAGCTTGGAAACAAAGAAGTGAACTCGCGCGCCTATATCTCGCGTTTTAACTTTTCCGGTGAAGATCAAGGGAAACGCATTAAGGAACTTTCTG
>JAKFFP010000218.1:0-5398 GCA_036675045.1 Bacteriovoracales bacterium | reverse complement strand
AACCGGCAGATTCTCACGATGAGGGCCGAACTCGATGAAAAGAAAATTGAGCTTTCCATTGTCCGTAAAAAACTCAATGAAGACATCTCTGAGCTGAAAGATCGTGTTCGTCTGGAAGAAGAACGTCGTCTGATTCTCGAGGAGAAAAACCGGATCCTGCGCGAAGAGCTTGATAAATCCGCACAGAAGAATCGCATTGATGTGAAAAAGGTTCAGCTACGCGAGCGTGAGCTCGAAGGCAAGCTTGAACTCTTAAAGTCAGATGCTGAGACTCAGATTCGTAACCGGGATTTGAAAATTCTCGAGCTGAAGCGTAAGATCGACGCCATGGAATTTGATATGGAGTCAATACAGACTCAGGAAAAACGAACTGTAGAATCGCGCTTTGAACTTGAAGACAAGCTTGAGAAGGCCATTAAGACTCTCAGAGGCGCGATTTCGGTACTCGAAGACGAGACCGATAAGGGTGAAGCTCTCGATGCCCTCAAGAAAAATATTGATATGTAATGACAAAGAAAAACGGACAGCTCGAAATCATCTGCATCGGTCTTGATTCCTTTTCCATCGAAGCGATTAAGAAATCCTTCCGGGAAAACAAGGTCGAATATCATTTCTCCTATATTCAGGAGGTAGGGGATATCCTTGCCTTTGGAAAAAGAGAAGCGGATGCTGTTTTCTTCCAGTCAAACCGTCAGAGCCAGAAAACCATCGATGATATCCGCCGGATAAGGCACATCATCCCCAGAGCAGCGATCACTCTTTTATCACCGCGTCCCGATATTTACGGGATCGTCGGATCTTTTCGGGCAGGCCTGTTCGATTTCTTAAGCCTTCCAGTGGATTCAAATGAAATTCGTACCGTGATTTATCGGTTGAAGCTTTTCGGCAGTGTTCATTCCGGCCAGTGGAATCCTGAGCGCGCCGTCTTACACCTCTTCTCAAGACCCGAAAGTTTCTCTTCGGTGAAAGATATTTCTCAGAGTCTGAATCAATACCTGAATCTTTTCTTTGAGCGTGAAAAAGAACTCCAGTTTCAATCAGATGAAAAACGTCTTTTTTCCCTGCAGAGAAGGCTCAAGCTGACTGACCGTCAGCTCAGGAGAATCCGGAGATTCCTGGCGGATGAAACCGGACTGGTTTTCGGCCTTCGTTATTGGAAGAATCGTTTTTATTTCCTGGTAAAAGACGGTGAAGGGAAGCTGACCTATCTCGTGGTGAACAACACTTCACCTTATTCAATCAAAGAAATACTTTCAGATTATCTTTCTAACGTTCTCAAAACCTCAGTCACTATTCTGATTGAGTCTAAGAAACGTGAAGAAATGCGGCTTCTTTCTCTCACCGACGAAATCACGGGTCTTTTCAACCAGCGTAAGCTCGTTGAAGATCTTGATCTCTACATCAGCCGTTTCCAGCATGACCGTAATGGATTTGCACTCCTGTTTGTGGACATTGATTACTTTAAGAATGTTAACGATCAATTCGGTCACGTCGTGGGCTCCCAACTTCTCATTGATATGGCCAAAGTTGTGAAAAACCAGCTTCGCTCCACTGATCTCGTGTACCGTTACGGAGGGGATGAGTTCATCGTACTTTTGCCACGGACAACGATTGAAGAATCGAAGATGATTGCCCTGCGTATTTCCGACGCCGTGAAAGCAGCTGAATTTGATATTGATAAGGAACAGAAATACCGGCTTTCTCTCTCAGTGGGAATTGCTGAGTATCCCAAAGATGCGGATACGGCAAAATCGATCATCGAGTTCGCGGACAAGATGATGTATCTCTCGAAGAAGTCCGGGCGGGGGAAAGTCTTCCACGTCTCCGAAGTCGTCGCTTCTTAAAAATACCTGAATTGATACTTTGCTCAGGACCTGCACTCATTCTTTTTTGAAAAAGGCAGAGGTCCCCTCGACATGCTGGTCCCACAAGCTTCACTTGCTTCCTGAAAAAAAAAGGCTCCCGAAGGAGCCTTTAAGATTATCTCTTCTTAGACACTTTCTTTTTCTTAGCAACTTTCTTAGCGATCGCTTTCTTTGTCGGCGCTTTCTTTGTCGCCTTCGGAGCTTTCACATTCTTGGCAGACTTCACCAGCTTGTCGATTTTCGCCTGCAGAGCATTCAGCTCTTTTTTGTGACTATCGAGGAATTTCTTCGCTTTCATTTCCACTTCAGCTTTTTCTTTCTGAAGTTTCTTTTTCATATCCTGAAGATCGCGGTCAACGAGCTTGTTCCAGTCTTTCTGGGCCTCTTTCACCTTGGCATTGAGAGTCGCCTTGATTTCGCTCACGTTCACATCATTGATGAATGTCTGAACATTGGATTTTAGCTCGTTGATCTTCCCGAGAACCTTCGCTTTGGTATCAGTGGACTCGGTGGTGTTTTCTTCGCTCATTTTTTCCTCCCTAAGAAAGGTGGTACTTCAGATTTTTACTTATCGGTATTCTGTAACCAAACCCAAAACTTTTTGCCTTAATTTTCAGGATCGGACAGAACTGAGCTCTCTTATACTCTGATTTCAGGTAGAGGTTAAGGGTTTTCATGATTTCTTCCTCGGTAAAACCCAATCCTGACAATTCTTTTTTCCCATAACGATAGGATAAAATCCCTTCGAGCATCGGATCAAGGCGCGGATACGGCGGGAGAGAGTCCTGGTCGAGCTGATTCTGGCGGAGTTCAGCAGACGGTCCGCGATCAATAATACCCGGAGGTATGGGTTCACCGTGTTTTTCATTCACGTAATGAGCAATCCGATAAACCTCTGTTTTATAAAGATCCCCCAGAAGGGAAATGGCCCCGACTGAATCGCCGTATTGGGTGGAATAGCCCACGGCGAGCTCGGACTTGTTCGATGTATTGATCACCATGGCACCAGTCTGGTTCGAGCGGGTGTAAAGGAGGGCCCCTCTCAGGCGACTCTGGACATTCTCATCGACTAGACCCTCGAACTTGTCATGAAAAGTCGTGAGGAACGTATTTTTCACCGTCGCATGGAGAAACTTGATCGGTAGATGATGAAGGGGAATCGCGAGTCGGCGGCACATATCCTCACACAACTGAGTGGAAAGGCTCGCAGAGTGAATGCTCGGCATGTAAACCGCTTCCACTTCCTGGCCGGGAAGAAGGGACAATTTTACGATGGCAAGCACCAGCGCTGAATCCATTCCGCCGGAGAGGGCCACCAGAAATTTCTTAAATCCGGATTTTCGGGCGTATTCCTGAAAGCCAAACTTGAGTGCCTTCAGGACATCTTCACACTCTTCATCTTTCCATGGTCTCATGACGGCCGGTTGCTTATCCGTAATCAGCTGGGGAGAAAAAAGTCCTTCCCAGGTATTTTCCGCCAGAAAAACCGGCTCTTCCTCATAGCGACCCTGAAGGCTGTCGATATTTATTTCCTGGAGATCCGGTTCAAAAGTTTTCATGGCGCAGGCGACGTTTTCTCCGGCCACGATAAAGCTCGACCCGTCGAAGAGAATTTCATCTTCTCCGCCGACGCGGTTGAGATAAACAAAGGGACATTTGAACTTGAGGCTGATGGATTTCGCCCGTTCGAAACGCTTCATCTTCTTGGAAACATCAAAAGGCGATGCTGAAAGATTGAGAAGCATTTTTAATTTGAGATTTTTCTCTTTCATCTCCTGGTACATGAGATCGCAGGGATCCATCTTGTGAAACGAGCTTGCCCACATGTCTTCACAGATATGGACCGCGAAGAGATCTCCCTGGAAATCATAAAAGCAGTTACCAGAGCCGGGAGTGAAATATTTCTGTTCATCGAAAATGTCGTAATTAGGAAGGAGGCGTTTGGTATAGATTTTCCGCAGTCCTTCGCCAGGAACGGCTTCAAAAACCACGTTCTCGATTTTTTTCGGAAGGCCGGTATCAGCGAGATCGTAATGGAGTCCGGGAATGAGGGCGCGCCATTTTTCGGACATCGAATTTTTCTTCACCCATTCATCAATGGATTTAAAATGCTCGTGATAGTTATCGATAAAAGCGCGCTGAAGACAGAGATCTTGCAGGGGATAGCCCGTGAGAAAAAGCTCAGGAAAAAGATGAAGGCCATCACCTTTCAGAGAGTCTTTTAGCGTCGAGGCAATACTCTCAAAATCAGCGAGAGTGTGATGGGTTTGATGGAGAACCAGACTGGTAGACATAAGTGCCTCGTTACTTGACACATTGCAGATAAAAGCGGTATGAGAACGGTCTTATTATAGCAAAAGTTCTACATCAAAGAGAGTGATTATGGGCCTGAAAAGAGTTCTTGTGATTGGCGCTGGTCTAGCCGGCTCCGAAGCAGCAATGTTCTTGGCTCGTCACAATGTTCAGGTGGTTTTGGTTGAGGGAAAAACCCTGAAGCTCAATCCGGCCCAGAAGATCCCGACCTTTGCCGAGCTCGTTTGCACTAATTCACTCAAGTCCATGGATGCAACCAGCGGTCATGGGATCCTGAAAAATGAAATGAAGGCGATGAAGTCTCTCGTTCTTGAGTGCGCTACCCTCCACGCCGTTCCTGCAGGAGACGCGCTGGCGGTTGATCGCGAAAAGTTCTCGGCCGAGATCACGAAACGCTTGTCTGAAAATCCCAATATTCGCGTGGTCTCAATGGAAGCTGATGATCCCATCAGGCTGATGAAAGAATTCGAATGCCAGTATGTCATCGTCGCCACCGGTCCCCTTACGACTGAAAAGCTTGAGACCTGGATCAAGGAAATGTCCGGAGATGATTTCTATTTCTACGATGCCATTGCTCCTGTCGTGGATGCGGATTCTCTCGATTTAACAAAAATGTATTTCAAAGACAGACACAAGGATATGGAAGAGGGAGGAGATTATCTGAACTCCCAGATGACAAAAGAGCAGTACTACGAATTCATCGAGGCCCTCGCCACAGCGGAAAAAGTTCCGGCGAAGGAATTTGAAGACTGGAAATTTTTTGAATCATGCCTTCCGATCGATCTCATGGCTGAACGTGGAAAAGATACGGCGCGCTTTTCCTGCATGAAACCCGTGGGCCTGGAACCGGATATCAAAGGCAAGTGGCCATACGCTGTCGTTCAGCTCCGGAAGGAAAACCTTCTCGGTTCAGCATACAATCTGGTCGGTTTTCAGACCCGGCTTACCTACAAAGAACAAGTTCGTGTATTCCGGATGATCCCGGGCCTGGAGAACGCAAGCTTCGTTCACCTGGGTTCGTGTCACAGAAACTCATTCCTGAATGCCCGGAAGCTTCTTAACTTCGATTTATCTTCGAAGAAATTTCCCGAAGTCTTCTTTGCCGGCCAGATCACGGGTGTAGAAGGCTATACCGAATCCGCCAGCATGGGGCTGTACGCCGCTTATCAGGTTCTTCGCCGGATCAAGGGTCAGGAACCTGTCGCTTTCCCGGTGGAAAC
>JAKFFP010000280.1:0-5410 GCA_036675045.1 Bacteriovoracales bacterium | reverse complement strand
AGAGTTCATCTTTTCCAGTCGGCAGAGGACTATCTTCTTTCGAGGCAAGCGGTGTCTCAACCCTGCATCTTCCTCATCGACTTAAATCTTCCCGGACTCGGCGGGACGGAACTGATAAAAGTCATTCGCCATAACGATAAGCTTTCTTCCATTTTTGTTCTGACCGGTGCTGATCCCAAGGATGCTTTCAGTATTGCCCTTTCTGCGGGTGCTGACGACTTTCTTTCCAAGCCCTATAATCCCGATCATCTCCTGCTGAAGGTTCAGAACACTCAGAGAAAATTAGAGGTCCTGGTCTCTTTGAACATAGATTACGGAGTGAAACTCGTGCCTGAGGCGAGAATGATTTCCTGTGACGGCGTGAAGGTGAAACTCACCAATCGAGAGTATCTGATCGCCAAAGAGTTGTTCTCCGCTCCGGGAGAAATTCAGGGACGGGAAAAAATCATTAGAAGTTTTTCTGATTCCGACATTACCGAGCGGACAATCGACGTGCATGTTTCAAGCTTACGCCGAAAAATTGCAGGTCTGGGACTGGAAATTGAAACCTGCCGCGGAAAAGGCTACCGTTTAAGTGGCCTCGAAGCAAAAGCCGTCGCGATCTGATCAGTTACTATAGACCGCCCGCAGGTTGAATACTGTTTTCTCCGGTGCTCTCATAGAAAGTACTAAGGAGAATCGTATGAAGACTTCCCTCGCTCTTATGCTCTCGCTCATTCTCACATTGATAAGCTGCTCCACCATTAAAGAAAATCCCAAGACGGCCGCCGGCGCCGGTATTGGAACCGCTGTCGGTGCCGGGCTCGGTGGCATTATCGGCAAAGGGAAAGGAGCGATCATCGGAGGCGTTATCGGTGGTGGTATCGGAGCCTACGCCGGGAACCGCATGGATAAGCAGGCGAAGGAACTTGAGAAGGTAGCAGAAACCAAACGCACCGAGATGGGAATTGTGACAAAGCTCAAGTCCGACATTCTCTTCCCTACCGGGAAAGCGGCGCTGAAACCTGAAGCAAAGGATAACCTGAAAGAAATGGCCGAGATCATGAAAAAATATCCGGAAAACGTCCTGACGGTGAAGGGCTTTACCGACAATACCGGAAGCTCGAAGATCAACGAAAAACTTTCCGCCGCCAGGGCCGAAGCCGTGAAAAAAGAACTCCTGAAAGTCGGCCTGACTGAGCAGACGATCACTACCCAGGGCCTGGGACCCTCCTTCCCGGTGGCCGATAACAGTTCCCCCGCCGGTAGAAGCCAGAACAGAAGAGTTGAGATTGAAATCTCCGTCGATCAGTCGAAACTTCCGGAGCAAAATAAGAAGATTTAAACGGAACGGGTTTTCAAAACTCTAGGCCGTCTAAAACCTTTACACCTCTGAAAGATATGCATCCGCGCCCTGTCAGGGGCCCAAGACAGGCATACTGACGGGATATGAAAACTTCCGTCATGGCCATGCTCCTCATGCTCTCACTTCCCTCGTGGGCAACCGGGAAAATTCCCGTTTCCTGGGAATGCGTCCTCTCGCAGAACGATGTGGTGGAGTGCCATGACCTTGAAGATACGTTTAAACAGAGTAATCCCGGCTTCGAAATCACGCCAAAAGAAGAGGCAAAACTTCACGTGCGCGTGAGCTTCAATCAGCTGAATGACTTTACGGAATACGTGATCCGTCTCACGATCAACGGCCAGGAAGAAAAGCAGTACAAAAAGCGGATTAATGATAATTTGAGTTCATTTGAGAAGACTGAAAAAGTTTCGGGCTTCCTCCAGGTGACGATCAATGCTGCGAAAGAAGAGCTCGATTACCAGGAAGCTCCCCAGAAGACCTCTCCTCTTTATGTTGAACCCTCTGTCGAAGTCTGGGGCGGAAAGCAGCCAGGATCGAATTACTTTTATGTCGGCGGAAATAACAACGTTAATTATTCAACTGAGCGCTACCGGGTCCAGGCCGATGGCGGAGTCTTTGTGAAACGCGAAGTGCAGGAAGAAAACGCTTTTTCACAAAGAATTGAAAATCATGAATTCCGCTGGGGCGCGGGCGGCGGCGGCGCCTACAGTGTGACCAAACATGTGAGCATCGGTGCTTTTGGCGGATACTCCCAAACCAGAACGAACATCGTCACGAATGAATCACTTGGTATTCCCGATCATGCCCTTAACAACACCGCCTCCCGAGTGAGCGGCAGAGTTGGTGTGGAATGGATTCAGCATCCGATCATCAACGACAAGGCCAACGGGAATTTCTCGCTTCGGGGATACGTCCAGGGTGAGCATCACAATTACATTGATCCGCAGACCTTTGATCTGCGCAAAGAAACTTTTGCCCGTCCGACCGTCGATGCCTCTTACAACCAACAATTCCGCGGCTTCAACCTGGGCGGCTCCGTTTCCGGTTTCCGTTCCGTGGGAAGAGAAGGAGATGAGCTCCAGGGAGTGAGATTATCCGGCAAGGCAAACTTCAATATCAAAGAGAGAGTCATCGTCGAACCGAAATTCAGTCTTGATTACACCGAGAATCGCATCCGCACCACCGCCGGTACCAATTACAGTTTCATGGATCTTACCGGCATGCAGGATGATGACAATCTCACATTCGAATATGGCGTCACAGTGAAAATCCCACTCGGGAACTCTCGTCTTTCGCGTCAGGAAAGACGATGGAAAGACTAGTGCGAGGCAGCTTGTCTCACTCCGGCGAAGAGCTAGAGTATTCCGATGGACGGTTCCGTCAGACTAAGTTTAAAAAAAGAAATTCATGATCTCGAGAAGGGAGTTGCCGGTGCACTCATCTTTGGCATTCCCCTTCTCTACACCATGGAAGTCTGGTTCGACGGAAAGAGTTATGGACCGGGCTCTCACCTTCTTTTCCTGGTGACGATGGTAGGCGCCAATATGCTCATGACATACGTCGCGGGCTTTCACAGTCACATCGGCAGAGGAATTTTCAGTCATTTCTTTGAAAGTGTTTCTTCGTGCGGGATGGGCATCCTCCTGTCAGCGATCGTCCTGTGGATAATCGGGTCGATTCATTCTATCCGCGAACAGGACCTGGGCATTATCCTTCTCGAGGGGCTCATCATGAGTATTGGCATCTCTTTTGCCAATTTAAAATTTAAGGGGATTCATGGTGATCAGAATATTATCCACGCGGGATTTTCTTTCCTGCAGTCTTTTCGCCCGGGAAAGAATCTTTTTCAGGAAATTTCATCCAGCATTTTCGGCGCCCTGGTCTTTAGTCTCAATGTGGCACCGACGGAAGAAGTGACACTGATTGCTTCGAGGATTAGCCATGAAAAACTTATTCTTCTCATGGCACTGGAATTTCTGGTGGCGTATCTCATTCTGTCAGTTGTTTCAAATCACCATGGGAAGTCGCGGGACATCTTTCAACATCCCCTGGTTCATGCCCTGCATGTGGTGGCGGTTGCCTTGCTGGTATCCTCCGTTCTCATATTCACCCTCGGGTTCGGGACACCAGATATCCAAAGCAAGCTTTTTCTCCACAGCATTGTGGTTCTCGCTTTTCCCGCTGCCGTGGGCGCTTCCGCCGGAAGGCTTATCCTATGAAGGATTCACGCACGGGTGAGTATATTACTTTCGGTGTAAGCTTTTTCCTGGTGGCGGGACTTCTTATCTATTTCATTTTTACATTTTCCCGGCATGACAAGGAAGAGCGTCTCGCCTTCAGTTCCCGGGTGATATGGGAAGAGATTTCTGAATACAAGGGTCAGTTTGTCGTTCCGGTGGAAATTGAAAATAAAGGAAACAAGACTGCCAATGAGCTTAGGCTGAAAATTAAGTCAAAGGCCTTTGAATCCGAAGCGAGGATCGAGTATCTGGCACGGAACGGCTCGCGGAAGATATTTCTCATCCTCCCCGAGCGTCCCGAAAAAGATTCTGTTTCTGTCACGCCGATTTTCTATTTCCTTGATTGAGATTTTGTTCCTCGGTCCGGAACTGCCTTGGGCCCGAATCTTTCACCAGGTCCTGAAGCTGATCAAGGCAATACTCCCAGCTGCGCTTGCATTCATTCGCAAAGGCCTTGCTCTTAAAGCCGGATTGCTCGATGGAAATCCCTGAGCCGGAAGCGAAAGAAACAAATTCCATGTCACAGGTAAGGTGGCTTGCGATAATTTCACCATCCGGTCCCCGGATCGAATCATCCACCATTCTCAGAAGTTCATTCTGGATAATCTTCCGGAAGTGTCCTTCGCAGACATATTTTCCGGTCTGGTTCATGTGTTCGTACCGGTAATGCCCTCCCACTCTGACATCCATCATCGGCACCTTGAGAGTCATTCCTTCCGGGGCACACCATCTTTCGATGAGACGTGGATCAGTACAGTATCCGAAGAGTTCGTGCACCGGTATCGTAAAAAATCTTTCCATCTTGATTGTTTGAGACATAGATCCTCCTTACAGCAAATTTTATGATAGCCGTGGCGTCAGAAGAGAAGAGCTTGTTTCTTTCATAAGAGTCTTCCAACAAAGATAGTTCGTCGGAAAATCAAATTCAGTTTGTCTTCATACAATCCAACGCCATGTTCCCCCATAATGAGAAGATGACCACGGAAACTCAAATGTTAGGTGCGGCCATTCTTCTTTTACTGTGCGTACTGGCCAGTAAAGTCACCGGAAAAATGGGCATGCCCACCCTGGTCGTGTTCCTCGGCGTAGGACTTCTCGCCGGTAGCGAGGGATTAGGAAAGATTCATTTTGATGATGCCCTTGCCACTCAATCCTTAGGTCTCGTTGCCCTGTCATATATCCTTTTTTCCGGGGGATTGGACACCAAATGGAGTTTCATCAGGCCAGTGATAAGGCCGGCCATTTCATTAGCTTCGTTGGGAGTTCTCCTGACGTGTCTGTTAGTGGGAACTTTCGTTCACTACGTTTTGTCCCTGCCCATCCTGGAAAGTTATCTTATAGGCGCGATTATTTCCTCGACCGATGCCGGTGCGGTTTTCACTGTTTTGCGGTCAAAGAATATTCACCTGAAAAACAATCTGAAGCCCTTGCTGGAGCTGGAAAGTGGTTCCAACGATCCGATGGCGGTATTCCTCACCACTGGGATTCTCGGGATGATGCAGAACCAGGATATGAGTATTGTGGAAATGGTACCTATGTTTTTCCGGCAAATGTTCATTGGTCTGGTGCTGGGTTATCTCGCCGGAAAACTCGTGGTCTGGGTCTTCAATTCCATCAAACTCCAGATTGAAGGACTTTATACGGTTATGTCACTGGCGATCGTGCTTTTGATTTTCTCAGGCACGCAGGCCATGAAAGGAAACGGTTTCCTGGCGGTATATATAGCGGGAGTCGTGCTCGGAAATCACAACTTTGTCATGAAGAAATCACTCACACTCCTCCACGACGGAATTTCCTGGCTCATGCAGTGTGCGATGTTCCTGGC
>JAKFFP010000356.1:0-5486 GCA_036675045.1 Bacteriovoracales bacterium | reverse complement strand
CTCCAGCACGGGTCTCCCCTCATCTTAATCAGCCCGGCACCAAGCTCAGTCCGGAAAAGCATCCACCGCAGGACCATAATCGGAATCCATACCGGCATGGAATTTTCCGGTCCTAGAAATGCGGCAAAGAATCCTGCTTCGAGAAGCATCGACTCCCAACCGAAGCCATAAAAAGATTGCCCGACATTTACGATGGATAAATATAGGCCATACAGCATGAGCCACAGAAAAATATGAACGAGATAGGAAGTTGTTCCGAAAATCGTGAGGTAAAGAGACGCGGCCATCCCGAAAGCACAAATCCCTTTTAATAAACCATCCGAGTACTTCCAGAAAAAAAGAGAGGGAGATTCTTTCCAGTTCAGCATCCTGGTCCAGTTTTTTACCGGTAAAAGACCATCGTCTCCCAGTAGTGCGGGAAACTGATGGAAGGCATTTGCGAAAGCGACGAAATAAAGAAGGGCCAGAGACCGGATAAAAAGGGAGCGGATGAAAACCATGTCGGGGGCGAGGAGCAGTTCTTCCATGGATACGAGTGTACTTCAAATTCGTCGACTCCGGCACCTGCCTCTCGTCGACGTACCGGTCATCGGCTTCGCCTCTCCTGACCATAAAAAGGCCATCTTTCGATGACCTTTTTTTGTTCTGATTCATCAATCTTTTAAGCATACTGCTTTAAATTTTGATTCCTCCGAACACATAAATCGTATCAACACCAGCACCGCTGGACACTTAAATCTTCCCGCAAGATAGTCTAGTGTTTAAGAGTGACTTCATTGATCACGGAATGAATCCCCTGAACCATCGCGGCCATCTCATCGAGATGTTTTCTGGCCTTCTCACTTCCGATCACACCGCTGAAATAAACTCTCTGGGCATCCACGTGCACGTGAACACTTGAATAGTTTTCCTGAGAATTACGCATGAGTTCCCTCACGCATTCCTCAAGCTCTTCATCCAAAAGCTCCTGAGAAGTCATACTCTTATTTTCGTAATTGTTCTGTGGCATACGCCCTCACCTCCGGTCTTACCGTATTGTGAAGGCAGCAGGGTTTACTGAAAAGACGAAACGAGCTGACAATGTTTGTTCACGCGGAACTCTTCTACCTCATCAATTCGCACGACTTTTACTGAGCGCTTCTCCGCGTATTCCAGGAACAAATCAACCGCGGCGGGGGTGGGTGCGTGAACATCATGGTTAAGGATTACGCCGCCGGCTGGAGGATTACTGACCTGATAAGTTTGCTTTGCGAATGTGCCGTCGGGCTTCCTGAGAAAATCAACCGCCTTTCCGCCTTCATTGTGAGCAATGATATTCTGAGCGATCTCCTGACTGGTCATGCCCGCAAGCCAGTCAACCGTGTCGACATCCCAGAACGCAAACTGAATGCAGTTTTCACCAAAGAGCTCGCGTGAAACATCCTGTAGCGCATTCATGTGATGATACTCGGATCTTCCGCCGTAGGCGCCGTAAGGATAACGATAATAAATATTCGTGAAAGCGTGACCGGCGCGCTGATGGTAGCCCGCAAGTGCTCTCATGGAATCTGCGAGTTGCTTTTTCCACTGCGTTTCAGAAAGTGTATTGGAATTATCATGGGCCGGGCCATGCGAGGCAAGAATATGACCCTCATCCAGGATCCGCTTGATGAGAGGAAAAGTCTTCTCATTTACCTTTGTGGTGAGAACAAAAAAAGTCGCTTTCACTTCATGCTTCTTCAGCACATCCAGAACTTTCGGAGTATTGATAAGATCCGGACCATCATCAAAGGTCATAGTGAAAGTGTTGGTTTGATAGAGAGATTTCGCGAGATAAGGTCTCATCCCCCTATCATGTGAGGTATACGTCCTGTTCTCAGGGTACTGAAGGATTTCAAGAAGTCCGGCAGACGCACTAAATGAAAAGAACACTAACAGGTAAACGAATGATTTCATAGGCCCTCTTTGTGCCCGCAATCTACCGCAAAAACAATAGACGTCCAAGACCTCAACACTGTCATTTTTTTTGACCATTTTCTCTCTTGGTTTCAATGATTTATCCGATTAGGTCTGGCACCTGCATTGCTCTATACTGGTATCAGGAGAATTTCATGAACAAGGTATGGGCCCTGGCCTTGATCCTTATAACCTTTCCCGCCTTAGCATCCTACCGGGAGCTCGCCACCGTTCCCAAGAAAATGCGGGTGAATCATGCCCGCGAACTCATGGGAAAAAGATACGACAAGAGTGTCGTGAAGAAAGGCGAAAAAGCCTCGTCTCTTAATGATCAGATCATGATGACAGTAGAGAAAAAACTCCCGAAAGGTTTCAAGGCCCTTTCATGGGCGGTTGCCCACACGATTATTGAAGAAGCAAAAAAACATAATTTCGATCCCTACTTCGTGATGGCGGTCATCGCAGGAGAATCAAGTTTCAATCCTAGAGCTGTCGGTCCGGTGGGCGAAATTGGTCTTATGCAGATCCGTTTTACTACCGGTGAGTGGATGGCGGAAATTATCGGAATGAAATGGAAGGGTGAGAAGACTCTCCGGAATCCCCTGGATAATATCCGTCTCGGGACAGCTTATCTCGCCTGGCTCAGGGAAAAATTCGACAAGAACGGACAGCTCTACATTGCCGCTTACAATATGGGCGCAAAGAACGTGAAAAATGCCCTTGAAAAAAAGATCCGCCCGAAAGATTATCCGAAGCACGTTATGAAGCGCTATCTCGCGTTCTATGAGGAAATGTAGTTTCTCCAAGCAGCTTGTGTGCCCTGACTTTAAGCTGAAACTTTTTCAGGCCCAGATCCCTGATAAATTTCGCCGCATACACCGGATCATCGGTAAACGTGATCAATCTCAGATCTTCGGGGTCAATGGTCCGCGAATCAACCAGCGTTTCCTCAATCAATGACCTCAAGGGTTTCCAGTATTCAGTTCCCATAAGTACGACGGGAAAATCTTTTATCTTCCCGGTCTGAATAAGAGTGAGAATGTTAAAGAGCTCATCCAGAGTGCCAAATCCGCCGGGCATCGCGATAAAGCCATATGAGTATTTGGCGAGCATGAATTTCCTGACCATGAAATAGCGAAACTCCATCCAACAATCAAGATACGAATTATGTTTCTGCTCGGAAGGCAGGGTGATATTGCAACCCACACTTCGCCCACCCTCTTCGCGGGCACCGCGGTTGGCCGCTTCCATGATTCCAGGCCCCCCTCCGGTCATGACGCCAAATCCCTGCTTCACCAGTTCGCGTCCGGTGACCCGCGCGAGTTCATAATACTCATGATCTTCAGCAAACCGGGCGGAACCGAAGACTGTCACACACGGTCCGATGAATTGGAATTTCCTGAATCCCCTGATCATCTCTTTCCCAACGGAAAAGGCTCGCATGAATTCGAAGCTACGGGACTTCGGACCTTCCAGAAACACTCTCTCCTGCTGATCGCGGGATTTAATCCCCCAATCGGAAAGATTCGAAACTTTTTTTTCCTGTTCACTCATAATAGTTTCAACTCATCCATTGTGTTGATGACTTCGCTGACCAGGCGATCAAGCTGTACTTCTGAAAGTTTCTCTCTGCTGAGAAGCTCGTCAAACTGGTCCGCAATACCCATTTGTTTCAGAATGCTTTCCATCTTCGCGACGACGCAATGGAATTCTTCTTTTTCGCGGTACTGGGCACACACAAAATTCTGCACTCTGCCGATACTGCCCTTCTGAAGAAGAAAGAGATCGAGATCTTTAAGTTCCCCACTACTCACGACGTCCTTGATTTCCTGGTCGCTATCCGGGCCCAGAATGGAGTCCACCGCTTCGGCGGCATTGAAATTTCCGAAGACCTGGGTCTTTTCACTGTCGCGGATGAGATTCACGAATCCCAATTTGAGAGTTTTCTCTTCCCGCGCGACGGCACGGTTCGTCCGTTCCGCCCCCATGAATTCCACCGACGGGATTCCCAGTCTGGGTATACCCGGCAAGTAACCTTCCGTGATCGGCATGCGTCCCGGATTCACGGATAATGACTGGAGAAACCGGTACGATCTCAGGATTTTATATTTCTCTTCCGCCGTCATTTTGGAGATCAGGAGATGTGACTGAGGAAGCGGTTCATCCTGGTGAGCGCATCCGGTGAAAAGAATCAGTCCCAGCATGAATATTTTAATCAGATAGTCTCCTTACATAGTGAACTGGCCTCTTTCACATCTTCAAACTTGCACGCTGATTTTTTCAGTTCGGCCAGATTCTCCTTCACCCGATCGGTGACATCTTCGGCCCGCACACTGATTGTTTTTCTTCTTCCTTCTCTCAGGATTTCAACCTTGACCGGTTCGGGTTTGTCCTTAAAAAGGGCCAGCAGTTGATGGCCCTTCATGATCCGCTTGCCTTCGGCCTTGATAATGATGTCTTCTTCCTTCAGCATCTTATTCGGTGAACCCGGGAGGATTTTTTCCACCTGAACGCCCCCTTTCAGGTCTTTCACCAGGTGTTTCATTTCTTCCGCCGGAACATCCCTCATCGCGATCTCGGGTTCGTACACCTTTTCAGCGCAGTGATAGATCACATCAATTTCCGGGTAGACGAGAGTTTCCTCCCAGGCGCGGGAATTCACCACATTGATCCCGGTGGAAAATCCAAATCCACTGTAGCGGGAATAGAACGGTGACATCCCCATCCCGTAATAATAGGAAGGCCCCCAGGAATCGGAATCCGTACGGATAATTTTCTTCGTACTGGATTTATCCACGACCCCGATGATGTGGGATAGTGGCTGATTTCTTTTACGGCACTCTTCGAGAGTGTGAAAGCGGGGAAACATGTCGGCGTAGCTTTTCTTACTGAGTTAGTTTCCTTCAAATTTTGTGACATAGAGATTGTCTTCCATCGCCGCATCCGAATAACCGCCTTCTTTTTTTTCAAACTTCTGATACTGAGTTCTTTTCGAACTGCAGGCGAAAAGAAAAAGCAGGCAGATGATCGTCAGGAATCGCATTCTTACCTCTAGTGAGGAATCAGTGTCGGCCGTTGTGAAACGCGGGCCTTTTTCCGGGGTGAATCTTTCTTTGCCACCCTCACTTCCGGCTTGTCCTCAACGCTGTCATGACGAAGTTTATCGAGACGGATAATTTGATCGGTATTTTTATCGACGTGCGAGACGGACAGGAACATCCCGATGGGAAATAAAAACCAGAATGAGAGAACCACAATCGTGAGAATCATATCGAGCGTATGGGGAACCATGAGCGCCTCCTCGGTTGTCACTATTTTATAAAGGAGCGTGATCTTTGTGCCTGAACGCAAACCTAATATTGCTTAACTGTCATTGTTGGTTGTGTCTCGCGGGCACCGGCGTTGCAAGGATAGTGTTATCAGGAGGCGAAATATGAAAAAGTTCATTTTCACCATGAGTGTCTTGCTTATCAGTGTCCCACTCGCGGCGCAGAGAAATATTTCCGGGGCAGGAACGACTACCTCTCCGGTGACGGGTGCGCCGGTACTTG
>JAKFFP010000187.1:0-5530 GCA_036675045.1 Bacteriovoracales bacterium | reverse complement strand
GTGATACCAAGTTTATGTTCTGCGGTTTCGATGGATTTCGGAAGACACGCGTTCGAAGAAGACGTCGAGAATGCGTACATCATCACGTCTTTTGAATCTGAGAAGAACTTAAGCGGAGAGCGGCCGGCGACGAACTTGAGAAGAAAAGAATAAACAACGAACTGCTGGAGAAGAAGTCCCGCTACCACTACCGCTGCAAAATAGAAGAGAGATTCAAAAATGGATAGACCATACTTGAAGGCGGTTCCGAACACGATGGCAAATACCGCCAGAGGAGCAATCTTCATCGCATATTCGACGATCTTTAAAGTGGCATCGAAGATTTCCTGGAAGATCGTGACAATCCGGAGCTCACCTTCACGGTCCTTAGAGACGAGGTAGAAAGCAAATCCGAAGAAGAGGGCGCAGAACATGAGAGAGAGCATTTCTCCTTCCAGTGCCTTCACCGCTGCCTCAAGAGGATTTTTCGGGATGATACTTACGATGGCCTCAGCGAACGTCTTGGAGTTCTTCGCGTTGGCGGTGATGGCCTGAACGTTTGTCTTGGCAGTTTCAAAAACAGACGTATCAACCTTAAAGCCTTTTCCTGGCTGGAAGAAATTCACCAGCCCGATGCCGATAAGGACCGAAGCAGTACTTGCGATCACGGTATACATGAGAGTCTTAGAAGCGACTTTTCCCACACCCTGGTGGCGGGCGAGATCATATACACCGAGAACGAGGGCGGAGAAGACCATCGGAACAACAATCATGAACAAAAGGCGCAGGAAGATCTGCCCGATCGGAGTCATGACATAGTTATTGAGATGCTGAAGAGCTGCGACATCCTGATAATTGTGACAGATTGTTCCGGCAACAATACCGACGATGAGCCCAAGTAGGAGCTTGTAATGGTTCTTCACGGAGATCCCCTTATTAATGTATATGAAAATGATAAATGGCTGAGTCGATTCCGTCCAGTAAACCCCCGCCATAGGGGCAGTATGTGAGAGAAAGTCAGCCGCAAATTCAATGTCTACAGGCTTCCGGCCAGATGAGTGATTGTTTCATCACTGTCAAAATCTTTTACACCATCGGATAGTACCCACTCCGGATTGTGATCACTTGCGTCCCCCGCCGGAGGCAATTACTTGGCACCGGATTTTCATATGAAGGGGTGACTTAGTGTCTTAAAAGGAACCTTTATGAAGCATCTCATGCTCCTGTTAGTGCTGTTATGGTCGGGCCTTGTCCTGGCCCAGCAGAA
The DNA here is from genome assembly GCA_036675045.1 of Bacteriovoracales bacterium. Taxonomy (GTDB): domain Bacteria; phylum Bdellovibrionota; class Bacteriovoracia; order Bacteriovoracales; family Bacteriovoracaceae; genus Peredibacter. The sequence continues at coordinate 4,284 of JAKFFP010000187.1, read as the reverse complement.
CTTTACCTCAGGTATCCCGACAAGATACATGAACGACCCTGCAGTAGATCTCGTTCATAAAGGAAAGCTTCTCCTTCCGGATGAAGTTCACAAGCTTCGCGAAGATTCAAATAATCGTTTTGATATCTCTACCCTTAATCCGATTGAATCATCTGATCTCTGGAAAAATCAGATGCTGAAAGAGCTTCCGTTGGACCGGAACCCTCTGGAAGACATGGATGAAGTGGTTTATCACTCACCCGTGATTACTCCTTCCGGGCTTTTCCGTTTTAACGTGCAGAACAAAGCGGGCGACGGGAAGATCTATACCGTCATGACGGGTAAGACGGTTCATTCCTTCCTCCTGGCGAAATCTCTTCTCCGTAAGATTGGTTATCAGATTCCGGACATCAAATACCTCCCGCGCATGACCCTGAAGTTCAAGAGTAAGATTCATAAGGAATCATTCATCAATTACTTCCAGCACGTCGTCATGCTCGCTCCCGAATATTGGGTAGTGGAAGAGCTCGAAGATAACCGCATTATCATGCAGGATCTCGTAGTGATGGATTCAAGTCATCCGATCTATAACCTCGCAGTTGGAGTTACCAGTGACATGATTCAGGGAAGAAGACTTCTTTCCTCGCTCGCTGTTCCTCTGTCGATTGTGAATCTTGTGGAGAGTGTGAACCTTCTTCGCTGGAATGTCGGTGTCATTAATAACAATCAGGTTTCACTTTTTCATGACTCACTTGAAGACTTCCAGTGTACCTGGGATGATGCCCGCTGGATTTCTAAGCGCATTGAGAAACTATCGCGTGAGGACTGGAAAGAAATCGTCGCGAGCTCCCATGTTCCAAAAGCCGTCCAGATGATCCTGGTGGAAAAACTTATCTCCCGCAGAAATTCCGCGATGAAACTCTTTAAGATCGATCACGAAGAAATTCGCGTTGACTCTGACATCTCAAACGGTGTGGAGCTTGTTCGCGGTAAGCTTACTCAGCAGCAATGGCCGGGATACGGAGCTCGTTTTGCCTACGGCGATCCTGATTCTCCCTTGGCCGACTCAGAAATCAAGTCATTCATGAAGTCAAAGCTCATTTCAGCGGGCCTTGACGTTCTCGTCTCTCAACTGAACCAACAGATTCCATTTCTCGCAACTGATATCCAGGCGAGAAACGATTCGGAATTCCAGAAGATCTTAGAGGCCGCGGTACTGGAATCGCAGGAAACTTCCACTCCGGTGGATATTCCACTTAAGACCTGGGCCTTCCCGACGTACCGTGGTCAGCTCATTCTTTCACGTAACATCGTGACTGGTACTTATCTTGGGACCGATAATCTCGTGCAGCTTGTAGATACGGTCGGAGTTTCAGTCGCGGCAGGAGTTTTCGTCGGTTCGGCCGGCCTTCCGAGCCCGCTTCAGGCGGCGGCTTCCGGGGAAGCATCTCTTGTCAGGACCTACGCTCATCTACGTCCGGTGACTTCGATCCAGAAGGCGATGAAATATCCCTACCGTAATATCATGATTCCTCTGGTGAAGCGTGATTATGGGAAGCTTCTTCAGAAAGCGGCTGAAGCCGTCGTTTCTCCTGAAGCAACTGAAGACGACAGGAAAAAAGCGATCGAAGAGGCGATGAAGCCTTTCAAAGATAATATGGAAGTCGGAGAGTCACTTCTCGTGACTGACAGTATTGCCACCGGAGCTGGACTCAAGCTCATGGCAGGGAAGGGAAGTCTGATCAAGGGGACATTGTCACTTGTTCCCGGCTTTCAGGTCGTCTCGCGCTTCCACGTTCACCGCAGATCAGAAAATGAGTTCCAGATCTACCGTGACTTGGGACGCGAAGGAACATTCGGTGTCACCTTTGATCTCGATTCATATATTCCGGTTCTCAAGACGACATTTAAAGCTTCTAAGGGCGCTGGCAGAGTGAAGTTCTTCACACTCTCACTTGATCCTTCAAATGAGAATGTCATCCGTAACATGTCACTCTTAAGACGCGCCATTGTATCCTCATCCACCCGTGACCTGGAAGAGAAAGAAGAAACGAAACCGTTTATTCTCAAGACAAATTACAAGGAAAGAACTCCTTCCGTCGGACTTCTCTTCTTCCAGTGGAACTGGAATGATTCATCTTCCAATATCGAGATCGAGAACCCGCAGGGGGATAAAAAATTCTTCAAGCGTTTCTATCATGGATCCTCAAGAGGGAAGAATTACCAGGCGTATATGAAGGCCCTGATCTCTCACTGGGTGGAACTTCTTTTTGAAAAGAAACCTGGTCTTTCCGAGAGCACGGGCAGTAACCCGGGTTATTCCTATAAGGGGTCCGCGTCTACAAAATTCCTTACGCTGGATCAGGAAGTGAGTGCCTCTGGTGAGAGACTCGAACCTTTCATCCGACTGGCGAGAATCTATAACGGATGGAGCATTACCCGCAAAAAGGCCGAAGAACTTCTGGAAAGGATCCGCACCCGTTACCGTTATGATTTCTTCAATGCTCCGGTCCTGAATGATACGCGACGGATCTTTCTCTATAATATCTCTCTTAACGTCCTTTTCTATAAGGCAGGGATTGAGAACCTCATTTCTCTTAAAGATGATGAGATTAAAGAGATCTTCCGTAAGCACAGAAGCCAGAAAGACCTCACCATTAATCCCCGGGAAACGAACGACGAAGATTCTGGCGGTAATAAGATGGTTCGCTTTATGACGAGATTCCGCCGTTATGAAAGAGAAGGCAAAGAAGATAAGGCGAGCAAGTATCTGATGAAAGCTTTCTCTCATGCTGAGAATAAGATCAACCTCGAGGGTCTTACGAAGCTCGTGGGTGGAAAAGAAAATCTCTATGTTTATTCGAAAATAGATGGCTTCCGCGAAGGCGATGAAGACGGTGACAAAAACATCGTATCAAATTCCATTGGCGAGTATGGCTCACAGAGTGTGCTGGGACCTCTCATGCAGGTTCAACGGGATACCAATATGCTTGAAGGTGAATTCTTCCTTTACTGGATGATGACGAGGTTAATCTGATGAAAACTCTCATTGCCGGTTTATTTTTCTTATCTTTCGCTGCCCATGCAAATCTTCTGCCGGCAGAGAACTCCCAAGCAGTCGTCTCGGATGAGCTTTTTTCTTATCAGTGGTCACTCTTTAATCAGGGTCAGACATATCTCAAGGAAAAAGACGACATCCACAATATTCCTTTGAAAGGACTTTCCGGAAAAGATATCGACTGGAAGAGTTTCAAGGACAAGCTGGGAAATAAGCGCCCGGTTGTTGCTGTCCTCGATACCGGAGTGGATCTCGATCATCCGGATTTGAAGGATGCCCTCTGGAAGAATGAAAATGAATGTGGAAAAGATCCGGGTGTCGACAACGATAATGACACACTTGAACTGAAAGGTGATTGCCAGGGCTGGAACTTCACAGCGGGCATTTCATCTCCTGAAGCGAAGATCCCTGCTGACACTGACGGGCACGGTTCTCACGTTGCCGGAATTATCGCGGCCCAGTTGAATGATTATGGTATTGCGGGAATCAATCCCAATATTCAGATCATGCCGTTGAAAGTCATGGGCGGCACGAATACGGAAGCATCTATACCAAGTTCTGAAGCTTTCGCTCTCGGTATCCAGTACGCAACAGACAAGGGTGCTGACGTCATCAATATGTCCCTGGGCTGGCCAAAATCACTCGAAACAGAAAACCTCCGTCGCGCAGTCTTTAATGCTCTCAAAAAAGGTGTCATCATCGTCGCGGCCGCAGGAAATAATAATTCCCCGGAACCACTTTTCCCATGTGCCTATGAAGGAGTTATCTGTGTCGCAGCTTCCACGCTTGATGGAAACTATGCCGGATTTTCAAACTACGGGGGTCACGTCGATATCGTAGCTCCGGGCGAGGGAATTCTTTCTCTTCATCCGACAGCTTTTGAGCCTGATTTCTTCTCGGTAAATGGCTTTGAGGTGAGAAACGGAACTTCCCAGGCCGCTCCGGTCGTCGCTGCTCTCGTAGCGACACTCAAGGCGATGAAGCCGGAAATTACCATCCAGGAGATCATGGCCCGTCTGTATTCGGTACCGGCGCTGGAGGATCCTAAGAAATATTCCATGAGTGGATCGATATCCTGGGAAGCCTTAGGAAAAGAAATTGTTACTCCGGTCATCCGTCCGGTCTTTAAGAAACAAATTGCCCGCGAACCAAAACAGATCGTTGTTCCGGCAGACTCTTCAATCGGAAAGTTTAATTTCCCTTTGAAAAACTATGGCCTTGATTCGGGAAGTATTAATCTTAAACTC
>JAKFFP010000020.1:0-5585 GCA_036675045.1 Bacteriovoracales bacterium | reverse complement strand
AACAGAAACCCTTTTGAGGAATTGAACATATTGGTACAAAAGGGATTTAGCAGATTATACCATAATGGAAAAACCCATTCTATTGCTGATTTATTGAGTTGGACTGAAAAGGAATGGAAAAATGAGAACTCTTAGCACTGTTATTTCTGCCGGATTACTTTTTACTCTCGTGAGCTGCGGAGGCGACTCTTCAGGATCTTCTTCACGTACACCTGCCATCGATCAATTGATCACTTCAGCTGACTGGAAGATCGTTCTTGAAGGGCGTTCATTCCCAAATAAGGCCATGGTTGCGGTAAATGATGAAGTGGTTGTAAACGAGTGCGCTGATAAGCAGTCATACTTTATCAACCGCGAAGCTAATCCACAGGTTCTCCCTATGGACGGCTACAGTGTTCCTACTAAGAACACGGTGAAAATCGAAGTTACTGACCTGGGTGATGACTGTGGTTCAGACTCAGATGATTCGTCTTTCCTTCCAGCTACAGATAAAGACTACGAACTTACTAAAAACGGCGCTCACGCCGAAGTCGTTGTCAGACTCTAATCCAAAAAAAGGGCCCCGGAAACGGGGCCTTTTTATTTCAATCATTCAGTAATTCACCCAATCTCGACAATGTTCCCGTAAATTCCTTCGTCCGATATTTCACCCATAAAAAGTCCGGCCGGTTTTTTGACTCCCAGTCTCCACCGATGATTTTATCATCCCTATCGAGATCAAGATAATAGGAGTAATTCTGATTTCCTTCTTTCTGGGCCGATGTCCCTTTCACTCTTTCCCAGAAATTTCCCGTGCCATTAACAACTCTGGCGGTGGTGTTGATCTTTGCCCTCCTGACGGTTCCAGGTGCCGAGGTTGAAATAGGTGATACAAACTTCTCAACCTGAGAGCGAAAACTGATTATGGGGTGATTCCAGACCTCCAGACCGCGTTTCAAATCAATGATGATACCTTCGTTCCGGAAGGCGATCTTATTCACCATGACAATATGGAAGGCCCCGGCGTTGAGATCTTCCTCACAATCCCGGTCGTTTCCGTCTTCATAGCAACGACGTCCCATCTGGTGCGTGTTTGAGATAAACCCATTGGCGTAGTAGTAAGACAAAAGCGCTTTGATGTCCGAGGTTCCGAAAGGGACCCGGATACCATCCGGGTTCATGGCCCCTTTGGCATGCGGTTCCTGATGATTCATCGAGGCCGGCGCCCAGCCATGGCAGATTCCTTCCCAGATTCTGGCATGGCGGTTTGCGATTTTTTCGACTTCCGATTTAAGTGGATAGTCATAGCGGCCGGTCCAGAGATCATATTTCTCAGAAGGGGAGAGATGGGAAAGCTGGGCCAGAGTCATTCTTTTTGCATCGTCGCGAGAAGGAGACCTGAGATTAAACCCGGTGGGGCGTGGGGAGTGCCAGCGGTAATTGATGCTTCCCTTATTGAGGGCCCAGTAATCGCCTGACCAGAATCGGTTATCCGTCCGGACACTTCCGGAGAGGGGAAGCTTTCTGAAATTTTTTTCGAGATCATCCGCCATGATCGCGGGATCGGAGTAACCATCCCAGGGAAAGAATCCAGGACCTGCGAAGGCAAGGAGAGGAAATAAGAATAGAAAAATTTTCACGGACGTTACGGTGTTATTTCCGGCAGAACCAGCGAAAGAATTTCCTGGGCATCGTACTCAGCGCTCATCGGATCGTTATCGAGTTCAATCACACCCTCGACAACACTCAGTCTTCTCTGAACGCGCGGGTTAAACTCCCGGGTGATTTTTTTACTTTTTACATTGAAGTGGGGAATGCCCGCGTCCATTGCTACTTCTGCGGCCTTTTTAAGCCACAGGATATCGGCAACGGAACTTTCTCTCATACTAGGGGCCCGATAGATCACGCGATAACTTTCACCGGTGAGATCCTCAAAGATCATGCCTGCTTCGGCCACCTGTTCCTGGCGCGCTTCCTTTCTGTTTTCGTCTCGCTTGGCCGTCAGTGGCCCAACCAAAAAAAAGAGAAAGAGGGCAAATCCTACAACCGCCAATTCTGTTTTTCTCAAAGAGACCTCCTTCACTAGAGTGCCTTCGGGGTACGAAATTAAAGTGGTTCTGCACTCATTTGGAAAGGAGCGAGCCTGAATCTTCAGGATAACTCAAGCTTGCTCACCGCACTTACTCGGGAAATAGAATAATTCTGCAGAGAGACTTAAAATAATTGCTGGAGGTACAGAATGAAAAAGTTCATTTTTCTGATAGTGCTCATGGCCTGCTCCAGCACCAATACCGATTGGGATTCCGGAGCACGAAGAACACAGGCAACCCGCGAAGAACAGCGACAGGAACAAATCGAAAATACCAACATGCAGGATACAACTCCCGGCCGGACAGGAGTGGGACAGAACCAGCCATTCTAGGTTTTCCTTCCACACTCATTCCAGAATCAAAGTCACGCCGGACTAATCCGAGTGATTTCCTGTCTATTTAACTGACCATAACTGATTTCACTAACATCACGAATTATTTTTCCCGCATAATCCAGAAAACAAAACAACTCACACCATGGAAGGAGTGACTATGCAAAGAACTGCCATGAAGGCCCTCGCGGTATTGTTAATTTCCTCACCGGCATTCGCTCAGAAAACCGGATTAAAACCCATCACGAAAACGGAACTCCTTTCCATGCAGAAAAATCTTGGCATGAGAAGAATCAAGGAAGTAAAACCAAATTCACTGGGTCTTACCCGCGCCAATGAAGAAAGAAGGAAGCGTGGCCTTCCCGGACTCAATATCACTCCACGTCCGCATGGAAAAGAAACCGTCAGCGATCAGGAGCTGAATGATTTCTCCGGTGGAGCTACCCCTTCCGGCACTGACTTCTTTGCCGGTGTTCTTCCGGCCGCAGTTGATAACTCAAAGCTTTACGCCTTTCCTCCCATCCGTTCACAGACGGTGAACAATTGTGTGGGCTGGGCGATGGGTTACTATCAGCAGTCACATAATCTGGCCCTCACTCTTGGTTACGCGAACAATACAACTGACCAGACAACGAAGTGTTCTCCAAAATTTCTCTACAACATGATTAACGGCGGAGTTGATAACGGTGCTTATTTCTCTGATGCATTCACCATGCTGCAAAAGCACGGCTGTATCAGTAACGCCAATTTCCCTGAGTCGAGTGACTACAAATCCTGGAACACGAATCCGGATCACTGGCAGGCGGGGATTTCCGGCAGGACAAACGTTGTTCAATACATTTACAACGTCGACACGCAGACTGGTCTTGATCAGATGAAGCAGCTTCTCACGAATGGCTATGTTCTGACTTACGGAACCTATATCAACTCCTGGGTATGGTCGACCATCAAATCCGGCGGAGGCGCGGGTCAGAATGTCATGACATACATGAATGGAACAAACGGCGGTCACGCGATGACAATTGTGGGCTACGACGATACCGCTTGGGTCGACATCAATAACAACGGCATTGTGAACACCGGTGAAAAAGGTGCTTTGAAAATTGCCAACTCATGGGGGACAGGCTGGAAGAATGCCGGTTACGCCTGGATTGCCTACGATGCTTTGAAATCTGTTTCTGCAGTATCCGGAGGCCCTTCTGCCGGAAGAGTCGCGGCTTTCCAGGGGAAAATTGCTTATCATCAGGTCCCGCGCGCCACGGCCGGGAATCCTTATAAGCCGAAGTACCTCGCGAAGTTCACACTGAATCATGCCCAAAGAAACCAGATGTCGGTCAAGTTCGGGCACTCTGCTGTCGGCTACACAACTGCTACTTCGACCTTTACTCCGTTCGCTCTTATAAATAAGGGCGGTTCATATTCATTTAACGGCACGACGACTCCTGTCGATGGAACTTTCGTGATGGATATTTCTGATCTTCCGATCTCGGGGACTTCTCAGAATAAGATCTATCTCACCATGGGGGATTCAGCTTCCGGAAGTGCGGCCACATTGAAGAGCTTCATTCTGATGGATCAGGTGAATAGCTCCCAGGCAAGTGCCGCTTTGGCGGGACCAATTTCAGCTGACGCCACCAGTGCCACCGTATCTCTGGTCAACGATCCATATAATTCCAACACCGCGCCGATTGCGAGCTTCTCGGCCAACACTTACACCGGAATCGCCCCTCTGGCGGTTTCATTTGACGCTTCTTCGGCGTATGACCCGGATGGAACGATCCTGACCTACAACTGGAACTTCGGCGATGGTTCCTCGGCGACCGGTGCTTACACGTCTCACACGTACAATGCCGGAACATACACGGCAACTCTCACCGTGACCGATGACCGCGGGGCCTCTGCCACGAAATCGGTAGTTGTCACCAGTCAGTCAGTCACTACGGTTCCGGCAACTGATACGACAGCACCCACGATCGCTCTCACTTCCCCGGCAAACGGAACGAAGATCAAGCGCTATACGTATTTCGCTGCGACTGCCACCGCAACCGATAATGTGAAAGTGACGAAAGTGAATTTCTATTACAAGGGATCGCTCAAGTGCACGGACACCGTTGCTCCGTACAGCTGCAGTATCCGCATGGTGAATGGAAGAAGTCTTTCGGTTTATGCCCGTGCTTACGATGCGGCAGGAAACTACCGCACTTCACCTACGTCTTACGTTACTGCTTATTAATTTCAGAGGACCGGGGTCACACCCGGTCCCTTTTTATTAAAAACATTCCATCCCGGATCGGCAGAAGAACCTTCACATATCCCTTGAGATTTTTTGCCAGCGTGTTGTGAGCGATGATGGATTCTGTTTGTTTTTCACCATCGGAGTTCACCACCCGACCTGACCAGAGAGTGTTATCCACCACCACCAGTCCATTTTCCGAAAGATGTTCCAGGGCCCAGTTGAGGTAGTTTGAATAATTATTTTTATCAGCATCGATGAAAACGAGATCATACTTCCCGGTGAGCTCTTTTGTCGCTTCGAGGCCGGGTTTTAAGATCTGCTGGATCTTTTTCCCGTGCGGGGATTTGTCCCAGAAAGTCCTCGCGAGAGTGGTCGTCTCTTTATTGATATCGATGGTGTAAACCTTGCCGTCTTCCGGCATCGCCTCGGCCATGGCTAGAGCTGAGTATCCGGTATAGGTTCCGAATTCCACCACCGATCTTACATTTCCGAGACTGATGAGAAATCTCAGCACCGACGCTTCCATCGTGCCAATCAGCATTTGGCTCCCGTGGACATTTTTTATGGTGTAATCCTGGATCTCCCGGTTCGTCTCAGAAGGCACCGTAGAGTGTAAAACGCAGTATTCTTCAATTTCAGGGGGGGTAATATTCATTGCACACCTCAAATAAAGCTGAGGTTAGTAGACGAGGGCAGTTCAGTCGAGGTTAAATAGTCAAAAAGGAGTCTTTATGAAAATGACTATCGCTCTGATTGTTCTGGTTTTTGCTGCAGTGGCTAATGCTTCTGTTTTCCCACACGTGTGGAATAACGGCCGTAATGTAACCATCGATGCCTGGAACCACTCTGACCGTCAGGTTCGTTGTTCTGGTCCGATCTATATGAGAATGGACGACAACACTCAGGACACTGTTTACGTTCACGATTTCATCTGGCCACGTGGTCACC
>JAKFFP010000092.1:0-28640 GCA_036675045.1 Bacteriovoracales bacterium | reverse complement strand
GGATCACGAACTTTATCGACGACGTTCTTATACTGGAAGATTTCAACTTCACCGTCAGTCTCGTTATAACGTGCTTCGTATTCACCCTGGATTCCGAATTTTTTACGGGCAGTGACGAGGAAGGCTTGCTCAATAGCACCTACAATGAATTCCTTCTTGATACCCCGGTCTTTACCGAGCTGTTCAATCACGCGTCCTAGTTCTGAAAAGTTCACTCTACTCTCCTTATTCCCTTGCTGATTTCAGGTCCGGGTCTAAATTGGCCTTTTTAATCTGTTTATAAGTAAGTTTCAGAGGGAAATTATTAACTTCCATCGAAAACCCTTCATCATTCACTTCGAGAAGTTTCCCACGGAATTTCTTCTCACCCTTGATCCCTTTCGGTGCACCAGTGGTCTGCTCTTCAGTTAGCTGTCCCATGATCACGACACCGATGATCTCACCGACACTCATCTTAAAATGTTCAAGATTTGCGAGATGACGGTAAACTCCCGGTGAGGAAACCTCGAGGACAACTTCCTCAGGAATCCATGTCTCTGTTTCGAATGCAGGTGAAAGAGCGTTATCAACTTTCACACAATCTTCAATCAGAGCAGAGCCGGTGCGTGGGTCCTGGATATAAAGACGCAGAACTTTGGAAGAAGTGATGTACTCCATGTCATAGAGACGATAACCGGCTTCCTGAACGATCGGTTCACACATGTGAAAGAATTTTTTCTCCACACCAGTTCTTTCGCGACTAATTTCCATACAAAAAAAAAAGGATGGAAACAAACCACCCTATCCTCTGAGACCAACTTTAAAAAACGAGCAGGCCTATTTCTAACAAAGTCTAATCAAAAGAGCAATTTAAACCCTCCGTGACTCAAAGGGTCAACTGCATCATGACTCCCGCCTCGCCATCCGAGTAATAGGATTTCACTCTCCGAAGAAGCTGGAAACCAAGCTTCCGGTAGAAGCCCTGGGCCCTTCCATTCGATTCTTCCACTTCGAGGTAAACCTTGGAATATCCCCTTGAGCGGAGTGTTTCTGAAATATGATTCCAGAATTCCCGGGCCCGGCCCGATGCCCATTGCTCGGGAATGATGAGAATCTTCAATAGATGCGCCGTTTCATCCTGTGGAGTACTGAAAAGAGCAAAGCCTATTGCTCGGTCATTGCTCTCAATCACCCAAAGTGCGTGCTGAGAAAGATCGATTGAGTCCCAATCTTCCTGCTTCCAGGGCCTCGGAAAATATTTTTGATCGAGGTTCACTACTTCTTCCCAAAAATGATCGCGGGAAGTGAGCTCCTGAATCTTACCAGTAGTATTCATGGGGAAACTGCTTATCGAGGGATTCGACAAAGAGATCGACCGAAGAACGGACTTCTTCAAAGCTCTTAGCGGTCTTCAACTGATTTCCGTATCGGGTCCTGAGGTAAAGCTCCATCTGAAGAAGTGCGATAAAATTCGTCTTGAGCGTGTCCTTATACAGAACGGCAGTTCCGCATTTGTTTTCTTTGGTACTTTCGCGGATGAGCTTCTGGAGTTCAGGCGAAACATTTCCCTTCTGGTCCTCGGAATACCTCAGCATCTTGAAAAAAGTGCGGATCTTTTTAAGCGTAGATTCTCTCTGGTGAAGGTAAGTCCGGAGAGCTTTGGTCTCAGAAGGAAGATCTGCGAGAAAGTTCTTCAACTCGGGAAGAAAGCTCTTTTCAAAGTACCTGACCACAAAAGCGTCGTCGTAAATGCAGTGGAGCGCACCCAGGTTTCTCAATTGGAAACCAATATCCTGGACGGATACAGTGCGGTCGAGAATTTTCATGAGGAAGCGGTCAGAAGAAACAGGGGACAGCACCTGAGCGCTGACCCCTGACATGAGAAAACTATACAGGAGAACTGATTTCGATATTACCGATATTCTTTTGCTTAACGACTTCATTTTCTTTGTGGAAACGGGCATTCACGCGCGGGTTGAAGGTATAACCATCTTTACCGCGGAGGATGTACTGTCTCTTCACTCCTTTAGGCTCGATAAGCTTACGGAGACGGCTGATCGAGGTGTAAATCAGCTTATCGTGGATAAGCGGATTGTACTCGTCTTTCCAGATCATCTTCGCGAGGTCTTCCTTATTATAGTAAGTTCCCGGAGTCTGTGCCAGAAGGAAAAGGATCTCAAGCAGAACGAATCTGTGCTTGAAGTCGATCATTCCGAGCGTTTTTTCATGGATCACGCGGTTATGACGGTCCAGATAAAGATCGACACTTGAGTCGTTCACATCTTCCACTTCCATCATAATGAGCTGTTGCAGGCGCTTGAAGTACTCATCATCAAGAGAGTTCTGAGCAAGGCCAAAGAGCATGAGAGCTTTCGAGAACTCGCCCATCTTCTTAAGCGCAACACCCTTATTCAGGAGTACGTAATTGTGCATGTTCCAGCATCTCTTTGAATGAAGAAGCTTCATTGCGAGATCGTAATGAGGAAGTGATGAAGTAAAGTCACCAAGCTCACGGAGAGCGTTCCCCCAGAGAAGGTGCATAGAGCCCTTGAGATAGCCCTTTTTGAGGATATTCAGGAGTTCATTCAGTTGATTGAGGTTTGTGATCGTGTCCTGGAAGTTCTTCATCTGATAAGCGTTGGTCGCCATCGCATAAAGAGACTTGGCCATGAGTTCAGGCTCATTTTCAGTCTGAGCTTTCCGGTAAGCCTGGCTGAAATTTTTCTGGGCTTCAGCAAACTCGCCCTTATATGTGTTCACCACAGCAGCGTTGTAGAAGTACTCTCCATTCAGAGAAGGAAGAGACGCCACTGTCTGATCGAGAAGATCAGCAGACATCTGGATATACTTGTTAGCTTCTCTTTCATTCAGGGACTCTGAGTAGATACGAATAAGGAATCCGTAAATCTTGAAGACCGCAAAAGCATCCTGGGGAAGCTCTGTGCGGGAAAGAGCTGCGAGGAAATGCTCTTCAGCTTTTTCGAAATCGGCTTTGTCATAATAGATCTTGGCGAGACGATAATGTCCCTGACCTTCGATCCGGCTCGAGTCTTTGGGAAGATGAGCGAGAAAGCGATCATCTTTAGCGAGATCAACCACAGCGCGACTCATCGTAGTTTCAATCGATGGTGTTTGGGTGGTTTCCATAAGTGCCTCCTAGGGGCGTAAGAAATTTCTAATCTTACAGTTCTTGAGTGCGGTACTTAAACCGCATTCCTTACTAAAAGGCAAGGTGTCTCCAAGAAAGGCGTCTAAAAAGCGATTTATTTTAACGATTCTGTGGTCTTATACCATGTAAGAAGATTTTCCATGGATGCAAATTGACCCCGCCTCAATAAGACTTCTGTCATGCTGTAAGAATCACCTTTCTTACACCCGTCATTCTCTTACCTTTGGGAAACCTAACTCATTGATTAAAGGGACCTTTATTGATATGGTGTGTCCCACCTAAATAACTTTCACGAAGGTCTCTTCCGATGGCGAAATACGATCTCGATACTCTCCGGCACTCAACTGCGCATTTGATGGCCCAAGCGATAATGGAAATTTTTCCGAACGACAATGTTCAGCTGGGCATTGGTCCGGTGATCGAAAACGGCTTTTATTACGATATCGAGATGAATACGAAACTGACGGACGAGCACTTAAAGAAGATTGAAGAGCGCATGAAAGAGCTCACTAAGACTCCGATGCCGGTGGTCCGCCATGAAGTTTCGCGCGAAGAAGCGATGAAGCTTTTCGAGTCCCGCGGGCAAACTCTTAAGTGCGAACTGATTCGTGACATCCCGGATGGTGAAGTCATCAGTTACTACACTCAGGGTGATCACTTCTTTGATCTCTGTACCGGCCCGCACGTCGAAAAAACCAATGACCTTACTCCGTGGTTCAAGCTTCTCCATACGGCGGGAGCTTACTGGCGCGGAGATCAGAACCGGCCGATGCTCCAGCGGATTTACGCCGCCTGCTTCAGTACGAAAGAAGAGCTGAAAGAATATCTTACGATGATTGAGGAAGCGAAGAAACGCGATCACAGAAAGCTCGGAAAAGAGCTCGAGCTTTTTATTTTTGATCCGGTCGCTCCAGCTTCACCATTCTTTATGCCGAAGGGAGCACTGGTTTATAACGGGCTCGTGGATTTCATGAGAAGAATCTACAAGGTCTTTTCTTACCAGGAAGTCATTACTCCGCAGGTTCTGGATGTGGACCTCTGGCACACCTCAGGTCACTACGAGAAATACAAAGACAACATGTACTTCACTCAGATTGACGAAAGAGAGTTTGCGCTTAAGCCGATGAACTGTCCGTGCCACATGCTGATGTTCTCCCATCACCGCTACTCCTACCGTGATCTTCCTCTCCGCTTTGCGGACTTCGGAAGACTTCACCGTTATGAGAAATCAGGAGTCGTCGCAGGTCTCACCCGAGTGAGGACATTCTGCCAGGACGATGCTCACATCTTCATTCAGACTGACGGAATCCAGGAAGAGATTAGAACCCTCATGGACATGTTCTTTATTGGCTATGAACACTTCGGATTCAAGAAAATTAAAATTGGTCTTTCTACCCGTCCGGAAATGAGAACGGGAAGTGATGCGACCTGGGATCAGGCGGAAGCCGCTCTCAAGTCTGCTCTGGATTCATCCGGAAGAGAATATTTTGTGAATGAAGGCGATGGAGCTTTCTACGGACCGAAGATCGACATCCAGGTGGCCGATGCTCTCGGACGTTATTTCCAGCTGGGAACGATCCAGCTCGATTTCCAGATGCCGGAAAGATTCGATCTCAAGTTCACTAATCAAAATGGTGAAATGGAAAGACCGGTAGTCATTCACCGTGCCCTTCTTGGATCACTCGAGAGATTTATCGGTGTGTATCTTGAACACGTGGCAGGAGCATTCCCGTTCTGGCTCGCTCCGGAGCAGGCAATTGTCATCCCGGTGAAAAACGAACTTCATCTCGAATCTGCCCAGAAACTCCAGAAGGAACTTGCCCGCAAAGGCTTCCGTGTTCGCGTCGATGACCGGAATGAATCTATGGGACTCAAAACCCGCCAGGCGCAGACCGGAAAGATTCCTTTCATGCTCGTGATCGGTGATAACGAAATGAAAGACAATACAGTGAGTGTGAGAAAATACGGCGAAATGAAATCTGAAACTCTTCCACATGCTGATCTTCTGGGTCTCTTTGCCCGGATGGATGAAGAGAAGATGCCAAAGGCGTTACGTGACTAAGAAGAATGTCCTTTTACTTTCAGGTGGCGGCAGTACAGAGCATGATGTTTCACTCGTTTCGGTGAAGCACATCAAGGACTGTCTGAAGCAGGTTGATGTCGCGAATGTGATCTCGATTGAAATTGATAAATCCGGTTCATGGGTGGACGAGAAGGGAAAAAAATATCTGCTCGACCCGAAAAAAAACCTTCGTGCCTTTGAACAGGACGGTGATCCGGGAGTAAAAATCGATGTCGCGATCCCTTGCATTCATGGCTATCCCGGGGAGACCGGTGACATTCAGTCTTACTTTGAAATGATCGGACTTCCTTATCTTGGTTGTAATTCAGAGACCAGCAAGATGTGTTTCAACAAAGTCACAACGAAGTTGTGGGCCACAGCTCTGGGCGTTCCGAATACTCCCTACATTTTCCTTGGCCAGGATACTGAAGAAGCGATGGTGAGAGTAAAAGGCTTTCAGGCGCTTTATGGTGACATTGTCATCAAGGCCTCTAACCAGGGCTCATCGGTTGGTTGCTTTATGGTGGAAAAAGGGAAAGATCCCATCCCGACTGTAAAAGAGGCCTTTAAATTCTCCGCGTTTGTTCTTATCGAAAAAAAAATGAAGCCTAGAGAGATCGAAGTCTCAGTTTATGAGTACGATAAAAAACTGCAGATCTCATATCCGGGCGAGATCATCTGCCCGGGATCTTTTTATACCTACGAAGAAAAATATTCAAAAGGCAGTCAGACCACCACCGCCACCCGGGCAGAAGATCTGACGAGCGAACAGGTTCGCTTAATCACCGACTACTCCTCTAAGCTTTACCACGGTCTCAAGCTTCGCCACCTCTCGCGGATTGATTTCTTCCTGGATGAGGGAACGATTTATCTCAATGAGATTAATACCTTTCCCGGACTAACTCCCATCTCGATGTTCCCTAAGATGATGGAAGCTAACGGACATGCCTTTAAGGATTTTCTTTCCCAGCACATCAGGAACTTATAGTAAAATAGAGGGATGCTGGGCCAATCCGCCATCCACTCATATGTCGATCATCACAAGCTTCCGCTGAAGCTCAAGCCTATTCTCGTGGGTGAGCTCCATCTTGCGAAGAAGCTCAATCGGCCGGCCTATATTTTCCGTGGTGGGGTGTTTATTCCGGTCATTAATGAGGGCGCGACACCTTCCCGCGATATCATCAACACACTGATCAAGAATTCTTTCCTCGAAGTTTTTGTATTTGAAGAGGATCTCGCTGAGATCAAAAAAAATCTGGAAGCGGCTCTCATTAAAATCACCAGATCACTTTCAGTTGGAGATCCGATTGAGAATGGGACAAAGGATATTAAACTTCTCTCGCTCAATCTCGGCGGTCTGTACCGAAATCCGCATAATGATGAACTTCTGATGCTTCAATTTCAGAGCTCGCAGAATCTTTCAAAATTTCTGATGGAAAATAAAAAGCTCCAGCCCCAATTTTATGAAAGTCTCCAGAACGAGAATTTTCATTTCACGCTGGCGCAGCCCATGCTTTCCTCGCTCATGCTTTTATCGTTCCTGCAGGCGATTCACCTCTTCCATGACAAGGAAGTCGAAAATCTGTTCCTCGCGAGTTACCTGAAGGACATCGGGATCTCGATGATTCCTGACAGTAAGTATGACTTAAAAACTCTGACCGACCGGGATAAGGACATGTTTGCCAGCCATGCCGATTATTCCTACGATCTGCTGGAAGGGCGTGTGCCCCTATCGAAAAATTACCTGACTATTGTACGGAACCATCATTTCCTGAACCATAAGATTAAAGATCTCGCGCTCAAGCGTAAGTCGGCGGAGCCTGAGACCATCATGGGCATTGAAAGCACGTTAGTGGCCGTATTTGATATTATTGTGGCAATGACTTCCCGGAGACCCTTCAGAAACGAACGATCCATGTACCAGACACTCGAAGTGGTAAAGAAGATCATGGCTGACGACTACCCTCAGGAATTCCGCGCACTAGTTGTTTTTCTCAAGCAATTTTACCGCAACTAAGACTTTTCAAAGCGTTCACAAATTTTCCATAATCAAAGTATAAGAAAAGTTTCATGGCTGAAACTGGACCAGACTATTCTAAGGAGGGAATAATGGCGCAGGAACAGAGTCCACTCACCGGTATTATCGAAGAAGATAAGGTGGTGATTGATTTTGGCGAATTCGAAGGTAAATCAGTACTCGAGATCGCAGACACAAGACCCGAGTTTTATCAGTTCCTGTTAGAACAAAAAGAGACCGGTAACTTCTCCATCAGAAGAACCAAAGACAAGATCTTCCGTCTCTACATTCACCAGACACATTTGAACTAAAAAAAAGGCTCCTTCGGGAGCCTTTCTTTTTTTAAGCACGCATGTGTGCGTACCATCTATATCTTATTTTCATTCTTTAATTTGATGAGATGTTTTTCAATGTTCTTTCGGGCGTAAGGCCAGAGACCTTTATCCACACCTTTATAAATCTCTTCCAGCATCTGATCTACCGAGTGTCCATCTTTATGCATGGTCATGACCTGGTTCTCACGAACACGGCGATGATCGAGAGTCGTCTGGAGAATGTTCACTCCGCCCAGACCAATTCCATGAGAAGGAAAGACGACTCGGGGATTAAGCGTGATCACTTTTTCCAGCGTCCGGAAATATTCAGCCATGTCGCCTTCATCATCCCCAATGACCACAGTGCCTACGCCCTGAAAAAGATCGCCGGCGATGAACCAGGACAGATCACGGCTGGCCAGAGCAATTTGTCCCCTATCGTGACCGGGAACTTCATAGACCACAACATCGTGTCCCAGCCAGGAAGTGACAACATCACCTTCTCTCACGATCTGAGTTTTCACTTTGTCGAAATAACCAGGGATCTTTCGCGACAGGCGATCATGCGTATCCTGCGACATGAGCATCGGTATTTGAAACTCAAGTGCGAGCTTCGTTGATCTCTCATGGTGATCAGGATGATGATGGGTAATCAGGATTTTATTGAAGCCGAAATGGCCCAAGGTATTTTTGAATTTTTCATATTCTTCATCGTCCCGGGGAGAGGGATCAAGAAGAATGCCACCGATAAGAAAAGCATTGGTACGGGTTGCCGGCGGTAAGGTGTGGGACAGAGGCATGATCTGCACAATTCCACGAATGTTCTCGATATAGGGAACGTGCCTGGTTTTATCGTAATCAAAGTTCAAATCATCAATCTTTCTCAGTCCCGGATCACAGCCTAAAGTCTCAATAAGCTTGATGACTGGAGGAACGGCGAGGATTTTTCCCTGCTCAAAGGACCTCAGGAGTTCTCCACAAGTGAGCCAGTGAGCTTCTTTTGCTTCATTAGAATCCACGGTAAAGTCCACTTTCGTGAGGAAATGAAAGCGAAAAAAATGAGTCGCGAAACGATAGGGATTAAAATCCGGTGTGACCGCGAGTCCCAGAAAATCGACTCGCTCGATTCTTCCGGCCCTGATCTCTTCCCGAAGATCGATTCCCAGCTCTTCCTGTCCTTCTCTCACGGCGGCGCCGAATAATTTTTTATCGATCCCGTGGGTAAGAGGATGATCGAGATAAAAACTCTCATCATTGGCTTCAACTTTTCCGCCAGGCGGGGCCCAATAACCGGGGAAGGCCTTGAGATAATTTTGTCTTTGAATGGCGAAGATTTCATCTCCGCAGGTCATGACAATTGAGACAGCATCAATAATCTTACTCATACACCATATTTCCGGGCAGCTGCATACCGCACTTCCCGATATCCCTTCACGGAATCGAGTTCCCGCAGGCGGCGCGAACTTGCCCCTTTAAGAATTTCTTTCCGGATGTTGGAAGAAATTTCTTTTTCTTTCTTATGCCAGTCAGGAAGAACAAGTCTCAGGATGCGAAAGTGTCGCATGAGTCTGAGCATCCACGGCCGAGGTGAGAAATCGAATTCTATTTTCTTTCCAGCAATATCAAAGGCCGGTCGATTGATATGTATGACGTCAAAGCCGGTACCTAGTGAGCCGTAGTTCTCACGATCTTCTTCGGTTTTTACCGGGGAGATCATGGCGTGGGAGACAAAGACTTCGTCCTTGATAAAATAAGTGCGGGCGAGAGTCCGCAGCGCGATCTCCTTATCTGCTGGGTACTTCTCCTTGATGACCAGTGCATCTTCCAGAAAACGGGCGAAATTTTTCCCCTGATCAAAGACGATCATGTCGTGAGCGTAGCGGGCAAGGTATTCTGCCACAATTTCCGGGAAGTGAAGCCGAAGAGTCTCTGTGTGAGCTTTCCAGAGATTGATCATGCGTTCTTCTCTCTGCCATGGATAGGCAGCCAGCCCGACACTCTTTTCAAGTCTCCCGGGATGCTTCACTACCGTGGTCGGCACCTGAAGCGACAGGACCCATTCGCGTCCGAGAGTAAAAGCTTCCCAGTTTGTCTGGAATTCGGCCTTGGGAACGGATTCACGCAAAGCTTTTTCCATATCCGGGAGATCAAAAGGAATGCGGCCCTTCTGAAAAGCAATTCCGAGAACCATAGCAGATGCGTAGACCGGTCTTCCAAAGCGTTCAAAAGAAATACGCTTCATGGGCGCCAGGATTAATCTGTCACCGAGCTTTGTCTTCAACTCCGCCTGGAGTTTCTGCGGGGTCATGATCTCCTGATCAATTCCGCGATCCAGAAGTATTGAAAGCGGCACCTGGTAATCTTCATCAGCAATCAGGAGTCCGTGCGGTGAAAGGAATTCAACGGCCCTGCTTCCTTCGAGGAGATCCGGGGAAAGCACAAGATCCGCTGTGCCGACCGGAACCAATGGCCCGTGTGACTTATTTTTGTTGTAAATAGATAAGTGTGAACTGACTGAGCCGTTCCTTTGGGCAAGCCCTTTCTGGTCGACAAACTTAAACGAGAGATCATCCCGCCCGCTCATAGACTCAGACGCCTCTGCCAGTACACGTGAAATCGTGGTGACACCTGAGCCACCAACACCGATGACCACGGCACGAAAATCCTTCCCGCCTGCGATCATCGCCAGATTTTTAATCACTAACGGGAGAGGAAGTTCCTTTTTTTCAAACGCTTTCGCAGCTGTTTTATATTTGGTGGGATGGTAGTTGTGAACTTTCACCAGTTCAAAACTCGGACAGGCCTTGATCTTCGTGCAATATGAATCGGAGACACAGATCTGAGGATCGATCATGACCTTCGTGCCATAAGCGTCGTTCGTCTGGGAAAGTCCCGGGCAGCCAGTCATCTCCACACAGGCACGGCAATCTTCACAAGCGTTGGTGTTGATCTGATAGAACTCGCGGACGGCTTCTGTTTCACCCGCCGCAAAGAGCTTTCTTTCATCGCGTTTTTTTCTTCCATGGAAAGTAAGACCGCATTCCTTATTGGAGACAATGATCTTAACACCCGGCTTCTGGACGTAATCGAGAAGGAGATTCTTATAAAAGTAGCGATCAGACGGATTGATCTCTAAGGCCTCAGTGACCATTAACGATTTCGCCACATCCAGCATGTTCTGGCGAGGGCGCTTATCTCCTTCCACCGAGAGACCACTGACTGGAGTCATTTGATGCCCCGTCATCGCGGTATTGTCATTATCGAGGAGAATATAAGTAATGTTATGTCCCATCTGGACTGAGTTCGAAATAGAAGTCATTCCCGAGTGGAAGAAAGTCGAATCCCCCATGAGAACGACGGATGGATTGGTCGTAAAGAGATCGGTTCCCGCGCCGAGAGCTCCCCCCTGCCCCATGGCAGAGAGATCGTGCATTTCCTTAAATGGCTCGAGGAATGAAAGCGAGTAGCATCCCACATCTCCGTGAGAAATGAGATTGATGTTTTTTTCCGAAAGCGCCGAACGAACATCCTTCATGATGGAAAGGGTTTCGCGATGAGGACATCCCGGGCAGAAAGTCGGGAGCCTTTTCGGAACGACGAAATCAAGCTTAGTCGGAGTCTGCGCAGTTGAAAGACAAACGACTTCCTCTTTCATATTCAGAAGGACATTGAGCTTCTGGTAGATAAGTTCATAATTTAGTCCGCCGTAAGCAGGAAAACCTTCCACGAAACTCTCTCCATGTTTGAACTCCTTACCAGAGATTTCAAGCTGAAGATTATATTTCATGACCAGCGCACGTAGCTCATTTTCGAGGAAACCCCGTTTTTCTTCCACGACAACAATGTGTTTTTTAGTTCTCAGGAAAGGAAGAAGTTGCGCTTCATTAAACGGATAAGATGTCGCCGCTTTATAAAGCGCGAAGGTCGAAAGAAGCTCAGACTCTTCAAGGACCTGCTTCAGAGTTTCAAAAATTGCGCCTGAAGAAATGAGAGCGGTTTCCGATGAAGTGCTGCCGAAAATTTCATCAAGGTTCATCCGGCCCAGGATTTCACGGACACGGGGAAAGCGATTAAGGATCATTTCCTTATCGGCCAGGAGCGAGTTCGGCGGGACCATGACATTGGATGAGAGATTAAACTCAGAAGGATCGAGAGTTACTTTTTCCTGAGTAAGTTTTTTCTCCGGGTAAATTTCAACCCGGCCCCCACCTTCAGCCATGAAGGTTGTCAGGATGAGCCCGGCATACACAGAACTTTCCTGGGAAAGTTCGAGGGCCTTCTTCATCCAGTCTTTCAGCTCCTGCGGAGTCGATGGCTCGAGAAAAGGAATATGGAGATGCTTAAAAAGATATCTGGAGTCAGCGGGTGTTGAAGTCGATATGGACCAGGGATCATCACCTACTGCGACCACCACACCGGATTTACCTTTTCCCGGATTCGCGAAATTCCCCACTGACAGGGCATCCGAAGCGACATGAAGTCCCATTGATTTCATGGCAACCAGCGTGTTCTGTCCCGCCATCTTGGCACCCGAAGCCATAGCGGCGGCATTAGCTTCAGAATTTGCGATAACAACACGAGCGCCTTTAGATTGAAGTTCGTCATTTCGCTCATGAAGAATATTAAAAAAATCAGCGAGTGGAGATCCGGGATACCCCGTATAAAGTTGAAACCCTGCTTCCAGGGCGCCTTGAATTAGTAACTCATTGCCATTAAGAATCTTATAGCTCATTGTGATACCACGAGTGTTAACATATCGTTTATACTCCCGCCCGCACATATGGGCAAATAAGATCAGGACCTAAATTATGGAAGAAAAAGATACACATATTCAGATCGCTCAAACCGTCGCCATCCTCGTAGATGGCAACAATATCGAACGCTCGATGGAATCGGAGTTCAAAGGCTCAAACATCATGATCAATTTTGATGTTTTAATTCCAAAACTCCTCAGAGGACGGGGACTTAACCGATTGATCTACTTTCGCGAAGGCAAAAACATTTCATCGAAACTCGCTGAACGCCTGCACAGCAAGTATTTTGGTATGGTGAGACCATGCCACAAATCAGCCGATATTCCCCTCAGCATCAGCGCCACTCAGATTGCGAGCAAGGTCGATTCGATCATTATCCTCTCCGGGGACTCGGATTATGTGGAACTCGTACGCCACCTAAAGTCGGAAGGTGTGCGGGTAGAGATTTGTGCTGTAGAATCCACCACCGCTGAAGTACTGAAAGATGAAGCCGATTATTTTCAACCAATCGAAAAAGATGATTGCTTTACCCTTAGTCAGGTTCAGCATAAGAAGAAACAGCATCGTCGTTAGGAGTAATTAAAATGTCTCAGAATCCGGCAGGACTAAAAAACATTGATCACCTTGAGTTCACGGTTGATTCGTTCCATTCACCTACAGTGAAACTTTTCAGCACTTTGGGTTTTTCCCGGACTGCCGAGACGAAGAATTCCCGACTCTATACTCAGGGACAGGTACGTTTTCTCGTAAAATCGTCTACTGATGAAAATGATCTCGCCAGGAAATACTTCCGTAATCACGGCGAAGGTGTAAGTAAAATCTCATTCCGGGTAGAGAATGTTCAGAAGGCTCTGGATGTCACCTTGAAAAACGGCGCTAAACTTATCTCTGATCTCAAGATAGAAGAATCCGCTGCAGGAATAACCAAGACGGCTTCCATTCAAGGCTTCGGAGATGTGGTAAACGAATTTGTCGAAAGACCGGATTCCGAGTTCCGGCCTGGGTTTAACAAGATTGAGACCGATGCCGACGCCATGCCGCTTCGGATGAAAGTCTCACGGATTGATCACCTCACAAACAATGTTCCCAAGGGACAGATGGAACATTGGGTGGAGTTCTACAAGAGAACCTATGGTTTCGTGGAGACAAGATACTTTGATATTAAAGGTTCCAAGACCGGACTTAACTCCAAAGTCGTACAACTCGCAGATAACTCCATTATCATTCCGATCAACGAGCCAGAGATTGAGAATGGAAAGTCACAGATCCAGGAGTTTCTCGACCTTCACAAAGGTCCGGGAGTCCAGCATATCGCTCTCATGACTCCGGATATTATCACCACAGTCGGTGAGCTGCGTGAACGCAATATAAAATTCCTTTCAGTTCCTGCCACTTATTACGAAGATCTTCCGAAGAGACCGTTCAAGATCACTGAAGACGTCGAGGTCCTGAAAAAACTGAATCTCCTCGCGGATGGAGATCCGGATGGATATTTGCTTCAGATTTTCTCTGATACTTATATCGGGCCGCTTTTCTTTGAATATATTCAGCGGAAAAATCACTGGGGCTTCGGGAACGGAAATTTCCAGGCGCTCTTTGATGCCATCGAGAGAGATCAGATGAGACGGGGCTATCTCTAAAAGAGGTAATCCCGCGCCACTTCATATCCCAGCTTCAGGATCGTGAGGAAAATCATGATCCGAAGAAGACCTCTTACGAAAACATTTCCTTTCAGTAATGCCATCTTCACACCCACGAGTGCCCCCAGAACATTGAACACCATGAGCGGAAGGGCCACATTAATGAGGAAAGCCCCCTTCATCACAAAAAGAAGTATCGCCGCCACATTCGTCGTAAGGTTGATCATCTTGGCATAGGCCGATCCCTGAACAAACGTCATCGACATGAGACCCACGAATGCGATGATAAGAAGGCTGCCCGTTCCCGGCCCGAAGAAGCCGTCATAAAAACCAATCACTCCACCCAGTACTAATGGCTTCCAGGTCGGAATTTTTACATTCGGATCGTGATTCTCAATCCCGAAACTTTTATTTCTGATCGTGACGAGGAAAACTCCGAAAAGTAATACGGTAAAAATGGGTTTAAGAATCTGATTATCAACAATCGTCACCACCCAGGCACCGAAGAAGCTTGCGATGAAGGCCGTGAGCATCGCCGGAAAAAGTATCGAGCGGACATACGGAATTGTTTTTGAAAACCTCCAGGCCGAAACGGCCGTCCCAGTCACGGAAATCAATTTATTTGTTCCCAGGAGGGTCACCAGTGGAACACCTGGCATTCCCAGGATCAGGGCCGGTAATTGAATCAGCCCTCCACCACCCACGATAGAATCTACAAACCCGGCGGAAAAGGAGGCCAAACAAAGAATGGCGAGTTGATAGCTAAGCATATGAGAATTCAAGGTAATTCTTCACCGCATAATAGTCCAGAAATTTGTATTGTTAAGACTAGGTTAAGGTCGCGTCCCCCTCTCGAAAGTTTAGCCCCGAAAAACTATGATACGAGCACTTTCAACAAAGGATTCTCTGAATGAAAACTCTCGTTCTCATGGCATTCGTTCTCGTTAGTTGTTCCAAGCGTGACCAGGTTCTGATCCAGAACAAAGGTTCTGATACTTTCGTGAACCTCGCTCAGTCATGGGCCGAAGAGTATAAGGCAATCAAACCAAATGTTGGCATCGCAGTTTCAGGGGGTGGTTCAGGAACCGGGATCGCTGCGCTCATCAATGGCACCGTTGATATCGCGAACTCCTCGCGTCCGATGAAGGAAGAAGAGAAAGCCCAGGCGCTCAAGAATTCCGGTAAACCAGTCATGGAATATGTTGTTGGTCTTGATGCTCTTGCTATTTTCGTACATCCTGCTAATCCACTATCTGGTCTCTCCATCGAGGAAGTAGCTTGTATTTATAGCGAAGACGGAACGTGCAATCTCTGGAGTGATGTTCGTCCGGGGACAGTTGTTCCGGGCTGCGAAGGAAACAAGATCATCCGCGTCTCCCGTCAGTCGAACTCGGGCACTTATCAGTACTTCCGCGAAGCAGTCGTCGGAGAGAAAAAAGATTTCAAACAGGGTTCAATGGATCTTAACGGTTCACGCGAAGCCGTCGATCTGGTTCAGAAAACACCTTGCGCCATTGGATACTCCGGAATGGGATATCTAAACAAAGAAGTGAAAGCTCTTTGTATTTCCAAGACCAAGGACAGTTCATGTGTTTCTCCTACTTCAGAAACAGCGACGGATAAATCATATCCAATTGCGAGAGAACTTTACATGTACACTTCTGGAACTCCTAAAGAAGAGGTAAAAGCTTTTCTCGACTGGACACAAACAGACAAGGCCCGAGAAGTAACCGTTAAATCGGGCTACGTACCTGTACCGAAAAAGTAGTATGGAAATGAAAGCTACCGAAACAGCGCCGCTCGCAATGGAGTGGCGTCAGAAGAAAAGCTCAAAACCTAGATCTGAAAAGATCATGGAAGGGATTATCAAGGCCGGTGGCTACAGCTCTATCGTTCTCATTACGGCCATTCTGTTTTTCATTCTCAAAGAGGCGTTCCCTTTCCTGGTGAACGCTTTTGAGTTCAAGGAATTCTTTTTTTCGACAAACTGGAATCCCGCATCTGTAAATAATGTGTCCTACGGTATTCTCGCACTCATCGTAGGAACTTTGTGCGTAACTTGTCTTTCCATGCTCATCGCAGTTCCACTGGGACTTGCAACTGCGTTCTATATCTCAGAATTTTGTTCTCCGAGACTCAGAGAAACTTATAAGATTCTGATTGAGTTCCTGGCCGCCATCCCGTCAGTCGTCTGGGGATTTGTAGCGATCATGATGATCAATCCGCTTATCATCACCACTTTCAACGTTCCCATTGGACTCAATATCCTGAATGCTTCGATCATCCTGGCGCTCATGTCTCTCCCACTCATCGTATCGGTAGGTGAAGATGCACTGAGAGCTGTTCCGGATACATACCGGGAAGCAGCTGAAGCCATGGGCGCAACAAAATGGGAAGTCGCCACGCGAGTACTTCTTCCTGCAGCGAAAAACGGTCTTCTCGCGGCTGCTCTTCTGGGAGTAGGCCGTGCGCTGGGGGAAACCATGGCCGTGCTCATGGCCACTGGTCATTCCATCCAGATTCCAAAATCCTTCTTTGATCCAGCCCGTACTCTCACTGCAACGATTGCAGCTGAGCTGGGAGAATCTCCCAAGGGAGGAGAACACTACCAGTCTCTCTTTGCGATTGGTCTCGTTCTCTTTGTCATTTCACTCATTGTGAACGTCACTGCGGATCACTTAATCCGTGGCAGGAAGAAGTAATATGTTTAAACCGAGCCAGCATCTTCTCAACAAGGAAATTAAGCAGAATAACTTCAAGGGTGCTCTGAGCCTGATGTCCTTTTTCATGTTTCTGCCCGCCCTCATCATCATGTTCTGGCTATTCATCAAGGGCTTTTCAGTACTCTCAATCGATTTTTTAATTCAGGATCCCATCCGCGGAATGACGGCCGGTGGGATTTTTCCGACGATTGTCGGAACATTCTGGCTGGTTATCATCAGCGTTTTGGTTTCTTGTCCCCTGGGAGTCCTTGCTGCTCTTTACCTGTCAGAGTACGCACATGACGGACGGCTGACCCGGATTATACGTCTGGCTATTCTGAATCTCGCCGGAGTACCAAGTATCGTTCACGCACTCTTTGGTCTTGGGGCATTTGTACTTTTCCTTCATATGGGAACGAGTATTCTAGCTGCCTCATTCACTCTGGCAGTAATGAATCTTCCCGTTATCATCACTTCTACTCTTGAATCTCTCAAAGCTGTTCCGCAATCTTTTCGGGAAGCTTCATGGAACGTTGGTGCCAGTAAGTTGCAAACAATCCGATATATCGTTCTTCCTAATTCGATTCCGGGAATCCTCACTGGTGTCGTATTTGCAGTGGGAAGATCTGCCGGCGAGACGGCAGCGATCCTTTTCACAGGCGTAGCGTTTTATTTGCCGTTTCTTCCGCAGTCAGTTTTCGACCAGTGTATGTCTCTTTCTATGCATCTTTTTACGATCTCAACTCAGGTTGTAGGCGTCCCAGAAGCCTATCCATATGCGACAGCGTTGGTTCTCATTCTTCTTATTCTTTCGATTAATTCGATCTCAGTTGTTTTACGTTCTTATTTCCGGACAAGAAGAAAATGGTAATGAAAAAGAAAATTGAAATTAAGAACCTCAATATCGGATACAATAGTAAGAATATTATTGAGAATCTGAATCTTGATATTTATCAGAATGAAGTCCTGGCAATCATTGGTCCGGCAAACTCCGGGAAGAGTTCCCTTCTCAGATCTCTTAACCGAATGACTGACTTTAATAGCGAAGTAAAAGTGACCGGCGAAATTCTCCTTGATGGAGAAAGTATCTACAATGATGAAGATTCAACATTCCTGAGACGTAGAATTGGCATGGTGTCACCACTTCCGGTAGGCCTTCCTATGACCATCAAAGAAAATGTGACTTATGCTCCCAGGATGGCCGGCTGTAAAGATCCCAGAGAGCTTGATCATATTATGGAAGATTGTCTTAAGAAGGCTGCACTCTGGGACGAAGTGAAAGACCGTCTGAACGGCCTTGCGACGAAGCTATCTGGTGGCCAGCAACAGCGCCTCACCATCGCAAGAGCTCTTTCTCACCATCCGGAAGTGTTGTGTCTTGATGAGTTTTCCATCGCCATTGATCCGGTCACAACGATGAAAATCGAGTCCGTTCTTCACGAGCTCAAAAAATCCATGACGATTGTTATGGTCACGAATGTGATCAGTCAGGCAAAACGTCTCGGTAATCGCACTGCCATGATGTTAAATGGAAACATTCTGGATCTTGATTCAAATGAAAGAATTTTTGGCGGACACACCACCGACGTTCGCACGAAAGATTACATTGAAGGACTATTCGGATGAGCTTTGCAGTTAATACAAACGACTTCTCTTTTTGGTATGGAAACTTCCAGGCACTGAAAACGCTTACCTTTAACATCCAGGCGCATAACATAACCGCTCTCATCGGACCATCAGGATGCGGGAAAAGTACCTTCCTGAAATGTCTCAATCGTATCAATGAGAGAGGGACGGAAGTTTCTCACGAAGGAAGCATCCAGGTTTTCGGTCACGATATCTATCACCCGACAGTTGCATTACCGGAACTTCGCCGCCAGGTAGGAATGGTTTTCCAAAAACCGAATCCGATGCCCCTGACAATTTATGAAAACGTCATCTTCGGTGCCCGTACGCATATGAAGAAGGTTAAAAATGCGGAACTTGATCAAATGGTTGAGTCAGCTCTCAAGCGTGTCGGAATGTGGGAAGACCTGAAAGATAAATTACACAGACCGGGCATCGGACTATCTCTTGAGAAGCAGCAGCGTCTCTGTATTGCCCGTCTTCTCCCTTTGAAGCCGAAGCTTCTTCTTCTCGATGAGCCATGCTCTGCGCTCGACCCTGCGGGGATTGAGGCGATCGAAACTCTCGTCAAAGACCTCAAGCGTGACTATTCCATCATCATTGTCACTCACTCTATGAGCCAGGCGAAACGCGTCTCGGATGAGACGATTTTCATGTACATGGGTGAGCTTGTTGAGATGAGTCAAACAAAAACCCTGTTCGAGTCTCCCAAAGAGGCGAAAACCGCGGCCTATATCGAAGGAAGGTTCGGCTAAATCACTCTCGTATTTTGACATTCTTGCGGACGAAGAATTATCGTAAAGCCACGAAATTCTTTCTCTAGACACTTGGAGTCAAAATGTACAAGGTAATTGCCGTCTACAAAGTTCCTGCAGACGATGCTGCCAAAGCAAAGTTCGAAGAACATTACAAAACCGTTCACACACCCATCTGTCTTCGTATTCCCGGCATTAAAGAACTCCGTACAAATAAAATCTTCGGCGGCCCAACTGGTGCTTCAAATCTCCACATGGTTGCAGAGATGTGTTTTGAAAACAAAGACGCATGGAAGGCAGCAATGAAAACTCCGGAAATGATGGAGTCCGGAAAAGACGCCATGAAGTTTGCCGGTGACTTAGTGTCAGTTCACTTCGCTGAAGAAAACATCGTTAAAGCGTAATGAAGACCTACGAGAACATTTTAGTTACAAAAAATTATCGTGAGCACGCTCATGTGGCCCTCATCCAGCTGAATCGCCCGAAAGTTCTTAATGCTCTTTCAACTGATCTCATGAGAGATGTTGTCGATGCACTTTTCGCTCTCGATGAAGACCCGGATACAAGGGTCATTATTCTCACGGGTAACGATCGTGCCTTCGCGGCAGGTGCCGATATCGGCCAGATGATGGAGAACTCCCCTATCGATCAGATTAACGATAATCGTTTCCGCACATGGAAGCAGCTTCACCTGATCTCGAAGCCAATCATCGGTGCCGTAAACGGCTTCGCGCTTGGTGGAGGCTGCGAACTGGCAATGTCGTGTGATTTCATCATTGCCGGTGATAAGGCAATGTTCGGTCAGCCCGAAATCAAAATTGGTACTATTCCAGGTGCAGGTGGAACACAGAGACTCACTCATGCCATTGGTAAATCAAAGGCCATGCTCGCTGTTCTTACCGGTGACATGATGGATGCTTACGCTGCTGAGAGAGCAGGACTTGTGGCAAGAGTTGTGCCTGCTGAAACTCTCATGCAGGAAGTTTTTGAGATCGCGAAAGTAATCGCCAATCGCGCTCCAGTGGCGGTGAAGCTCGCAAAGGAAGCCGTTAACATGGCATTCGAAACTCCACTCCGCGAAGGAATGGAATTTGAAAGAAGAAACTTTTATCTTACTTTCTCATCGAAGGATCAGAAGGAAGGAATGAAAGCCTTCATGGAAAAGCGGGAGCCGAAATATGAAGGCAATTAGTCTTCTCCTTCTGGTTATGGCCTGTAGTCACAAAGAGCGTCCACTTCAGGAGAGACAGCTCATTCAGTGTTATCTGGAGAGCGACATCTACACTGAAAAGAAGCCCTTTGAGGCCAATATGAGTATCAATATTTCCGAGATGGGTACTGTTATCAGTGCGAAGGTCCTTAACTCTTCCGAAAGAGATCCTAATCTCAACACCTGCCTTTCATACGTGATCATGGGTGCCGGACGACCTTTCCAGATGGAAGGTAAGACCGGGCCCATCGTAAAGACTTTGAAATTCAGACCGGACGGTAAACATGAACTTTGAAACGATTAAGTACGAAGTGAAAGGCGCCACAGCGGTGATCACGATAAATCGTCCGCACGTTTACAATGCCCTGAACGTTCAAGGTAAGCTCGACATCATCTCCGGAATCAAAGAAGCAAACAAGAATGCTCTCGTCCGATCGATTGTCCTTACTGCCGAAGGAAAGGCTTTCTGTTCGGGACAGGATCTCAATGACCGGACTGTCGATGCGACCAAGGGGCCGGTGGATATTGGTCACACAATTGAAACCGAATGGAATCCACTCATAGAAGCCATCAGGACGTCAGAAAAACTTGTGATCGGCGCCATCAATGGTGTCGCTGCCGGTGCTGGACTTTCTGTCGCTCTCGCCTGCGATTTCAAGATCGCTGCTCCCGGAGTTCGTTTCATCTCCGGATTTAGTCAAATCGGACTGGCCCCTGATGCGGGCATGAGTTTCATGCTGGTAAGACAACTGGGTTATACCAAGGCCCTGCAATTTGCACTCTTAGGTAAGCCTCTGTTGTCAGAAGATATGCTGAAGTATAATTTCCTGACGGATATCAGTGAAAACCCACTGGAAAAAGCACTTGCATTGGCGGAAGAGATCAATGTCCTGCCTCCCCTGTCAGTGAAGATGGTGAAGAAGAATTTCCAGTTTGCCGCTGAGAAAGATCTTAGTGCAGTTCTTGAGCGTGAAAAATATGCTCAGAGATTCCTGGGCTTTTCGCAAGATTATAAGGAAGGCGTTGGAGCATTCCTGGAAAAAAGAAAACCACAATTTAAAGGTCAATAAGGAGAAAATCCCATGCGTGAATACACAAGCGAGGATTTAAAATTATTCGAAGAAATTAAAAATGGCCGCACGTTTGAAGCGAACGACCAGATGCCGGATATTTATCGGAAGAACCTTCTGAATCTTCTCTGGATGCAGGCCGATTCAGAATATGCCGGAGGTCTCGGATATATGCCGTGGATTGCGAAAGCGCCCAATGCTCACGAAAGAGTTCTGGTAGCTCAGATTGTGAAAGATGAAATGCGACACGCACACGTAATTTACAATCTTCTCGAGAATCTGGGTCAGAAGACTCACGATCATATGCTTCAGCACGAGTTTGACTGGCGTCTTCCGGATGATGTGGCCAATATCGGTTTCTCACGAGCCAAGAAAGATAAACGCGTAAATATTTTTTACTACCCGATTATTCACTGGGAAGATTTCTGTCTCTTTAACTTCCTCATGGATCGCGCTGCCGGACACGTACTGGAAGACACTCTTAATTCCTCATACAATCCCTGGAAAACTGCTATCGGAACGATCGTTAAAGAAGAACACATGCATCTCGCTCACGGTGACAAGACTGTGAAGACAATGGCACAAGATCCTGAGAAAAAAGCCTTCCTTCAGGAGCGCCTGAATCTCTGGTGGCCACGAGTGATGAATACTTTCGGAAAATCTACTGGTCAGGGAAATGATATTTACCAACGTCTGGGCCTTAAAACCCGCGCCAATGCTGATGTTCGTGCCGCTTTCGTGAAAGAAATAACAGACAAGTGTGCTGAGTGGGGACTCAAAGTTCCTGAATATAACGAGAACGTCCAGCCAACTGAATATCCTGTTCAATGAAATTAGAACGCATTGTTGTGATCGGTGCCGGAACCATGGGTTCCGGTATCGCACAATGGTTTGCCCAGGAAATGTGCTTCGTGGAGCTCGTAGATAGCTCTACTGAGCAACTTGAACGCGCACAGAAATCTATCTTTGATTCCTGGACCAAGCTGGTTGAAAAAGAAAAGCTCACTTCGTGCAAAGCCGAGCAGATGAAGAAGCTTATCGAGTTTAAATCTCTCGAGACAGTTTCAAAGAATGCTGATCTCGTGGTTGAGGCCATCATTGAAAACCTCGACATCAAGAAAGATCTTTTCAAGAAACTCGACGGATATTTTTCAGAACACACCATCCTTTCCAGCAATACTTCCAGTTTTCCAATTCATCTGATGGCGGAAGCAGTTTCTCCAAAGCGCAAAGAAAGATTCTTAGGACTTCATTTTTTTAATCCCGCCACTATTATGAAACTTGTTGAAGTCATCAAGGGCAAGGATTCCAGTGAAGACCTTTGCCGCGAACTCTACACTTGGTTTGATTCCCATGGAAAGAAACCTGCGATGTGCAAGGATTCACCGGGTTTTATCGTGAACCGGGTGGCGAGAAATTTTTACGGCGAGCCCCTGAGAATTGTCGGTGAAGATAACGAAGAGAAGATGAAGGAAGTTGACCGTATCCTAAAAGAAGTCGGCGGCTTTAAAATGGGCCCGTTTGAGCTCATGGATCTCATTGGTATCGACGTGAATTATTCGGTTACCTGCTCAGTCTGGGAAGCTTACGATAAAGAACCTCGCTTTGCTCCTCACGCCCTTCAGAAGAAGATGGTGGATGAGAAACGCTTTGGAAGAAAGTCCAAGCGGGGGTATTACAAGTATGACTAATGTAAACTTCGGGAAATATCTTCTGAGTTTTGGATTTGGTACCAAAGAAGAATTAAAAAGCATTCTCACTAGGAATACAGACAAGAAAGTAGTCATGGATCTCACTTGTTATGATCCAGCTGAGTTTTACAGCGAATTTCCGAATCTCATCGGAAGCTTTGCTGCCCTTTTTGCAGATGAATCTAAGAAAACTGAAATTCATTTCAAGGAACGTTCTGAAGAAGTTCTTAGTAAGTTAAAAGAACTTGGTTTTCACCCGGTAGAAACCAATATTGTTTCCTGTGGCTTTATTTTCCCAAGAACCATTGTCCAGATCATTAATGAAGCCTGCTTTGCGGTGGAAGAAACTGTGGCATCGAAAGATGACATTGATCGCGCTATGAAGTTCGGCGTGAATTATCCGAAAGGTCCGTTTGAATGGCTGAATGGAAAAGAATTAGTAGTGAGAACGCTTCTTACTGAGCTTCTGGAAAAGTCTGGCGATAAACGATACAGAATGAGTAAATTGCTGGAATAAAAAAAGGCTCCTTTCTGGAGCCTTTTTAATAAGATTTGTACTTCGTTAAGAGGTGCCTTGCATATACTCTGAGAAGGTCGTTAGTGAAAGTTGTTACTAGTTTGGAAAAACCAGAACCTCTCTGGCCTTCGTGCCCAAAGTAGAACAATAGCTTTAGTTAACTCGTTTAAATTTACAACGGAATCCGAACTCTTCTCCTCTTACACCTGTAGGATATTTTACTTTCCTTACATGAGTTAGAGTTTGGTGATCTCTAGAAAGTTTAACTGTATCAGTGATGATGAGTCTCTCTCTGCCGGATCCGATGTCATCAGTTACGTGAATCTGGTCATCTTCAATGACAACTTTAGAATGACCGTTGTCATGCTGAATGAACGCACGATATTTTTTATACAAATGATTGTTAGGAACGAGATTGTTGAAGTCCACACCCAGTTTATCTGTGTATTTCGCAGGTGCGACCAGTATTCTTTGAAAGCAACTTAAGTCATCATCGTTATCACGATCCAGCTGCATTTGTACCAGTTCGAATTCCCCATGAAGAGAGAGTGTCTGAGCACTCACCATTGTAGAGAGCATGACTAAGCTAGAAAGGGCGATCATTTTGAATGACATAATTTATCCTTTAATGAAATTGAGCTGATGATAACAATCAATCTGTCTAAAGGCGGGTTACCTGAAAAACGTTCATTGGGTGTCTAATTTTTAGACAGTCTATGTTCGCTCGAGATACAGATAAGTATTCAAGTGAAAATATCAGATTAGACCACCTTGAACCTGCACTCAGAGACCTTGCGGTTAAAAAACTAAATGAAAAGGGATATCAACTTGCTGTTCGTGAGCCAAACCGAACTCCGTGGAAAATAGCTCTCGCATTTCACACATGGGGAGCTTCAATCATTTATCCTAGTAGAGATGGATTGGTTCAAGATTTCAAAAATGTCACATTTTCGAGACATGAATGATGCAAAATTCTTGAAATATGCAGAAAAATTGATCAATGAATTTAGTGATTGTTCGAACCTCTAAAAACTTTAAAGAGTTGAAAGATAATGTTGACGAGTATATTGATTATTCCAATAACAATCGACCAGAATGGGGATTGAAACAAAAAACCCCTGCCGAAGCAGGGGTTAACTTTAGTCTCGTTTTTTAATATGTACTTTTTTAGAGGTTCAGATCAAAGGGGCCTTTTTTTATTTGCAGGTCGCTTTGTCTTTTATCTGGAGATAGAAACGCTTTTTAGCAACTGGCTTCTCTCCGCCTTCAGTAAAGATCTGAAGGTAAGCATAGTCCTTACATGAACCATCTGGCTGATTAACAGTATCGCAAGTCATAGAAGCTTTCACCGGGATCGAAAGAATGTCTGTAGCAGAGTTTACAGTGTAAACGTGCGGATTTGATTCTTCGCCGATCCACTTAATGGCCCCCTGGAGAGCACCTTTCTTATATTCAACTTTTACAGTTGCAGGGAAAGAGATGAATCCAGAATCACCTTCAGTAAGTGACACTTTGAGATCGTAAGAAACAACACCAGAAGCATCACATGGCTCAAGTGGAGCATTACGGCTCGCAGCTGAAGCATCTGTAAGAACAGTGTCATTGAACTTCACGTTCATTTCCGCAGGACGGAAAGAAGATACGAAAGCAAAGTTACGGGCAGCAAGAGAGTTTACGATAATGTCTTTATACACACCACTCTTACGAACAGCAGAACCAAGCTCGTCAGCATAGAGCATGTGCTCAAACCAGCCTCTTGCAGTAAGTGCTGGATGGTTACGTGTAAGTCTCATCGCTTCGATTGTGAGGTCAGTGAATGCCACTAATCCAGCACGACCTTCCTGGGCAACAACTACAGCAAGCATGTCTTTCATTGCTCCACCGTATGCCTCACCTTCATCATGGAATTCGTTAGTAAGATCAAATCCAGTTGTATTCTCAATCCGGAAATCATTCTTCCCTGGGAAGTCAGCACCATCTGTCTGGTGCTCCACTACGAGCTTGGCGATAAAGTCTGCCATCCCTTCGGAAAGTCCACCGTATCCACCAGCTGTGCCGGCAAATCCAAGGTGACCACCCATCAAACGATCCATTACTCCGTGGCCAAGTTCGTGCCAGATTGTCGGATTGTCACGGGCAAGGTTTGGTGAGCCCGGATTATAGGTTGTGAAGTTAATTGTATCGTCAGTGTAGTAAGCGTTGTCTTTCATTCCGATATCCGGATCGAAGAGGAACGCGTGAAACGGACGAGTTGAAAGTTCTTTATCAGTGAATCCCATTTCCGCGAGAGCTTCCATGAGAACAGTGACTGACCAGTAAACCTGGAGCTCATCAACACCTGAGTTGATGTACTTTGCAGCATCATGATCCGGAAGACGGACCGGAATACGATTCATGACTTCTTCCTGAGAAGTAATCGGCTTCCCGTAAAGACCGCCACGTGGGAAGTAGGCCGCAGTAGCGACTGATGGACAGGCATCGACTTCTTCTTTAGTCACTTCACCGTTTCCGTCATTATCACAAAGGAGCGCGCCGGCAGAATTCCGGCACTGCATGGCATCTGCGTAGGTCAGAGTGCCGTCATTATTCACGTCACACATATATGTCTGACCAAGAACATGGTTCGGACCATTTTTCAGATCAAATTCAACGCCGGAGATTTTACTTTTAACATCCGGGTGAATATTGATCGTCGCATATTTCCCCTGTAGGAGAAGACCAGAAGAAAGATCGTTCTCACGAGTCGGAAGTTTTGCAACATATGACTCAACTTCTTTTCTCATTGAAGCCTGAGACCAGTAGTTACCCTCAATTTCAGCGCGGATCGTGTTGTAATCAGCGTCGTTATATTTTTTCGTGAATCCTCTCAAAGGATCCTGAGCGGCCGGGATTGATTTCGAAATATACTTGAGCTCTTTCACTTCAAAGGGAAGTTTCTGGCCTGTGCCTTCAACTTCTTCGTACATCGGGAAGATGTTCGCTTTCAGAGTGTGGAAAGCCTCCGACTGAGGGAACTCAGAATACGTTTTAGAGACGATCTTATTCTGAAGAAGTGAGACAGCGATCGTGTGAACACCACGACGGGCGCGGACTTCTACCACACGAACCAGATCACCATTTCTCCACACATCTTTCGACTTGATTCCGATGATACGTGCATCTGTTCTGTGCTTCGTAACCTGCTCAGAAGCAATTTTATTGATCGCCATCTTGAGTTTCAAGGAAGCGAGAGCCTTTGTCGTAAATTTCGCTTTATTAAATTTCGCGATAAGAGCAGGTGCCTGCGCCTGTGCTTTTTCATCCAGGTGCATTTCCGCGAGGATCAATTCGCCGGTCCCTTTATCAGACCAGATGCGAACAGCAGTCTTCTCTACTGGTACGTTGTTCACAACCTGAACGTAGAATTTGTAATTACTGGTAGCGAGCTCACGCGCTTCGATGAGGGCCACATTGTTTTTCGAGAAGTTCACACGCGTATCAACGCTCGCCCTTACGAGGAGGGCATCAAGGTCAGGACTCATTGTCCCCTTGGTGATTTTCGCCTCATAAGCATAAGCACTTGAAATGAGGGATAACGTTGCGAGAAGCAGGGTCTTTTTCATAGAGTATCCTTGTCTCCGGAATTGATTATGGGAATGTAGCCCATGGGCCGCAAAACCGGGGTTCTTCTATCAACATCGCGGTGATGTTTACAGGGTATTAATTGTTTTCCGGCGATCTTAAGGAGGGTTTCCTGTAATGTTTTCAGTCCCGGCAATCCCTGCTTGAAACCTTACACTTACACTCAGCGCCAACCCCGTCTTTTTTTTCTCATTCCATCTCTTTGTTGATAGGATGTTTTCACTCACAAAAAGGCCTTTTTCATGAAGAAAATTTCTTACATCGTCCATGCCAAAAGGACACCAGTCGGATCGTTCGGAGGAGCACTTTCGAATGTTCGGATCGATGATCTTTTAGCGGAACTTTTCAAAGACTACGCACGTTCTGCAAAACACGATTTGAAAGAGATCAGTGATACAGTTATCGGATGTGCTAACCAAGCCGGTGAAGATAACCGGAACCTCGCTCGCATGTCGCTCATCCTCGCGGGATATCCGCATGAAGTGACCGGTACAACTATTAATCGCCTGTGCGGTTCATCACTTGATGCTGTGATTGATGCTCACTCAAGAATTCAGGCCGGAATCGGAGAATGCTTCATCGCTGGTGGTGGTGAAAGCATGTCGCGTGCTCCATATGTCATGTCGAAATCAAACTCCCCTTTTGATCGCACTCAGAAAATCTGGGACACTTCGATTGGCTGGCGCTTTGAAAATCCAAAAATGGCGGCAATGTTTCCCTTAATCGGAATGGGAGAAACAGCTGAAGAAGTCCAGAAACTCCATAATATCTCCCGCGAAGATCAGGATAAATTTGCTCTGGCCTCACATCAAAAAGCTGTCGCAGCTCAGGTCGCTGGTAAATTTAAAGATGAGATTGTGCCAATTACGGTAACAGGGAAAAAAGAAACAGTCGTGGTGGAAAAAGACGAGGGCCCCCGTGCCGACACTTCGCTGGAAAAACTCGCCAAATTAAGGCCTGCGTTTCGGAAAGACGGCACGGTCACGGCAGGAAATAGTTCATCGATCAACGACGGCGCCAGCATGGTCGTTATCTGTTCGGAAGAATTTCTCAAGCGCCATAATCTGAAGCCACTTGCGATGGTCACCGGCGGGGCGGTTCATGGACTTCACCCAAATGTCATGGGGCTAGGACCAGTCGGGGCCACGAAAAAGCTCTGTGATAAGTTTGGTTACAAGATTTCTGATTTCGATGTTATTGAATTAAACGAAGCTTTCTCAGCTCAGGCACTGGGATGTATCAAGGAACTTGAACTTGATATGACAAAGATCAACAGGAATGGCGGGTCCATCGCCATCGGACACCCTCTGGGAGCTTCCGGCACGCGTATCCTCACCACTCTTGTTCATCAGATGATCAAAGACCCTTCACTTAAAAAAGGACTCGCCACGATGTGTATTGGCGTCGGACAAGGGATCGCCCTGTCGGTAGAAAGATGTTGAAGTATTTATTTTTAATGTTCATTACATTCCCCGCACTCGCCTGCACGAATCTTTTTGTTGAGGGCAAGCTC
>JAKFFP010000240.1:0-5657 GCA_036675045.1 Bacteriovoracales bacterium | reverse complement strand
ATACAGGACAAATCTCATCCTGCTGGGTGCGCTTTTTGTCGGCGAGTATCTAAACCGTTTTCTGTTTCAGCTTTCCACTCACCGTTATATCCAGCTCCTTCTCATGTCGATTCGCGAGAAGAGCTTTTCTCTGTGGCTGCGAGCTCCTTTCAAGCAGAAAG
This sequence comes from Bacteriovoracales bacterium, assembly GCA_036675045.1. Taxonomy (GTDB): domain Bacteria; phylum Bdellovibrionota; class Bacteriovoracia; order Bacteriovoracales; family Bacteriovoracaceae; genus Peredibacter. Next base: position 5,496 of record JAKFFP010000240.1, on the reverse strand, counting down.
GGAAAAACAAACAGGAAGATTATCCGTTGGGAGAAGTACTCGCGCGGCTCATGAACGATACCGATGCTGTGAGGGAAATCGTAAGTGCCGGTGCATTCGCGATCTTTATTGATGTGATCTTCATTCTCTCGTGCCTCATCAGCTTCCTGCAATTGAACTCTACCACCGGACTGGCACTTTTTATCGCAGAAGCTTTTGCCTGCTGGCTTCTCGTGAAGGGAAGTAAGTTCATGGCAGTGGTCTTCATGGATGTGAGGCGCCTCACGGGTCTCATGGCCAGGGTGACGACGGATCTCACCTCAGGCCTTCGGGAACTCTTTCTGTCACCGAACGTGAAGTACGCTTCACGCAGAGGGGAGAAGGTCTTTGAAGAGTTCCTGGCAAAACAGCTTCACGCCAATATCTGGGACGCGGGATACTATTCGGCCGCTGAATCCCTGTACCCAATCCTCGTGGCGCTCGTGATGGTGATCGTCCCTTATTCAAAGATCGTGGAAGTGGCGATCCTCGCGGCGCTGATTGACCTGATACAGAGATCGATCACTCCGATCAAGGATGTGGCTTCTAAGATCAGTGTTCTTCAGAGAGCGGGGGCGGGACTTGAAAGGCTTCATCAGTTTGATGAAAGTTATAAGCAGGAAAACTTTGAATCCCTGAACTATGAGCGACTCGACGCTGACACCATGAATTTCCAGCTCGACCGATTCCAGTATGAGCAGGGATTCACCCTCGAAAATATTCATTTCACCTTAAAACGCGGAGAAATCCTGGGAATTCTCGGAGAGTCGGGATGCGGGAAATCAACACTTTTAAAACTTCTCTCGGGTCAGTATCAGACCTTCGCTGGAAAGATCATCCTGGATGACCGGTCGATCACTCCTTCGTCCGAACAGGAGCTCAGGAAATTCTCATCATACGTGAGTCTCATTTCCCAGGAATCGCATGTCTTCACGGAAACATTGAAATTTAACATCACCCTCGGGGTGGAAGAAGACTTCGAAGTCTTCTGGGCGAAAGCGACTTCTTCCATTCCTTATCTCGTGAGATGGAAGGTGGGGCCGGAAGATAAGATAAATCCCAAGGCCCTTTCCATGGGCCAGAAGCAACTCCTCTCAGGTCTTCGGGCGCTCTATCTGAAAAAACCTATTATCCTCATGGATGAAATTTCTTCGGGACTTGATTCAGAGCTGGAAGCCGCACTTCGCGATCTGATTAAGTTCTTTCAGTCACGGAGTATCACCATTATCGTGACCCATCGACTTGAGACGATTCTTAAGTCACATCAGTTGCTTCTTCTCGACAAGGGAAAGGTTGAGGCCTTGGGGTCACACGAAGTCCTGAGAAAGATTCCGCAGTATCAGAATTTTTTAAAGCATCTCAATTAAGATTTAAGCGGTAGAGGATAGCGCTGCAGCTGCAGGGATGCTCCAGACAACCTGGGCACTCAAAGGGCTTTTTGAGACTTGTCTCGACGAAGAATTTTTCAACTTTATTCACCGGACGAAACCCCATCTTTTCAAACACCCGGTCTGAAGTGTGTTTCTTTCCACTGACCCATGAAACGCCCAGGATAAAGGGAACTTTTTTTCCTTTCAGGTATTGGAGTCGCTTTTCACTGATGGCTTTTCCGATACCTTGTCCCTGCAACTCTTCTTTCACACATAAGGTTGAAAACGATCCTGCCGTCGTGCCGTTGCCATTTTTAAGTGAAGGATCAAAGCGCTCATAGAAATCAAAATTATCGATGAGCTCGGCCACGCCGACAGCGACTAATTCTTTTTCAATAAATGCTCCCAGGACCAGGGCGGTATCCTGCGTAGTTTTCCGGATGAGATAATCGGAGCCGAAGAGATCGCGACCCTGGGTCCGGTTCAAAAGCTCTAATGCGTCGGGAAAAAGAATCTCATCACCGGAAGTGATCTGGCGGATTTCAATTTTCATCTTCATAAAACAGCATTTTAAGGCAAAACCGATAAATCTGCTTGGTTTTTATTCGCAAGCGCTTAAGTTATGATTGTCCCATTCAAAAACAGGAGATCCTATGAAACTTTCTCTGAGCTTTGCCGCTCTTGCCATCCTGCTGACATTCTCAGCGTGCTCGGATGGAAACTCGAAACCAAGTTATCTTTTTAAAGCTCCTCAACCAGGTCTTGCCGCTCAGGTAGGGGACATTAAAATCACCAATGAGGAACTCGTTGATGGAATTGAGTCCGAACTCTTCGAAGCTGAATCTAAGGTTTTCGAGATCAAGTTCAACCGTCTTAAGACAATTCTTCTTCAGCGGTATATGGACAAGGATCCAAGAAAGAAAAACATGTCGAATGATGAATTCCTTGAGAAATACATTTCTTCCTCAGTAAATATCTCTGACAAAGAAGTAGACGCCTTTATTAAGGACCAGAATATTCCAGCGGAGCACATTAACCCTCAGGTTCGTGAGAAAATAAAGGGTTACCTGGGAATGGAGCGCAAGAAGGAAGCCGTCGACAAGTGGCTTTCTGAGCAGACCAAAAAATCTCCGGTTGAAGTTTACATCGAGAAACCACGTCGTCCGAGCTTTCCGATTGAAGTCGGCTCTGCTCCTACTTCGGGCGGAAAAGACGCCAAAGTGACGATCGTAGAATTCTCAGATTTCCAGTGTCCTTATTGCGCTAAGGGCGCGGACCTCCTGAAAGAGATCAAGAAGAAATACGGAAATAAAGTGAAAGTCGCTTTCAAGAACTTCCCGCTTCCGTTTCATAATCATGCTGAGAAAGCTGCAGTTGCCGGTCTGTGCGCACAAGAGCAGAGCAACGATGCATTCTGGAAACTTCACGATGCTATGTTCGCTCACCAGGATTCCCTCGATGAGGCCGGTCTCAAAAAACTCGCCAAAGATGTCGGTCTGAAGTCAGACGCTTTTGAAAAATGTCTGACGGAAAACCGTCACCTGGATCGCGTAAAGGCGGACATTGAAGAAGGCCGTAAGGTCAAAGTAAAATCGACTCCGACTTTCTTCGTAAATGGGCAGCTGATCAACGGCGCCCAGCCGATGGAAGTTTTTGCCGAGCTGATCGACGAAGAGCTCGCCAAGTAACCGACAATTCCTCTTCAAAAAATCAGAACCTTGGGATAAATCAGCAAGATTTACCCAAGGTTTTTTCATTTCTCCCCGGGTGCTAGACTGATAGATAAGGCCATAGGAATTGGCCCCAAGGAAGCACCATGAACGGCGTAGATTATTCCAGACGTTTGTCCAAAGAGCGCGAATACTTTAAGGATTCATTGAAGAAAAACAATGAAGCCAATCAGAAGCGTCTCGAAGAGACGGAAGCAAGACACAATCTCGTTCAGGACAAGGCATCCAAGAACTATCTGAATGACAAGGTCGAACTCGAGAAGAGTTATCAGAAAAATCTCTCTAATATCAGCGATAAAAACCAGGAATCTCTCAACAATCAGACCGACAAGTTTAACAAAGACCTCAAGGAAGAAAGAGAGAGCTTTGCCAGGGATTCAGTCTCGAAGAGTAAAGACTTCGACCAACGCCTGAAAGACATCAGACAAAACTATAATCGCGCCTTCAAGAATCAGGATGAAACAGATTCAACAATCCGTGAGACTGAGAAAAAAAGATACTCCGGCAATGTTAAAGAACTTGTTCGGAAGCAGGACCAGCAGCTTAAAAAATACCAGGACGAAGTATCAGGTGCAGGCACCGACATCAAAGACGCTTTCAAGCGCGAAAAGCAGCAGCTGATCCGTAATCAGGAAGAAATCCTTACTGATACTCACCGTAAACATTATGATGAAAAAGAGAGTGTGAAGAATCGCCTCTCAGGTGAGCTCAAGAAGATCAAGGAAGTTCATGAGCATGAGCAGAACCATCTTCGTGAATATACCGGAGACAAGATCGTAAAAACTGAAAAGCATCATTCCGAAAAAAGCGAGAAGCTCGCCCAGGATTATTCTGAGCGCTACGCAAAAGATGCCAAGAATCAGCAAATAGCGACCCTCAAAAACAATAAGCAATACGAAGAGTCCCTCGATAAGGTTAGACGTGAGTCTCAGGAGCAGATTCGCCAATCCGACAATATGGTCCGCCGTCGTGATAACGGAGGAAATGAACTTTCAGCAGCTGCAGCTAAGACGTTTAACGGACAGGGCCCACAAGAACTCAAAGTCAGAAACATGAAAAATGCGCTGGATGAAACCAGACGCACATACGAAGACAAGGCCGCTACTGATGCCACTGATTACAATGTGGCGATGAAAGAGGAAAGAGCAGAAAACCAGGCATTATTGGATAAGAAAATAAACCAATATAAGTCTGAGAAAATTCTGACGGTAGGCGAGGAAAGAGTTCAGAACCAGGATCGCCTTGATCATCAGGAGCGCCAGAATCTTGCAAGAAGTAAGGATTATGAGCGCCAGGTAATGATGGAAAAGAAGTCAGGCGACACTCGCGTGAAGAACCTGAAAGAAAACTTTCATAAATCAATGACTCTTATCGAAGAAAAACTTCGTGAAAACATCAATGATGTCACCCTTTCGGCGAATGCTGACAAGAAAGAATTCATGAAGCTGACATCCGAGAGAACCATGCAGCAGCTGGCCGATATGAAGGCGGAGTTCAATCGTCAACTTGACCAGACCATTCAGGGATATGAGTTCCGTTTATCCGGGGCCGAGAAAAAATTTGCAGAATATCAAATGTCAGCTGAGCAAAAAATGGCGAGCATGGCCCAGCAGTCGGAAAAAGAACTCGATTACGAGCGCACCACTGGCGCAGAACGAAGAAACGCCGAGGTTCGCGGACTTAAGAGTGCCATTGACGAGCAGGAACACAAGCACCGCATGGAAGTGAATAACATGATGGTCAACTTTCAGAAGCAGATTGCTAAGACGCAGTCACAGTCTGACTTGAAATTAAAGTTGATGAGCAATGATTTCGAGACTAAATTGAAAGAAGCTCAAGCCAGTAAGTCACGGGAACTCACTGAGAAAGAAAACATCAATCGCGCAGAAATGGAGCGCTTGAAGGCTAGCTACTCAGACGACAAGCAGAAAACCGTGGCGGATTACGAGACTAAGCTACAGCAACTGAAGGATCATCACGAGACTCAGATGCAGCAGCTGAATGAGTTTAAAAAGCTAAGTTAATTTAGTTAAACTTAATCAAAAGAAGCTCCAACTATGTCTATCCGTCGCGCGAAGATCATTGCGACCATCGGACCTAGCTCAAACACCATTGAGATGCTTGAGAAGATGATTCTGGCCGGGATGAATGCCGCCAGGATCAACATGTCCCACGGTACGTATGAAGCTCACGAGCAATCCATCAAAAATATACGTCAGGCCTCCAAGAATGTAGGAAGAGAAATCGCCATTCTTCTCGATCTGCAGGGTCCGAAGATCCGCGTGGATAAACTTCCTGAACCACTTCAGCTGAAGGATGGAGACGTCTGGGTCATCGGTCCTTCGCATGTGAAGGACAATTATCCACAATATGCTAAG
>JAKFFP010000358.1:0-5718 GCA_036675045.1 Bacteriovoracales bacterium | reverse complement strand
CCCTGGAAAGCAAATAAAGAGGAGCCTGAGACAGTGCCGGTTGTTTTGAATTTATGCCTGCAGTATGCACATGCATTAAGTCTGGCCATGCATCCGTTCATGCCCGATGCCTCTGCAAGACTGCGAAAATTATTAGGCGCGGAAGCGATTTCAGAACGAGGTGCATGGGTGCAGGCTTTGGATCTTTTATCATTGGGTGAAAAACTTCTTCCGAAAAAAGACGTCGATTACAAAGTTGAACTGAGCTCAAAAGGTTCGGCACCAACTCCTTCACTTCCAACACCGTCATTACCTTCGCTTCCTTCAGCACCTTCGCTTCCGGATGTGAAGCCCGAGCTCAAGGCCGAAGACTTTGCCAAAGACCAGGTGAAAGAAGAAGCCGCGAAAAAAGCCAAAGAAGTGGCCAAGGTTGAAGAGAAAGCCGGATCAGTGAAAAAACCCGCCATCATCTTCATCAAGGGCCTCGATATCCTGAGCTCGCCATCTAAATCCGAAAGCGGATACGCCGGGGTGGGACGCATTGCTGAGAGTGTGAAGGGGTCCCGCATCTACGGATGGGATCAGAAAGATGAAATCATTAAAGAGATCAAGAAAGTCGCCCTCAATCAGCCGGTGATCCTCGTGGGTCACAGTTTCGGTGGCGATACAGCGGTCGATATTGCAAATTCGCTTGATAGTCTCGAGCACGGATTCCGTCCGGTCGATCTTCTCGTTACCATGGACGCTGTGGGATTCAGTAACGACATCATTCCCCAGAACGTAAGAAAGCATCTCAATATTTTTGGCGAAAGCTCATTCTTCTTAAACGATGGACCGCACGTGGCCCGCCGGCATGAGATGACCGACGTGAAAAATATTCTTTCTCCACTTGATCACACCGATCTCGATGATGATAAATCCAATCAGTATGAGATCGTGAAACTCATCCAGGATACTTTGGGTAAGGAAATCTCCGTCAGTCCAAAAGGCATCTTCCGTACTGAGAAGGCCTGATCCCAAAAAAAAAGGCCCCTTTCGGGGCCCTTTAAAAACTTAGATCGTGTCTGTTGTGAGCTTACCAGTCTTGTCCGGATCGAGGTGATCCTTGAGACTGCCCTTGAGCGAGCCATCGCCCTTCCATGAAGTATGGAGGCGACCGTAGTAATCTGAAAGATCGTTTCCGCAAGCAGCACCACCGCCGTGGAGCTGACCGATCACGCGGTGATTAGAATCAAAGAGTGGTGAACCAGATGAACCCGGCTCAGTTGTTCCCTTATCCCAGTCAATAACTCTAACGTGCGTGCTGTCGCCCGGAGAGTCCTGTCCGCCGTAAGAAGCGAGAACAGTCGGATCATTTTCAAATGAAATTGATTTTTCGTCAGTATTCGGATGGTGAATGGCCACAGCTGTAGTTCCTACGTCACCGGTTGCATCCCAACCAGCGTAAGTAACATTCCACTCAGCTTTCGGAGAAGAGAGGAGTTTTACCAGAGCGAAGTCCGAGCGTGAACCAGAAGCGAGGTGAACTGAACCTGTCTGGAAATCAGTGAGCTTGCCATCACGGCCGCCCTTACACTTAGAAGTCTGGTAGTTCCAGTAAACAACAAGTGAAGCTGCGTTTGAAGCTGTGATACGGCAGTGGTTAGCAGTCATGAAGAAAGGAGTTTTGTCGTTTCTTGTGTTGTTCACCATGAAGCCGGTGCAGAAGCGTGATCCACCAGTAGAGATAACTCCTACTGAGTTGACTTCATCTTCCCAGCCGCGTGAATCGGTACAGGCAACGTCGATGTTACATGAACCGGATTTGAGTGTTGTCTGAGCAAAAGTCCGGAAGCCCTGGCCAACGTGAGAAAGCTTGAGAGCTACCTGATCAACAGATTCAGCAGGTACTGTGAGTTCGATGATCGCATCGTCAGTCATGATCACTGGTGACCAGAGTTCGCGATGGATATTGTTGTCTGCTGAAGTGAAGGTGCGGATGAACTGTGAACGATCAGCTGAGTAGATGTTCAGTTCAGCGCCTTCCGGCAGATAGAATTCAGAGAAACCGAAGTTAAGAGAAACTGCGTTCGGAGCAGTTACCTGATGTGTCCAGGTAAAGCCTTCAGCAGATTTTTCAAATGCTGGAACGATGTTCACCGAGCGAGGAACGGCGAAGCGGGGAGCAACACCTTTTGACTCGAACATGACTTCTTCATCGTGGACGGCCTTCACATCCAGTGACTCGAAATATGTAGTAGATGCGATAGACTGAAAAGACAGTCCGAGAACAGAAGCTAGTAAAAGATGTTTCATAGACTCCTCCTTGAGAAACATAGATACGTGCTATCTTTTCAATTCTTGACTGAGATTGGCACCTTACAATTACTTGCTTCCACGCTGAATAATACCGGATTAAAATGATCAGAGACCTAAATGAGTGGACGTTAATCTGCTTCCTGAATATAGTTAACCTAGTTAACTAAGAGAAAAATTCACTCATGGTCGCTAAAACACTGCTGGAATGTATTCCGAGGTCCATCCGTACACTGAGAAAACTCACGGTGTCTTCGCTCGATGGCTCCATTACCTTTCACCAATCCAGAGTATTATTTCTGATCCGCGAAGGATTTGGCCAGGCCCAAATCGCGGAAACATTTCAGATAACACCCGCCGCCGTCTGTAAGCTCATGCACCAGCTTTCAGAAAAAGGGTTCATCACCATGTGCCCCGGTAAAGACCGGAGAGAGAGAAATCTCGAACTGACGAAAGAAGGCGCGCGCGCCCTATCGTTTGTGTCTAAGCAAGTTGAAAAAAAATTGAACAAAGGCATCGAGCTCCTCACAAAAGAGGAAAGAGATGATCTATTGAAAGGACTCGAAGTTTTGAACAAGCTTATGGGCCAAATAAAAGAAGGTTAAACTCCATGCATTTCCTTTTTGTGCTCCTCTTTATGACTTTCCCGGCCCACGCCGCCATCTCTTTAAAGGCTGCGTTTGAAGGTGCCCGCGGGAATATGGAAAATTTTAAGCGCTCCGAGGCATTGATTGAAGCGGCCGAAGATCGTAAGACCCGCGCCAGAGGATTTCTTCTGCCGACCCTTCGTGGTGTGGGAAATGAAACCAGAATCGATCAGCCAGCATCGGCCGGCGTGAACCGTGCTTTCGTTCTGACCCGCCAGTATTCAGCGGCCCTTCGCCTCGAGCAACCGCTTTTTCGCGGCGGAATCAAAGGTGCCTACGATTACGCCAAGGAAGACATCCTTCTTTCTGAATTCCAGAAAAACGCCACCGAACTCAATCTCTACCAGCTGGTGATCAATTCTTATTACAATCTCATGATGGCGAGATTCGATGCGGTGAACTTAAAGGAGCTTCAGCGTCTTTCAGAAGACCGTGTGAAGGAACTTCGTTCACGGACCAGAGTTGGCCGCTCCAGAAAAGGAGAACTCGTTCAGGCCGAAGCGCAGTATCTCACAGCTCAGACTCAGTTAAAGCAAGGGGACATCAATCTCATTCAGGCCGAGCGTTCATTTGAATTTTATACGGGGATCAAAGCGGCGGAACTTTCGCCGCTGTCGATGATGCCGAATGATCCCGGAAGTCTCGAGGTTCATCTGAATAAGCTGAAACAGCGTCCGGATATCCAGGCCGCTCTCCAGCAGGTGAAACTGCGTGATACTCAGGTGACCATCGCGAAGGGCGCTCATTATCCGTCCCTCGATTTCGTCGGAAACTACTACATTGACCGCACGGGTGTCCTCCAGACTTCAGAGTGGGATGCCGCAGTCCAGGTGAGTGTGCCGATCTTTGAGGGCGGAAGAAGCCAGGCCACTGTAAGAGAGGCGGTAGAGAACAGGAAAGTGGCCGAGCTCGAATCAAGGCAAACGATCCGTGCCGCGGAAAGAGATCTCACGATCCTTTATCAGAATTTTGTCGCCGCTGTTTCCCAGCTCACGACCATGAAAGATGCCCTGAAAAAGGCCGAAGAAGGTTACCGCCTGAATGTTCGCGATTATGGTTTCGGCCAGGCGACAAACCTCGATGTGCTTCAGTCGCTTAATCTTTATATCGAAACCAAGCGTTCGTATGATTCGCTCCAGGCGAGTACGCACATGATTTATAAAAACCTTGAAGCTTCCACCGGAGTCATTCCATGAGTCTTTCCGATATTTCCATCCGTAAACCGGTCTTCGCCTGGATGCTCATGGCCGCCATGATCATCTTCGGCTTCATCTCCATGCAGAAGATGGGAATTTCCCAGATGCCGGACGTGGATTTCCCGATGGTGAACATTAACGTCACTTACGAAGGAGCTGCCCCGGAAGTGATGGAGCTCGACGTGATCGATCCCGTGGAATCGGCCGTCCTTTCAGTGGAAGGAGTGAAGTCCATTACGTCGACGGCACGCCTGGGTTCAGCGAATATTTCGGTGGAATTTAACCTCGATAAAAATATTGATGTGGCGGTCTCTGAGGTCGAAGCAAAGATCAACCAGGCCTCGCGGAATCTTCCGGATGACATTGATCCCCCGACCATCTCGAAAGTTAACCCGGATGATCGTCCGATCATGTTCCTTGCGATCACCGCCCCGGACATGGACCGGAAAGATATCATGGCGTACACGCGGGATAATCTGAAAGATAAGTTCCAGACCGTTTCCGGTGTGGCCGATGTTTTCCTCGCGGGCTACATCGATCCCAATCTGCGCGTGTGGGTAAAAAATGATGAGCTTAATAAACGCCAGCTGACGGTGACCGATATCATCGGTGCCATCCAGGCCGAGCATAAAGAAGCACCATCGGGTTTCATCGAAGATCCTATTAAAGAGAGAAACGTCCGGACTCTGGGTGAGGCGAGGAGTGTTGAGGAATTCGAACAGCTTCCTATCATCCGTCGTGGTGGAGCTCCGAACTATGTTCCGACTTTCCTCGGTGACGTGGTGGATGTGGAAGAAGGTATTGCGGATGTTCGTCGTATTTCACGCTCGAACGGAAAAAACGCCCTGGGGATCGGGATCCGTAAACAGCGCGGGACAAATACCATGGCCGTTGCCGAGGCGGTGAAGGTCAAGATGAAGGAGATTCAGAAGAATCTTCCGCCAGGAGTGGAGCTTTACGTAAACTTTGATACGACAAAATTCATCGCCGCATCCGTGCATGAACTCCAGTTCAACATGATCTTCTCGGCGATTCTCACTGCGATTGTCTGCTGGCTCTTTCTCGGATCATTCGCAGCTACGATCAACGTCATTCTTGCAATCCCGACATCGATCCTGGGTGCGTTCATTGTCCTTAAGTACATGAACTTCACCCTGAACACATTTACTCTCCTGGGTCTTTCTCTTTCCATCGGTATCGTGGTGGATGACGCCATCATGGTCCTAGAGAATATTTACCGGCATCACGAGGAAGGGAAGGACAAGGTGAGGGCGAGCCGCGATGGCGCCAATGAAATTTCCTTTGCCGCCCTGGCCGCGACGATTGCGATCATGGCGATCTTCCTTCCGGTAGCGATGATGGAAGGGATCATCGGAAAGTTCTTCTTCCAGTTCGGGATAACGATCTCGGTGGCAGTGGCACTTTCTTACGTGGAAGCCATTACCCTGACCCCGATGCGCACCAGCCGCTTCATGGAAGAGACCAAGCGCCACACGAAACTCGGGAAAGTGGTCGACCATTTCTTTGACTGGCTGGTGAAGACATATTCAAAAATCCTTCATTTTGCTCTCACTCATAAGCTGAAACTCCTGGGCGGAGCT
>JAKFFP010000403.1:0-5737 GCA_036675045.1 Bacteriovoracales bacterium | reverse complement strand
CAGATCTATTACTGTTGCCATAAGTTGAGACGGGGCATGATCGCAAAGCGCGCCACCCAGGCGAAGAATCGAGTTTCCCTTTGATAAAGGAAACATTGTGACCGAATTCGTGGAAGAGACCATAGCGACGGCGAAATTTACTGGCATTTCTCCATCCATCATAAAACTTGATTGAAGAGTCAGCTATAACTGTAGGGTCGCCATTTAAGGTGACGCCTATTCCTTCCAGGGTCATCCTCTGATTTCCTCGTTGACCAATCATCTCGAACTCCGGGGGAAGATCACCCAGAGTAATCATGATGTCATCAAGCTCGGAAGAAAGAAATCTTCTGGTATTTGGGAAGACGAACTCTGAAGTGTTGTAACCATGACGGGCACGGATATAGAGAATTTTTCTTCCAATATGAGAACCCCAGATTTCATCAACTGCACAAAGTACTGTTGTGCAGGAGCTGTTTCTGGCCGGCATGTTTACTACGATGTCCCTGAAGGCATCCATCAAAAAAGTCGGCTGATCCAGGAAGTTGAAGCCTTTCACATTTCTATTGGCCCGGTTATCATTCCCGTGATTCTCGAGCCACCAGTCATACTCCGGCACTTCATGCGTTTTACAGAAAGCGTTCTCCATTTGAGTAGGAGTGATCGCTTTTTGCATAAGTTCCACGGCATCCATGGCGTGAACAAGTTCAGCCGGCATCTCAAATGCATTACTACCAGTCGCTTCGCAGATTTCATCGGCGAAGACTGAGAAGGATAGAAGTGTAAAAAGAAGAAACATCTTCATTTAAACTCCATCGGAATTGGAGAAAAGAACTTAAATAGTCGGGATTGTTCCCCCAGGGACCTTAGGATTTTCCAGCAAAAGAGATGGGAGGAATATTATCCCCGCATTTTCCACAAAAGCTGCGAAAGATAAGGACGTCTGTTCTCACCCGTTGCGACCATCAGAAGCTTAGTGATCTTAAGGTTATCCGGATCCGTGAAGAGAAGAATCAGGAGCTCCTGGATGAAGTTCGTGTTGAGGGTGACGTAATTATCCGTTCCCACGCCGAGCTTAAGGCCTTTTTTCTCCCACCAGGAAAACGGATGATCCTTGTAATCGCGGAATGAGTTGGTGAGCTTGTTATTCGACGATGGCAGGGCAACCAGACCCACACCCTTGTTGATCATGCGGTTAAGAACGTCGTGCTGATAATGTTCCACTTCGCGGGCAGCGTGGAACTTCACTTTCACGAATTCGCGAAGCTCGGCCTGAGTCAGGCGCTCGCCCCGGAAAAGTTTTTCGCGAACAGGTTCGTGCTCACGCCACTCCATATCCATCAGCTCTTTCCAATCGGAAGACCCTTCCTTCACTTTGAGACCGCGCTCGTTTTCCATCGCCAGACGCAGGAAAAGAGAGTGGAAGTAGAAGTTTGGATTGATCCCGAGAGAAAGTCCGTGCTCAAGAGTATCGATGTGCCAGATGTTGAGCGAGTTATCGACCGCCTGAACGCCTTTTTTCAGCGTGTGCCAGGTTTCCCCGTGGTGGGAACGGATGGCAAAGCCCTTGAAATGAAGCTTCCGGAATCCCTGCTGCATTTCCATGAAGTGACCTTTCCGATAAAGATCTTTTTCTGATCCCACGGTATCAACTTCTTTTAAGTAATCGCGGAGGAAGGGATGCTTATCGAGCATTTCAACGATCTTATCCACCTGGTGAAGAAAGTGTTCTTTCTTACTGGGGAAGTGAACGTGATCATAGAAATCCGGCTCTTTCCGGAAACACGGAGAGAGAACGAAATTGAATTCCGGAACTCTCTTTTTAAAATCCATGAATCCGTCATAGAGGCCAAGGACGACATCTTCTTCGGTGAGATTTTCAAGACCTGGTATCTGCTCGTCCGCACTCTGGTTGGCGCGTGAGAGAGTGAATTTCAGGCGGAGCATCCCCACGTTGTACTTATGATAGAGCTCGCTTGCCATGTGATAGGCGGCCTTCCGGTGCATCTCGCGGTCCACGAGAATGAGCTTCGGAAGAAGGAGAATCTTTAAATAGCGGTCGAAGAATTCATCTTCTTTCAGGCGAATGAGGTTATCGACATCTTCGGCGGTCTTCACTTTTTCGGCGACGCCTTCGCCGTAAACTTTATTGATGATGTCGAAGTACGTTTGCTTATTCGAACCTTCCAGAAGCTTCATAAGATGCGGATGAATGAAATCAGCCGAAAGTGATCCCGTTAAGTGAATATGCTCTTCAATGTAGGGCTTCGGGAATTTCCGGAAAAAATGAAAAAGAGCTGCTGCCACCGGGTGAGAGAGAAGAGTCTTGATTTCCACTTCATCCGACTGGAAGTCGGAAACGAGTTTTCTGAATTCGGTAAGGGATTTTTTGATCGCCGGCTGATCATCCTGGAACTCACCCATCACGGCGAGCTCGAGCGTGTCGTTCAGGGAAATTCCGTTCGTTTCTGATATGATCCGGATCAAATGCTCAGTCAGCAATTCTATCTTAGTGTTCTTGGCCATGGGTCCTTTTAGCTAGGGGATCGACTGCGAAGCTGCTCGCTTCGTCCCGACAAGGAGGGCAGTCAGTTTTTCTCGGTCCAGCGTATCTCTATTGTCGAGGAAACTGAAAAAGTCTTCAAGAGAATCATTCCCCCAGAAGAGCTCATTATTGGCCACAAATGAGGGAACCCCGAAGGCACCCGCACTGATGGCGTCCTGGATATTCTTTTTAAACTCGACCTTGGCCTCTCTGGTGAAGCTTTTCTCATAGAGCTCGTCCGCGGGTAGCCCCGCTTCGCGCAGCTCGCGCAGAAGCTCTTCCGGCTCTCCCATGTCGATGCGTTTTTCCCAGCCCGCCTTCCAGAAAGTATCGATCACTTTTTCCTGATGCTCACCGGCCACGCCCTTTAAGCTCAGGCGAAGAGCGTAGAGCGAGTTGAAGGGATGAGTCTTCGGTGTCGTGAAGGGAATTTTATTTTTTTCGGAGTAGCGAAGACACTGCTTCAGAAGAAATTCGCGTTTGGGTTCAACTTCACCGGGCCCCTTAAGACCCCATTCGTTTAAGAGCGAGCCGAGGGCCACAGGTTTGTAGTTAATCGAGAATTCGCGACGATGACTCTGCAAACGATTGTGGGCAAAGTAGGAAAAAGGCGAAAGAAAATCGAAATAAAAATCGAAGGACTTCATAGAGTTAGGAGGATGCCTTGACGTCAGTTGATTTGTCCACTCAACAATTTGATTGCAAAAGATTCTGATCTTGATAAAATGTCGCATCGCATGATCGCACTCCTGTGGTTGCACGTCCTACTCCTGCTGCACGTATGTTGAAAACAGGTGAGTGATCGAAGAGAGACTAAGTCTCTTTTAGGTATATTCATGAAAAAAGCACTGTCTGGTTTAATCACTACCGTGATGCTGGTGTTTCTCGTCAGCTGCGGTGGCTCCGGCTCTAATGTCCTCACGGGAATTCAGGTCTCCACATCTCAGGTCGGTAACGACACGATGATGTCATTCTCGGCCAACATCAATCTTGGTGGGATGAGTTTTGCTTCTATCTCGCTTCCGATACTTCATCCGCGCGGTCAGACTCCGATCGGATCTCTCGAACTCGTTTCGGGTCTTGCTGGTCAGTCTCAGATCAAGATTAACGTCAACATGTCAGCAGTGGCTGATATCAACGTTTCTCAGGCGGTTCTGCCGAATGGTAATGCCATTCCACTTATTGCCAATAACCCGACGATCGCAATTAAGATCGGCGGAGGTGCCCGGGTTTATCTGACACTTGGTCAGAACGTGACGGCGATTGGTGTTGCGGTTCCGATCAGTGCCTTTGATAACATCGGCCAGTCACTTCCGGGTCTCAATTTCTTCCCGATCGTACAACAAGGAGACGTTGTCGCGACGGCGGGAGTATTTACCGGACTTCAGCCAGGGCAAAACGGAATTGCCGTCGTGGCAGATGTTTCAAGAATCGTGAACCTAGGAAATCTCATGCCTTCGTCACAGTTACTTCTCGCGAAGTCTGCGCAGCTTGAAGAGTCTCAGGAAGAGGTCATTAAGCTTGATTACACTTCACATGCTCCTTCAAGATCGAGAGAAAATAAATTGAAGTCGATGCTCGCTACGATGAGTGCGAAGAAACTTAAACTCAGAATGCGCTAGGGATGTGCATGTTTATCAAGGAAGAAAGAATCTAAGGCTGGATGATAACTACGGATGGAAATAAAAAAAAGCCCCTCATGGAGAGGGGCTTTTTTTGTTCCTTCACATCCGCCGACGGATGTTGCGGTCTGACCTCCGGCGCTGGAGGTAAAAAAAAGGCCCCTCTTTCGAGGGGCCTTGAGAAAGATCAGATTTTCTTAGAGTGACGAGGCTTCGCCGATTTCTTGCGACGCTTTTCAGCTGCCTCAAGTTTTTCCATCTTCTTCACCGAGGGCTTCTGGTAGTACTCGCGGGCGCGGTACTCTTTCACGATTCCATAAGCATCACAGAGGCGCTTGAATTTCTTGAGGGCACGCTCAACAGCGAAGCCATCAGTAATATCGATGCGGATTTTGTCTCTGGAGTCTTTTTTCTCGTGGGCCAATGGAACCTCTCTCTAGTTGGTGATAAAAGCTTCTCGGTAAAATAGCATATCGACTTAAAAAGGCCATACCGGGAATGATCACTTTTCCGGAAGGTTGAGGGTCGCCAGGAATGGGTAGTGGTCTGAAGGCAGGATATTCTTTTGCTCCATGCGTTTTGGGATGGGCAAGGCCAGACCTTCCGCAGTCTTATACCGGGGAAATAAACATCCGGCCGGGTCGAGCAGGTGATTAAATTTGTCGGATATAAGGAGGTAGTCGATTTGCTGAACAAAGCGATTCCCCCCGCGGTTGAAATAAATATAGCTGAATCTCTCTTCTTCCGGGACCCCCGCCAGATAGGCAATGTCCTTCAAATCGGTCTTTTCATAGATTTGCCGGAACTCTTCTTCGGTATCTTTCTCTCCGGCGTGGCCATTGAAATCGCCACCAATAAGAATCGGTACATTGAGCGGCAGAAGTGACTGGTAGATATCAATGAGGCCCGCCACTTCATGTACTCTTCGTCCTCTTCCTTCAAAGTCATTTTTCCTGAGGTCGAGTTTTGACTTAATGTGAACCAGAAGGAAAACGAGTTTTGTTTTTTCCCCTTCGCATAGATCCATCCGGAGAACATCCCGGGAAAAACGTCTTGCAGGTTCCGGGAGGACATAGTTCACGTGTGACTTAAGAACCGGTTTCCAGGGGAGAGTGCGTCTCACGAGATAACCCAGGTCAATTCCGCGATCAGAGTTGGAGGGAAGCGAGAAGGCCTCGAATTCGTCGTTTAAAAGATACTTTGAAAAATTAGCGAGGGATTCCGGGCCACCGACTTCCGTCACCATCACGATGTCAGCTTCTGAGTCAGCGATCGTGCGGGCAAGCATGATGCATTTTTCCTTGGACTTGTTATTGATGAGACTCGAGCTCATGAGATTCCACTTGATCTCCGTGAGGTCGTGGACGTGAGTTCCGTCCCATTTATCCATGAATAGAAACAAGTCCTGGGCATTGAGCACCATGACTTTCAGCTGGCGATTCATCTTCTTGGTCAGCGGCTGTTTCTCGTCGAACCGCTCCTTATCGCGCAGCGTGGCGTCCGCTTACCCACTACCACCGGTTGCGCTGCTGGTCATCTGTGCGCCTTAGACGTATAGTTACGGCATGCTCACGGCCACCTCACGCGCAGC
>JAKFFP010000170.1:0-5742 GCA_036675045.1 Bacteriovoracales bacterium | reverse complement strand
GGTTTATTTTCTTCTGTGGAAGATCGATGCAAAACACTGGTTAAGGATTCTGACCGGAACTTTCACTGCTTTCATTCATGTCTTTGCTGTGATCCCGATTGCGGTACTCGCGGGTTATGATTTCTACCGCAACCGGAAATGGCGGGATCTGGTCTGGTCGCTGATTCCCTGCGCGCTGGTTTCCCTTTATTATTTATCCCGAATTATTACTCTCGGTGGAGACAAGGTCGTTTCCAATATCTCCTGGGCAAAATCCACTTTTCAGACTTTCATCACCCTGACGGCCACTCAATTTTTAGGAGATTCCTTTCCCCGGTTTGAGTTTTATCCAGTTTCTTTTGTTCTGGCATCGGTGGTTGTCGGGGCCAGCCTGGTACTTTTCCTTTTCTACAGAAAACCGGGTGCGAGAGCATTCTTATTAATCGCTGTTGCGTCTGTTGTAGTGGTCGAGCTTCTCATGCCGTGGGCGAATTTTCGGGTCAGTCGTTATGTGATTTACCTTTCCGGCATATGGTTATATGCGACCGCTGAATCTCTCGAAAACGTGAAAGATTATTTTTTCTATCCGGTAATTGTGTTGCCACTTTTGTATATCGTGAGTTTCAATCCTCTTCTTAAATACCCGTGGGAACGTGAGTCTGTTGAAGCATGGGAAAAGTTCCGTAAAAGTGATCCTGCATCCCAGTACGTTGTCTGCGCGAATGATTATCAGAATGAATTTCATGGATTTGGTCAGAGAGTTGATTGTGCTTCCGGGATTTCGATGGTCGACACTTCCAGACCTTTCCTGTTCTTTGATCTTAATTCCACCAACACCTATCTGGCTGCCCATTTCCTAAGGACGATGGACATTTCTGAATACTTTCCGCTGGACTCCGGCGGGCTCATTGTGAAATTTATCCCGAAAAAGAAAGCGAGTAAAAATGAAAAATAAACGCGTACTCATCACCGGTGCTTCTGCAGGGATTGGTCGTTCCATTGCTTTATCTCTCGGGAAGGCAGGGGCCGAATTATTCCTGGTGGCCCGGAGAAAAGAAAAGCTCGATGAGCTCGCCCGGGAGATCGGGCCTCTCGCCCGTGTTTTGTGTGCTGATGTAAACGATAAAGACATCGGAAAAATGATTGCGGATTTCACCGGTAAAAAAATTGATATTTTGATTAACAATGCGGGCCTTGCCCTGGGACGCGAAAAAATTGAAGCGGCCGCCTGGGATGACCTGGAAGTCATGATAGAGACTAACATCACTGCTAATTTCCGCGTGGCCCACGCGGTGGTGCCGTGGATGATCTCTAACGGAGGAGGAGACATCATAAATCTTTGCTCCATCGCTGGTCACTATACCTACCAGGGCGGAGCAGTTTATTGTGCCACTAAGCACGCGGTCCTGGCCTTCACCCGTGCCCTCAGGGAAGAAACGGCCGGTAAAAATCTCAGAGTCATGCAAATTTCTCCCGGGATGGTTGATACAGAGTTCAGTCAGGTGCGTTTCAAGGGGGATACTGAGCTGGCAAAAAATGTTTATAAAGGAATGGATCCGCTGACAGCTGAAGACATTGCAGAAATGATGATGTTCATGCTTTCGCGCCCCCGGCACGTGGTAATTGATGAAATTATCACTATGCCCATGGCCCAGGGATCTGTGGCAACAGTGGTGAGAAAATGATCAGGTCACTGGAAGCTGTATGTGTTTCATCATTTGAGATTAACCGCCATCAGATCCGTTTTGATGACGAAAGCGGGCTGATCCTGGAGGTCGGAGAGCTCGGGATCAAGAATCCGGACTACACTTATCAGGATGATTGCCTCCTGTTTGCCGGGATGGGCGATGTGCACATTCACGCCCGTGAGGACGTGAGCGGGAAAAACTGTTACAAGGAAGATTTTACGTCGGCCCGGGCGGCGATGAAAAACGGCGGCGTCTGTCACGCCGGGGACATGCCGAATAATCCCGTTCCACCGGTGGATAAGAAATCTTACGAAGACAAAGTTCGCCTGGGAGAAAAAGCGGAAGGGGACTTGTGGTTCTACGCTGGCATCGGTCCGGGAACAAATCCCCTGCCGTATTCAGTTCCCTACAAAGTTTATATGGGACCTTCCATCGGAGATTTATTTTTCCGTGACCTTCCCACTCTTGATAAAGCGATCGCCAGGTATGAAGGGCAGTGGGTGAGTTTTCACTGCGAAGATCCGGAAATACTTGAAGGGGCAAAGGATGAAAAGCACCATCATGAAAGACGCCCGGTCAAAGCAGAATCCGTCGCGACCAGGGACGCGATTTCACTCATTGAAAAATACACACTGAAAGGGAAGCTTTGTCATTATTCCAGTCAGGAGGGCCTTGAACTCGTAAGAAAGGCCCGTGCCCGCGGAGTCGATATTTCTCTGGAAGTGACTCCCCAGCATTTGTATTTCGCAATTGATGAGCTCGAGGAAGATCTTTACACCCCTTTACAGATGAATCCCCCGATCAGGATGAAAATTGATCGTGATACTCTCCTTGCGGCCCTGAAAAATGGAGAGATCCAGTACCTGGCCACGGACCACGCCCCTCATTCGAAAGAAGAAAAATCACACGGGCATTCGGGACTCACGGGCCTTGATACCTACGGGCCATTTGTGACTTGGCTGATCGCCGAAGGTCTCTCCCCGAAAATTGTGGCAAAAGTCGCGGCCGAAAACCCCGGCGATTTTTTTAACCATTTTCTTCCATCGTGGAAAAAAATCTCTCCGGTATATGAGCAAATGGGCCATGGCCTGGGATACTTGCGTCCAGGCTTCCGCGCGAATTTCACTATTCTCAATTTAAAAAAACCGACACTGGTAGAAGAAAAAAATCTCAGAACGAAAGTGGCCCATAGCCCTTTTACCGGCCACACGTTCCCGGGAAGTGTTGAGGCCCTCTTTGTCGGAGGGAAAAAGGCATGAAAATGTTCTCTATCATTCTGGTTTCGATCATTCTCCTGGTTATTGGCACCCTCAGCTGGATGAGCTATCCCTGGAGTCTCTCCCATCATAAAAGCGAGGCCCCGATCAATGTGATTGAGCCGAAAGTGGATGTGGAATACCTCGAAGAAAGTCCCTCAGTGATCAAGATTCTGACCTGGAACCTTGGCTTTCTTTATGGAAAAGGCTCTGAGGGCCCGGGTTATCTTCCGCGAACAAAGGAGTTCTACGAAGACCGGCTGAAGGGTCTGGTAAATCAGATCCGTGAATGGGGCCCGGACATTATCTGCTTTCAGGAAATCGATTTTGATTCCCGTCGTTCGGGCGGGATTAATCAGGCAGAGTATGTGGCGATTCACGCCGGTTACCCTTACATCGCGGAAGCCGTCACCTGGAATGCCAATTACATTCCTTTCCCTTACTGGCCCCTATCCCGAAATTTCGGCCATATGAGATCCGGTGGCGCCATCCTTTCTCGCTTCCCGATCAAGGCCCATGAGCTTGAACTTCTGGCCAAGCCTAAGGCCAATCCGTGGTGGTACAATTTATTTTATCTTCACCGGTATTTTCAGAAAGCTGTGATTGATATCGGCGGACATGATTACACGGTTGTGAATCTTCATCTTGAGGCCTTTGATAAGGATGACCGGGCCGGACAGGCGAAACTTCTCTCAGAAAAGATCCAGAAAGAGAAAATTGATTTTGCCGCCGGTGATTACAATATGGTCCCCGATATAGCGGCCAAGAAAAGAAAGTATCCGGATGGAGAAGATGACTACGAAGGGGATCTCAGTTACGCAATCATGTCGAAGTCAGGTCACGCTGAGGTCATTCCTGATGATATCTATGGGAAAGAAGAAGCGAGATTTTTTACTTTTCCCGCCTGGGCCCCTAATCGCCGGCTGGATTATATTTTCTTCCGGAAGGGCCTTAAAATGATGAGGGCCGAAGTTTTACCCTCGGCCCTCTCGGATCACTTGCCCATCAGAGCAAGTTTTCAATTATCGGGTCCTCATTTTAATCCATATCAACAATAAGTTTCTGACCAGGGAAGATCCTCTTTCTGGTGAGTGAGTTGAGCATCATGATCTCTTTTACAGATGAGTTAAGTTTCTTCGAGACTTTGCTCAGATGATCGCCACGTTTCACCGTGTAGATCCCTTTCTTTGAGTCAGGAAGAACGATTTTTTGTCCGACCAGGATCCTGCCTTTGCGGATGCGGTTTACTTGTTTCATCTCTTTCAGATTTTTCCCGAAAACGCGGGCGATTTCCGTTAAGTTATCACCGGCCTTCACCTTATAAACAACCGGCGACTTCGTAACCTTGAGCTTCGGAAGAGAAGAGAACTTCACACTGACTTCGTCGCCATTCAGCGCGAGCCTCTGGCCCACACGAATTCTTGATCTCCATGACTTCAGATTGTTCATCGAGGCCAGCTGGCGGGGAGTGGTCTTATATTTTCTTGAAATAGAAATGAGGGTATCGCCACGTCTTACGGTGTGATATTCCGGTGCCCTGCGAACTGGTGCCGGATTATTCAGCATCTCGGTCGCCTTCTCAACAGCGGCAGTACGTCTTACCATCTGCTTTCTTGTTTCCGGACGATTGCCGATTGAAGCGACATTGTCATCACTTTCAACACCGATCAGGCGGTATGAGTACTGTGACTTGGGCACACGGAGATAATAAGTCCCGGCAACATACCGGGGAGTGCGACTCCGGCGGAGTTCAGGATTAAGTTTCTTAAGAAGAGAAACATCGACATCAATTTTTTTTGCGACAACTGAAAGAGGAAGGTTCTTTTTGATTGCGCGAAGCTCGGTGTGATCAAAAAGGCGATTCTTTTTCTTCGGGAGAGTGAAACCATACTTTTCAGCATTGTTCACAATGTGCATGGCCGCGAGGACTTTCGGGACGTAATTGATTGTCTCAGAAGGAAGCTGCTTACGCTTAGAGAGAACATAAAAGTCACGGGTGCCGTGCTTTAAGATTCTTCTGATGATTCCGTATTCTCCGGCATTATAGGCAGCAAGGGCGAGCTCCCATGAAGAGAAGATATTATGGAGATCCTTGAAATACATGGCGGCGGCACGTGAGGCCTTGAATAAATCCTGTCTTTCATCAAGCTCTTTAGTGATAGCAAGTCCGTAGCGCTTGCCCGTCCCCGGGATGAACTGCCAGGGTCCAACCGCTGCTGCGTGAGAGCGGGCACCGAGATAATAACCGGACTCGATGAGCCCTACGAAATAAAGTTCTTTCGGAAGGCCATGTTCAACAAAGATCTCTTCAATATGATGGCGGTATTCTTCGCCGTTATTTAAGAATCTCTGAAAACGGTCCCGGCTTTTTTTGGTGAAGTATTCGACCCAGAACTGCATGCGCTTGGTTTTTTTCTGTACCAGGAAGTTTCTGGCATAGGGAACCTGTTCTTCCGGAGAAGGAGCGATTTCCTCATCGATATCTTTAGCACCGACTGCTTGCTTGATTGCCACGTCATCGGCGGTAACTTCTGCAAGTTCATGAGTGTTTTCACCGGATGTCTTTCCGAGGTGATCCCCTCGCGCCGGGATTTCTTTCTCAAAGACATCATCGAGTTCGGCTTCTTCTCTGACTGAACTCACGTCCCGCTGCGGACTTGATCTCTTCAGTGAGCAACCGGAAATGAGAATGGCGGATAGGATAAAGGTCGATAAAACGACAAATTTCTTCATGAAATAAACCCTCTATGGTTGAACATCCTGTTCGTCTGTATTTTCATTGTATCAAGACACTCATGCATTGCAAGAATATCAAACGG
>JAKFFP010000144.1:0-5759 GCA_036675045.1 Bacteriovoracales bacterium | reverse complement strand
CAAGGGTGGATCGTTCCGAAGGAAAACCCTCATGGGATTGAATCGATTAAGGATGTAGCCAGACCGGGAATTACGTACATTAACCGTCAACGCGGGGCCGGCACGAGACTCTTCTTTGATTATCTGCTAAAGCAGGAGGGAATCAGCCGGGAGGAAGTCTATGGTTATGATCGCGAGGCTATCTCGCACTTAAGTGTGGCAGCTGCCGTTGCAGGCGGGACAGCGGATGCCGGTTTAGGGATTTATTCGGCAGCCCATGCGATGGAATTGGACTTTATCCCCTTAGCGGAAGAACGATATGATATTCTTTTAAGCAGAAGCTTCTATGAAAGCGAAGAGGGAAAATCCTCTTCGCTGAGGATCGTATCGTTGAAGACACGGTTCTCGGCGATGAGATTGGCGGTATTTTCAAATCGCTGGATCATGGTGGACGTAAGCTCGACCAGCCACTCCGGAGACTTTTCAAGCACCTGACGAAAATTCTGAGACGGAATCTCGAGAAGCTCGGCCATCGTCAAAGTGACGGCAGAATATCCATATGAGCCGGTATCAAGAATGGCATTTTCTCCGATAATATCCCCGGCTTCAGCCCTGAAAACGGGAATAAGGCGATCCTTGGAGCGCTTGAGACAGATAACCTGTCCGCGCTTAACGATATAAAGGCGCTGGGCGAGCTCACCTTCTTTGAAGAGGACTTCATTGGTACCTTTGCTTACTCGGCTTTCCATAGATGTTCCTTTTTGATCTTACCTTCCAATATCGTGCCATAACGAAGACCATAAGTGGAAATGGTAATTTCACGGGCCAGTAGCCGGTGAATGAAATGATAGGCCACGTGAAGGCCGCCACGGATGTTCTGAGAGCGTTTCTGAAGAAAGGGGAACTCTTCCAGGAAAGCTTCCGGTGCGGTGTCAGAATATTTTTTAAAAAGATTGTCGACGTCCTCTGACTTCATGACCAGGCCATGAAGATCATCTTCCACAAAATCTTTCCGTTGAAGATGCATATTCCCCAAAGATGTCATTGTGCCAGCGACGCAAAAAAGCTCGCGGGTCTGAAAGTCATCGATTTCGGTACGAAAATCCAGGAAGAGTTTCTGCAGGCTTTGAACAAATATCCCGTCAATGAGCCACTGAGTGGCGCGAACAGCCCCGACTGGCATACTGATCGTTTTCTGGATCTGAAGAGTCTTCGTATTGACCTTGATCAATTCAGTAGATGCTCCGCCAATATCCATGATGGTGATAACTTCACTTTGAAACTTCGAATTATAAAGGATTCCGCGGGTCGAATAATAGGCTTCCGCTTCCGGAGTAATGATCTGGATAATGAGGCCAATCTCATCAGCAATTTTTTTGAAGAATCCGGGTGCATTCCCGGCAACACGGGAAGCTTCAGTCGCAGTCACAATAACATCGGAAGGTTTGATTCCCTGCGATTCACAATCTTTAGCGTATGACTTGAGCGCATCGAAGGTGGCATTCATACTTTCGGGATGAAAGGCCTTGTTCTTATCCAGCTCTTTACCCAACTGGGTGATCTCGCTTCTTCTGATCAGTTCCCAGAGCTTTCCATTCTGAACTTCTGCCACGAGAAGTAGAACGCTATTGGAACCAATATCAATTGAGGCCCGGAGATCTTGACGGATCATGACCTGACGACCTTCACCAGCTCACCTGTGCGGGATGGATCAATCAAACCCTTCTCACAAATAATTCCGGTAATAAATGTATGATCAGTGACATCAAAACTAGGATTTACTGAAACGGCACCTTCCGGAGCAACACGATGACCTCTGAATTCCGTGATCTCAGAGTGAGAGCGCATCTCAATTTCAATGTGCTTTCCGTCCGGGATAGAAATATCAAATGAGCTCACGGGTGCTACGACGTAAAAAGGAATCTTATAGTGTTTCGCCACGATTGCCAGAGTCGCAGTACCAACTTTATTGGCCGTATCCCCATTGGCCGCAATCCGGTCGGCGCCGACAAAAATAGCATCTACTTTTCCATGCGAGAGTAGATACGAAGCTGCGCCTTCTACCACGATACTGTAAGGTATTTTCTCCTTACTAAGTTCAAAGGCCGTGAGGCGGGTACCCTGCATATAGGGACGAGTTTCATCGGCGTACACGTGCTCAACTTTGCCCTGAGAATTTGCATATGAGATGACGCCGAGAGCGGTTCCCAGACTCCCGCATGCGAGGAAGCCGGTATTACAATGGGTCATGAGGTTCCACTTCTTGTCCCCTACTTTTTTCTTTAATTCCTCAAAGCCGATCTTCGCCATCTTCGTATTTTTTTCATGACTCTCTTTAACCTGTAGATCTCCAAAGGCGACCAGCTTCTCATAAATCGCAGAGATCGATTCTTTCTTCTCCAGAGACGATGTCATTATTTCAAAACAGCGATTCACTTCAAATGATAAATTCACGGCCGTCGGACGGGCAGTGATCATTTCATCGCAGGCCTTACGGCATTTTTCAATGGTGAGATGGTCCTGCTCTTTCACCCATAGTGCCATTCCGTAAATGCCGGTAAAGCCTATGCAGGGAGCCCCTCTTACGACCATATCTTTGATGGCGAGAGCACATGCCGGAAGGTCTCCTACTTCAACAAAGATTTCCTGCTGAGGGAGATGCCTCTGATCGAGGAGATAAAGCTTATTTTCTTTCCAGATAATAGGACGGTAATCACTCATAATTTCACCAGGTAAATATAGGAAGGTCCTTCCGGACGGGCTTCCACTTTTTATTTTTAGGATAATTCAGTATCAAGTAGGACTTTTTCGGAAGAGGAGCTGCCATTCCTGTCAGCTTCGCAGGGTCTGCGCTATCAATAGTCATTGCGGTGAGATTAAGAACGTTGTTCTTGATCGATGCGTGCCAGGATTGATCAGGTGAAGTGGCAATATCGACATTGAACTCAGACCACATTTTCTGGAGCAGATCCATCATGAGACCTTGCTGGGCCTTTAGTCCGGTTACTTTCATCTGGGTAAGCCAGGTGCCCTCATTCCAGATATCGATCCACTTGCCATCAACCTTTCCGGTGAATTCTCCAGCTTCAGCCTGAAAAAGTGGACTGAGAAATTTATACCCTGGGGCCCAATGGAATTGAGAAGCTTCCAGACTCAGGTTTTCAGTTTTGTCTTTCGCCAGATAATCCAGCTTGAAATTGCCATTTCCCTTTAACTCCAGCTGGTAAAAACGGCGATTGGGAGTAAAGCCATGGAAAAGCATGCCACTGACCTTAGAATCTCCCTGAACGCATTCGGAAAGTGAAACTTTGGTAGAGTAGTAGTGAGGAAATTCGAGAGTACGAAACACCGGAAGTGTCATCTGGGCACTCATGGCAGGATCGATCTCGATCCCGCGAAATCCAATCTCTTCGATAAACTGAACGACTTCTCCTTTAGGAACATCAATAATTGAGCGACGGAAAAAACTCACTTCACTTCTCGGAGTAATAAATGAAGTTTCCCACTTGGAATCAGAAAAAGAGAACTGCCATTTGCCGGCATAAGTATGATCCGCATCCAGAGGAAAAATCCCATCAAAGGTAAAGCGCGATACAAGCTCTACTTTTTCACCTTTCAGATCCCGTTTAAAATGTAACATCCCGACGGAAGGCCCAGCCAGATCGGGCAGGTAAGGGTTTTTCAGTTCCTCGGAGAAAATTGAAAGATATTCGAGTGGAAATGAAGTGAAATCAAAGTCCATAGAGAGCTCTGATTTATTGGCCACGATCTTACCCTCACCGACCTTCTGCCTTTCAATCAGGAAAGTCAGGTTCGAGAAGATGTTAAGTTCACCTGGACGGAAGTCGGCCTTCCCATCAATCTCAAGATCTTCCAGATCAGAGTTATCGGTGAGATCACGGGTTCTGAATTCCCCACGGAAGTTCAGGCGCCACTGATCATTTTCCGGTGTGACATCACCAAAAAGCCAGAGTTCGGATGTGAATTTCGCCTTATTGTGATTGATCTCAATCGGAAGATTCAACTCGAAGGCAGAATTCTTTCCATACTGAAACTCTTTTACCAGGAGTTTCGAAAGAGCAAAGTTCCTGCGGCTATCCCGGGCATCACGAATCATGATGTCTTTTGCTCTCAGAGTATATTTGGCATGAGCGAGGTATTGAGGGATCGAGGCCTTGATTTTGGTATCCGCACCCGACTTGGAAGCGACGTCAGTCTTCGGTCCTTCTTCATCACGGGGAACAAAAACTTCCAGGCGGTTAATATTGATCTGGGCGTTTCCACGATCAGAAATGAGAAGCCACCAGGGGACCCTGACTTCCAGCTCGCCGATACTTCCGAGCTTCCCTTCCGGACGACTGATTTCTATGTTTTCAAAGCTGAGGCTCAGATCCAGTGCTGGACGGTAATCCATTTTGCCGATCTTCACCGTTGCGCCCGGATAGTTCTTTTCCACTTGCTCTTCTAAAAGAGAAATAAAAGTCTCAGGCTGAAGACGCGAGTAAGTGCTGTAGATGAGACCAGCCAGAGCAGCGAAAAGAAGTATCCAGATAACGAGAATAATTCTGAAAGAGATTCTCATTTCAAGCCTTTTGAAGTGGTGCGAATTTAACCATGAACTTTTTCTTCATGCCGTCGCGAAATTGGATAGTAACTTTTTCGTCCTGCCCGAGTCCTTCGGAATCAAGGACAGTTCCTTCACCGTAGAGAGCGTGAATTATTTTTGATCCGGAAGGATAATTGGATAATTTAGAAACGACTGGTTTCCGCTGATAAACCTTTTCCGTGTTGAAATCGTCATCTTTGTAGGACTGATCGAAATCATCGTAGCTGGGAGAAGCGTAATCATTCGGCTTTTTATTACTGCCGGTCTGGAAAAAGTCCCACCGATAATAGTTTTGCGGGATTTCATAGAGAAACTGAGAGGGCCCGTTAAATTTGAGACTTCCCCACAGCATTCTTCCCTGGGCAAATGTGAGTGTTAACTCTTTCATGGCCCTGGTCATTGCCACGTAGAAAAGTCGGCGCTCTTCTTCCACTGCGGTAGGTCCTATTTCAAGACTCTTATAGGATGGAAAAATATTCTCTTCATTCCCGATAACAAACACGTAAGGATACTCAAGACCCTTTGAACCGTGGACCGTCATGAGAGAGACTTGATCCTGGGGACCATCCTCATTATTGGTTGAATCTAGAGTTATGTTTTCAAGAAACTTCACCAGAGTGGGATCTGACTCGGAATCCTCATACTGCTTAATTGCACTCATGAGTTCTTCCAGGTTTTCCAGACGGGCGGCACCCTCGTAGCTCTTGTCCGCACGAAGAAATTCGTAATATCCCGACTCATTCAGAAGCTTCTCGTAGCTGAAAGTCGGTGAGTGATTATTTTCTTCCAGTACCTGCACCTCATGTATCAAGCCGGTAAGTTGATTCAAGGCGCTCAAGACTTTGCCTGAAAGGCCAAGATGCTTGAACTCGGAATTATTCTCTGTGATCTTTTCAATCAGCTCGAACATTGAAAGCTGAAGTCTTACGGCTTCGTCTTCGAGCTTGCGTAAAGATGTCGTTCCCACACCCCGCGCGGGAGTATTGATAATCCGCGTGAGTGCCAGGGAGTCTTTTTTATTCACTACCACACGCATGTACGAGATCATGTCCTTGACCTCTTTACGATCATAGAACTTGATACCCGCTACTACACGGTAGGGAAATTTTTCTTTGCGAAGAGCATCCTCAATTGTCCGTGAATGGGCATTGTTACGGTAAAAGACTGCTATGTC
>JAKFFP010000299.1:0-5763 GCA_036675045.1 Bacteriovoracales bacterium | reverse complement strand
GATATGACGGCCCGGGAGGCGAGCGCTGTTGCCCGTATCACCCTCAATGTCGTGGAAGAAGGCTTCGTTATTTTTGACTCCGTCCAGGACCCGACATCAATTAAGCTTGATGGAAAAGCAATCACGGCAACTCTCCAGAAGACTCCGAATAACGAAACAACCGTCAGAATCCTTGACACTGCTGCTGCGATCGGAACTCACCAGCTCGAAATCGAAGTTCCCATTAAGGAACTCGTTAAGTTTTCTGCTGAAGGTGTGAAGTCCGCATTCTGGACCTCGGATCTTAGTGAAAGAAATTTCCTGGAACTCTATCTTCCTGCTTCGTTTGAGTACGACCAGGTGAAGATGAATTTTGAAGTGAACTTCATTGGCGGCACCAGCAACCAGATGATTTACACTAATGGAGTAGTGAAAGAGAAATCTAAAAACAGCTACACTATCTCATATCCGGCGCACTTCAACGTCTCATCGATCTTTTTCCACACTGTTCCGGCCGGTTCTACTGTCGAAACACGCGGGACTTTCCGTTCTATCGATGGCCGTGATGTACCGGTCGTGGTTTACGCTTCTAAGGGAATTCTGACTTCCATGTCAGGGGTAGAACGTCTGAAGGCACGCTCGGCCGAGATCTTTGCCGAGCTCGAAGGTGACTACGGTGCCTGGCCGCATGCTCAGCTCATTGTTTACAATGCCGGCATGGGCGGAATGGAATATTGTGGTGCTACCATGACAGATTCAGGAGCTTTGGGACACGAGATGTTTCACTCGTATTTTGCCCGCGGAATGATGCCGGCAAATGGTAACAGCGGCTGGCTCGATGAGGCCCTTGCTTCATGGAGAGACAACGGCTATCCACGCTCAAGCTCTTTTTCAGGTTCCAGCGGGATGTCTTCTCATCCTTATTACCAGAGAACGACAGATATGGCGGCCTACTCTTTTGGTGCGCGTTTCATGGCCTACATGGATGGCAAACTTGCGGATAAGGGTGGACTCAAGCCTTTCATGAGACACATGACTGATAAGAGAATCTTCTCACCACTTTTTGTGGAAGAGTTTTCAAAAGAGCTTTCAGATTTTAGCGGCATCAATGTTGAACCGGACTTCAGTAATCACACTTATGGCGGAAAGTCCGTCGTAGAGAAAACGGCACATCCGCGCCGGGCTGCCGGAGTTCATCGCAAGATGACCGTTCAGGAACTTCGTAACTATCTCTGATTTTTTATCGTGTCTGGTGGCGTGTGGATAGCACGCCATCAACATGATGGAGACACTCTCCGTTTGCTCTCAATTCCAGAATAATTTTTACCGGCTCGCCGGCATCTCCCGCGTCTTTCTTGTAGGTCTTTGCCGGAGCGACAATCGATGAGCCACCTGCCGTGAGCGGAAGGGTGATGTTGTATTTTGCGGCCAGATCCTGTTTATCAACCGTCAGGGGGATTTGCTTAGATTCATCTGAGTAGATCGATGGATACATCACAGTATGATTGCGGTTGTATGTGTCCGGCTTGTGTTGCAGACCCAGAAAATGTCCGAGCTCGTGAAGAAGAACGGTTTTGAAGTCGTAATCATAATAGCCAACACCGGCATCAAATAAAAAATTATCGTAATTCAGAAGTATGTCTGCTTCCTGGATGGCCACGAACTCATCGCTGTCACCGCTATTATGCCTGATAGCAAAAATTTGAGTGATCGCCAGGGCATAGGGATAATCCGGATAGGGCCAGACTTCGGCTTTATAGATCGAGAATTTATTGTCCCGGAGAGAATTGGTAGCACCGGCAATGGCATCGATGTCTTTGGTATCCGGACCGGCGTGCTCAAAGAAATTTTTTCCATTAAGAGCAGTTTCCCAAGCGCCCAAAGTTTCATCGATTTTGGTGACTTCGTCCGGATCAGAAAAGGCGTCGGAAACATAGATTTGCTTGGGAAAGGCTGATTCCCAGAGAAACGGAGCTTGAGCGTTTACGCTTCCGCTTTTAACGACTGCTGTTTTGGTGTTGCAGCCAGCAATGGCAAAGATAAATATCAGAAGAATTTGGGATCTCATGGCTTCCTTGTCCGAGTAACATCCGCGGGACGCTTGTCCACTAGGACTTTATCGGTCATTTAAAAGGAAATCTGAGACCCCTGAATCAGCTTTTTGCCGGCCTATTTCTGCGATTTTGCGTGGTCAGCAAGGAACTGGTCTAACCCATTTTTAGTTAAAGGGTGAGCAAAAAGCCCTTCAATAACCTTGTAGGGAAGTGTGGCGGTATCAGCTCC
Source organism: Bacteriovoracales bacterium (assembly GCA_036675045.1). Classification (GTDB taxonomy): domain Bacteria; phylum Bdellovibrionota; class Bacteriovoracia; order Bacteriovoracales; family Bacteriovoracaceae; genus Peredibacter. The sequence goes on along the minus strand of JAKFFP010000299.1, from coordinate 3,501 downwards.
CACCATCGCACAATCCTTCACATGAGTGGAATGGCGAAGAGAAGCCGCGAGGATCTTCGTCGCAAAATTATAGTTGTTAAAGATCACCCGGATTTCCTGAATGAGATCCATTCCGGTTTGTCCCACATCATCCAGGCGGCCAACGAAGGGGGACACATAGGTCGCTCCATTCTTAGCTGCAAGAAGCGCCTGATTTGCCGAGAAAATAAGAGTGACGTTAGTCTTGATATTGTTTTTCGAGAAGTGCTTGCAAGCGATCATTCCGTCTTTTGTCATAGGGAGTTTGATCACGACATTCTTGTGGATCTTCGCGAGCTCTTCACCTTCTTTGATCATCCCCGGAGCATCGAGAGCGATCACTTCCGCTGAAATGGGCCCATCAACGATTTCCGCGATTTCACGGATGAGATCCTTCTGATTCTTCCCGCTTTTGGCCACCAGGCTGGGATTGGTAGTAACGCCATCGACGAAGCCCCAACTATAGGCGGTTTTGATTTCGTTCAGATCGCCAGTATCGATGAAAAATTCCATTAGTAACCTCTTTTGGTCGGTTGAAAAGATTTAGGAGAAAGTAAAATTCTCGACCATAATAAAAAGCATGAGGTTCTCCGTCATTTTCCTTTTTCAATTATTTTTGCTAACTGCGGTGGGCCACGCCATGATCCTTACGCCGTCGTATCCCAAGGAAGGGGTGCTCGAGCCGGATAATCGCGGGCAAATTAACCCAGAAATCGATTATGAACGCTTTAGCGGACGGGTGACGGACAAGGACGATTCCTCGAGAATTTTCAAGGTCAAGGTCGAGAATAATAACAGTAAGTTCTTCCGTGCCGGGGATCAGGTTCTCTTCAAGGTGAACCTCCAGGACACAAAAGACTATTGCAAGGCCTTCGTCAGAAACGTGGAAGACTTCCATTTCACAATTTATGTTGAGTCGCTTGAACCCTGTTATTCCACCTCGAAATATTTCCTCCGTGGCACAGTGCTTAATTTCTATTCCAAGACACTCGGCGTACGGGTTTTTGAGGCCACCAAGTATCGTGAGCAGCTGATTGTGAGGAAAGAAGACTTCTTAAAGCAGCTGAATGACATCAATCATTTTTTGTGGACCTTTGATCAGCAGAAAGTAAAAACCGCCGCCAATTATGATGAAGAAATCAATCGGCTCCAGCGGGAAAAAAGAAAAGCGCTCGATGACATGATTGCCCTGAAGCAGGAAAGATTGAATCTGCAAAACGAGCTCATGACCAAACTTAATGAGCTCGATGAATCCCTCAAATACTATCGGGTCGAGCGGCAGGAACTCATGACCGATCGCTGGAACTTAGATCACGATCAAGGCCTTCCTTTCGGCCAGCGTCCTCAACCCATCACCCAATAGGGTTCCAGCATACTTGATGATTGGCAGTGCAATATTCAGAGCTGAATTTTAAATTCAACCAATCACTTTTTTAGATTCTGCTTCTTTCGATTTTTGTATGCCTTATTCATGCCAAGAAAACCTGTAGTTAGATCTAACGAACACTTTTATCACCTCACCGGTCGATCCAATAACAAAGAACATTTCTATCTAGGGTCAGAGCAGGTCTGGGAGATCATGGTCAAGCAGCTGAGTTGTTTACAGAAAGAATATGATCTTCAGATATCTGCCTTTGTTCTGATGGGAAATCATTTTCATCTGCTTGCCCTCACCCCCAATGAGCCAATCGAGAAAATCATGTATTCGTTTATGAAAGATGTGACAAAGAAAATGCAAAAGAGGACTGGCAGGATTAATAAAATTTTTGGAGGAAGATACAAGGGATGTTTGATTGAAGATTCGAAATACCTTTTAAATGTTTACAAGTATGTCTATCGAAACCCCGTGGCGGCAGGAGTTGTTGATAGAGCGGAAGAATATCCCTATAGTACTCTTCAAAATAAATCCTCGCTTACGTTGAGCAAAATCATGCCTATGAATATCGCAGTAAACTCTAGTGTGGAGTTGGATTGGATTAATTTTTCGTTTGAAGAAAGAGAAGTTGAAAGCATGAAGTGGGGACTTACAAGAAGCAAGTTTCAGTACATGAAAAGTGGTTCGAGGAGAAAACCAGTTTCTCCCCGGGACTTGCTAAATACGGGATAAAGTTTCGCGGCGCCTATCATCAAGTATGCTGGAACCTTTGCCCTTACCAGTCTTCGCCGTATTCAAGGACGAGAGTGTTCGCCAGTGCCGTCCAGCCAGCAAAGTTTTTCACTGGCTTTGAGCCCATTTCGATTCTCTTCCAGAGATTGCCTTTCTTCCGGTGAAGTTCCTTGATGTCATATCTTTCTGGATCGTAAAACTCATAAAAATTTCCGACATTTTTCCATGTCTCAAAAACTCCGCCCGCAACTTTCTTTCCAAGATAAGCAGCTTCACTACGGTAACCGTAACGATTCACTCCATAAACTCCGAGATAGGCCATGTTGATCCACACGGGACCTCGCCACATGTCTTTCACGAAGGTCTTTTCATCACGTGAAACAGAAGGGAAGGGGATTTTTGTATTGTATTTTTTCGGATCCATTGCTTTTTGAACAAGGCGCTTCGCCTGATACGAATCCGGAATTCCTGCCGCCATAGGAGAAAAGTTTGATACAGTGTCGACTTTCACATGAGCATTCTTCCGGTAATCCCAGTCGAAGTATGTTCCTTCTGCTTCATTCCAAAGTTTAGTATTCATCATAAACTTTAGGTGCGCATATTCCGCAGAGAGTTCATGGGCATCATTCTCATAACCAAGAACCCGGGCCATTTTTTCAAGGGCCTCCATAGAGCCGGCCATATAGGCGGAAATATCAGCGGAAGCAAGTTTTGTCGTATCATCCATCCATGATTCAGATCTATTGGTGAAGCGTGGTGAATTATCGATTCCGGATTCATAAGGCTTTTTCCAGAAATACAGACCATCCGGATGGCGGCGGTTGAGCTTTAACCATTCATGATAGCGCTTGAGTCCCGGGTAAACTTTTCGCAGGAATTCCACGTCGCCGGATTTTTCAAAGATCCTCCACGAAGTCCAGGCAAGAATCGGGGGCTGTGAATCTGAATAGGGATATGGCTTCACGAGAATTTCGAGAACCGCGTGATGAATGATCCCTGATTTTTTCTGGAACCGGAGAAGGTAGTACATGAGTTCCTGCGCGATCTTCGGATCCCAATACATCCACACCTGGGCGATGAAGGCCGTATCCCAGAGATAAGCGGCAATGTAGCGGGGAGAAGGGTGAGCGCGATATCCACGGAAGAAACGATTCGGAGTCTTTAAGTTTCTGCAGAGCTTAGCAAACAGAGCATCGTAGGCCTCAACCCAGCCGGCATCACGGGCCACTTGCGCCGGATATTCCGGATAGGGCCTTGAGACACCTTTATTGAAACAGAGATCAGAAGCGAAGGCATGGGTAGTGAGGAAGAAAAAGAGAGTAAAATGGAGAATTTTCATCTCCCAATTTTTTCCCAAAAGGAATTATCAGAAAAGG
>JAKFFP010000400.1:0-5779 GCA_036675045.1 Bacteriovoracales bacterium | reverse complement strand
CAACGAGTTCTACAACTTACTTAGTGTTTAACCCGAAAGCGAAGAATGAGATTGATGAAGCCTCAAAAAAATGGATTAAGAAAAAAATTTTAGAGAATTTTAAGGTTGTTAATCTATATAAAGGCATTGCTGAAAAAAGTTCACAATATTTCCCTCCTGAATCGAAAGCTTATCTCTCAGAGTCTGAAGTAAAAGAAGCGGCAATGGATATTTTGAATTCGAAACCGCCAACGACTTTACCAACAACTTTAACTGTACATACCTATACTACGGCCTATAAGGTCACTGTCCAAAACTTGGTTGAATCTCTTGAAAGTATTGAAGGATTGAATATCAAGGTCGTTGCGGACATCAAGCCAGACGAATTGCAACAAAGATTAAACTCAGGGGAAATTGATATTTTTCTGAATATTATGTCTACAGATTTCAGAGTACCCGTTGAAGCTATTAATTATGAGTTCTTTTCCAAGAATTCATTGTTTAAGGATCGTAATGATTTAGTTCATAAGGCTTTTCTAAAATATCAGACTTCTAAAAGTGAAAGTGAAGAAATTGAAAATCTCAAAATAATTTCTAGGTATTTAGTGGGAAGTTCTCAGTTTATACCTTTGTTCCATTCCGTAATCCCTTATGTCTTCAACATGAATAAAGTGGACGTCTCAAAATTGAACCATCTGTTCATATTCAACTTCTGGCGAATAAAGTCTCTTTAAATGAAACTCAAAGAATTTATCAGCTTTCTAACTGAGAATCATAACTTAAAATATCATATTTATAATAGTCTCGATGATTCATTACCTCTTTCAGTTCGCTTAGTTTTAACTTTAGACAATGTTTTGTATGAGTCTTGGGGAGTTTCAACAGACCACGACTTGGCATTTTTTAAAGCCTTGATGGAGCTTACTGAGAGAGTTTGTATGAGGCATTCTTGCCCTTACATTTTTGAGTCCGGAATATTTTCTAGAAAAGTATCAATCACAAATTTATGTATTAAAAATAATATCCCACTAAGTTTAGTTTTGCCCTCCAATTCAAATGGAATGGCTGTAGGTATTACGCGATCAATGGCAAAAAAATCTGCAAAAAGAGAATTGATCGAGAGGCATGCGATACTTTTGTCACTATTACTTAATATTAAACCTAAGCGAATTATTGGGCTTATTAAAAAAAATCCCCAGTTGGAAGGGCACGATCTTCAATTTTATCATTTGAAGGTAAATAATCACCACGTAATTTTACTTCTCGATATTTTACCGAATAATGGAGTCCTAACGACTCATGCCTGTTCTGAAAGTATTGAATTGGCTAAAGAAAAAGCATTTGAAGAGATGATTCCAAATATTATTTATTATAATAATAATCTAGAACATAAGATCGAAATCAAGGCTATTGAGAAGGATAATATTTTAAGTTTCATACGGTACTGGAAATTTAGTGGTGATACGAGATTAATTGATTTTTTGAAAGATCAAAATGGTTATCCAAAAGACATTCCTCCAATTCATAAGTTTTACTTTGGAGAATGCAAAGTACCTCAAATCTTTAAACGCATAGGCTTTCCATTATTTTGCTACAGGGCTATTTCACCTACCGCTCAACAGCTATTTCTGGATAATTGGAAGAAAGAATATATAAACCCTCGTTTTAGCGACAGCACGCTTCCGGATTTCCCTCATTGTATATCTTAAAATTAATGCTTACGCACATCGTCGCTTGTATTGATTTGCTTATTTTCCCGTAAAATAGGTAGCATCTTCAGATGAAGTTTTTCATTACTGTCTTTCTCTGTACCGTAGCCTTTAGTCTTCAATCCCAAACCCGCCTCGAGCGCGCCAACTCCGCAGCCGATGAATTCCTCAATCTGAACTTCTACTACAAAGGCCGAGGCATGTCGGTCTCTCCAGACCTCATGACCCTCTATCAGCGTTTGAATAGCATAGGTCTTTCGACCGGCGAACTCGGACCTCTTTATCAGCGTTGGGGGATGATTGTTCAGAAGGGTGGAGATATTCGGGGCTTGTTCAATGTTCCGTATGAAGGCATGAAAGTCGGCGTTCTGGGATGTGTAGCTTGTCACGGTGGTAAGGCCGCTGGGCAGTACATAGTGGGTCTCGGAAATAAGAACATCGACGTTGGTCAGATCGGATCGGACGCATCGTTGATCATGAAAGTGTGGGGAATTCCTCCGCGCTCAAATCCTAAGTTTAAAGAGCTTCATGAGCGCGCACAGGCGTTTACGAAAAGACTCTCGAATCCTCTCGTCACAAATCACACCCAGGGTCTCGTTCCGACGAGTCTCATCCGTTCATGGTTTTATACTGTGAAGGGCGAAGCGATCCCGACTGACTTCCTGAAAGGTCAGGTGAAGGTTCCGCATATGTGGGGTTATGGTGAAAAAAGAAAGACGGGATCTTTCTGGGATGGAGAAGGTAATGGCGAGCTTGGTGGATGGGCAATAGCTGTTGAACTCTATGCCGGTCAGACGGTTGAGAACGTTCGCGAGTATTACGAAAAAGTTCATCACGCGGAAAATATCCTGGGAGATTTTCTTCCACCGAAGTATCCATTCGCTATCGATTCAGCGAAGGCCGCTCGCGGTGAACAGCTTTACGTGAAATCATGTCAGGGCTGTCATGGAAACCATAACCGCGATCTCGAAGGACTTCCGATCTACGATTCTCCAAAACACATTCCACTGAGAGTGGTGAAGACCGATTCTGAACGCCTCGACGCCCTCACAGAAGACCTTTACGCCCGAATCGACTCCAATCCCCTGAATGACTACATCCAGGCCTGGAGACGCCCTGAGAAGGGTTACGTGGCCCAGAAACTTTGGGGAGTCTGGTCGCGCTTTCCGTATCTCCATAATGCGTCCGTGCCGACCGTATATGATCTTTTAAGTGAGCCTTCGGCCCGTCCGAAGAAATTTTCTTTGAAGAACGCGGGTGAGCGCGAGCGCTTTGATGAAGTGAAGCTGGGTCTGACTCTGATCAAGAAAGATCTGATGAAGAGACGTCTCTACGATACAACCCGGAAGGGCAGCTCGAATCAGGGCCACTACTTCGAGTCGTTCAAGATGCTGACTCACGAAAATAAACTCGAGCTTATTGAATACTTGAAAACGCTATAGGGCTATTTAGGTTTTTCAGTTCTGAGTGCGTTGAAGATAGCGACTATGGTAGTAAGCTCGGGGTTAAACTTTTTATTTACATCAATAAGATCATAAAGTGTACGTCGGCTTAGACCTGATCTTTTGGCGAACTGACTAACATTAACATACATGAGATGTGTATGAAGACATCCTTGAAATTCACTCAAGTCTCCCCAATACAGATGATCTAGAAGTATTTCTAATGTTATCTTACGGTCTTTGAATGACTTAATATTCTTTTTGGTAAGCTTCCATTCGGTCAGTTTAAGCTTCGGGGGAATCTTCGTTTTTGTACTTACTTTTTTCTTTGAAGTCTTTTTGATCTTCTTTTTCATAATTCCTCGCTTATTTTAAAGTGTGCACCATAATGCACAATTTTTCCATGTCGCTACGTGACGACGCGTAGTTGTTTTCATTGTTGGCGAGGCAACCAATTGTTTGGTATGTAAAACTAGCTTTTATTATCAAAGGATTGAAACATGAAAACGCTCTTTCTCCTCCTCCTCCTTACGACAACTGCTCACGCTGAAGTTCTCCTGAAAGACATCGGCATCGTGGGCCTTATGTCTCACGACATCTTCGCCTGGGATCACAAGCGTGAAGTAAATACTGAAAATGGTCGCCTCGATCTCAGTACGATTTTTGATTACGAGGGAGGTGCCCGCTGGAAGAAAGGCGGGAATCCGAAGAACGGCGAGAACAGCCCGGTCTGGACTGTGACGACAGGACTTGTGAAGTTTTATAAGAACGAACTGAAAACAAAATCACCTGAAGAAGCTCGGAAGAATACCGTTGCCCGCTTCCACGGCATGATCAAAGAAAGTTTCACCAGAATTACCGGACTTCAGTTTCCTGAAACAGGAATCAATCAGAGTGTGAACAATGTAGAGCAGGCGGCACTTCGGGGTCTCCATGATATTCTTCCGGGACGAGTGAATGTTTATGGCCGTCCGGTGATGAGAGATTTCGCGCTTACTAATTTTGTATTCGCAAAATTCCGTTTGAACGAAAAAGAAATGAATCAGGTGATTCCATTCTTCAATGGTGATTACGCTGAAGAATATAAAGCGATCAAGATTCCGTTCTCTAAGAAGACGGTGAATCTCAAAGCTGTTGATGGCGCGTTCATTGAGAAGTGGAGCCCGTACAAGCAGGAAGATATGCTGAGAGAGCTCGGAGAAGTGGGAGAGGGACGGCGCACACTCGCCGACGTTTCTTTCATGCATCACATCTTTGATCTGGCGAGCAAGGCCATTTGTCCCTTAGGAAACGAGTGGATGCCGCAGGAAGTGAACTGCTTCTAAAATTAGGCCAATTTAAAAGTGCCGGGAGGTGACTTCCGGCACATGATTTCGGATGGACTTCAGCAAGGAGCTTGTATGAAGAATCTGTCCTGGAAATTTTTCTTCGTCGTCCTGTCGTTTGTAGTCGTCGTCGCTTGCGGTGGTGATGGTTACGATTCTGAGGATGATGACGATAATGATATTCAGAATGATCAATTTCCGCAGGAAGAAAACGTAACTGATTTTTCCACGCGCCTAACCACAAATCTTCTGATCGCCGGTAAAAAATGCCAGGGCACTGAGACCACGACCGACGCTGGTGGTGCCACGGTAACTTGCGCGCGCGATCAGTGGCTCATAACATTAGACGATGCCAATACCTGCACACCCGAGGGAATTTGTACTGAGATTGCGGTTGTTCCATTCGTGGCTGAGCTCGATCGCTCAGACCGGATTGAGCTACCGAGTTTCACTTACTTTCAGATTGATCCACTTTCGGCGGTGACACAGGCGCAGGAAGACAAAATTGACGATTTTCTCGTGCGATTTGACCTGCAGGAGGAGAATGCTGAGGTTGTACCAAAGTAGCGAATTTGATAATGTAGGTCATGTCCGATGCTCTGAGCAAAGAAGAACTTTATCTACAGGCGATTGAGGCCGAGGCCAGGACGGGTATCAAATCCCTTTCCTTGCTTGCGGTCGTTCTTTTTCCCCTTTTTTCCATCCTGGATTATTTCACTCAGCGCGCGGATCTTCAGATCCTGTCGATCATTCGTTTTTCCACTACGTTCCTTTTCCTCTGCACCTATTTCATTTTCAAGAATGGATATGGACTGAGAAAGCCTATCCGCACTTCAAACCTTCTACTGGGTGTGGCCTCTCTCAGTATTACGCTGATGTGTATGGCGCTTCAGGGTTCCGGGGCCCCTTACTACGCGGGTGTGAATCTGGTGGTGCTTTCCGGGGTTCTGATTCTTCCGACTGACGGCAAGGAAATGACCAAGACGGTTTTCATCATCATCGGAATTTACATCCTCGGGATTCTGTCAGTTGAAGGTTTGACGATTCATAGCGTGCCGACCTTTCTGAACAATCTTTTCTTCCTCGTCGCAACGGGTGTCATTGGGATTTTTGCCGCTCACATTAAGTACAAATTCAGGAGAGCCGCCTTCATCCAGAACCTGGAAATCCAGAGATCGATGGAAATTCTACAAGAAGATTTACAGGGACACGGGACCAATATCGAAGGTCTCTCACAGCTGATGAAGGAAAAAAAGAGTGAAGCGCAGAGTGCGGTGAAGATAAGAGACAGTTTTATTTCCATGGCCTCGCATGAACTCCGGAC